>JBEBGW010000441.1:0-3425 GCA_040081025.1 Pyrinomonadaceae bacterium | reverse complement strand
GGATCCAGCAAACTAACGTCGAGATCCTCAAACGCCGCATCGCGTCATTCGACGAGATCGAACAGAGCGTGAAACTCGTTGAGGGCCAACTCCAGTCGATCGAAAACTTCTTCAGCTATCTCAATGACGAGATCGTCACGATGTCCACGCCGGAGAAATTCTCGCTTCTCGATTTCGAGCAGCTTTCCGATTCCATCGCGATGACCAAGCAGATGCTCGACGCGACCGCAGACGAATTCGGCCAGCTCGACTCCTACAATCGCGAGATGAGCAATTATCAACTCCTGCCAGAAGGCAACCGTTAGTCTACTTACTTCTTCATAGCAAAGAAATATCCATCGCCGTTGTAGATAATGGCGATGTCGTCGAGAAGAACCGGCGTGTAAGCAACGTCCCGGCCGAGTTTCACTGTTTCGAATTTCTTCCCCGTTTCAGTATCGAGCATCAACAGTTCTCGATCACCACCGACGAAAACGCGATCGCGTGAAATGACAGGTTCGTAGGGATAAGCTTCGATCTTGGTAGACCATACGATTTGTCAGGAAGTCGCATCGACAGCGTGAAATCGGTTATTGCCGCTGCTGAAGAATACTCTAGATTTCGAGACAGCTAGCGCCTGATCCACACCTCCGGGAATCTTTGTCTTCCACCGGAGCGCTCCCGATGTCGAATCAATCGCGTACAGACTGGAAGAATCGGAAAAAAATACCGTTCCGTTGCGTACGGAAGGGTTCCTCGCTTCAGCCTTAAATCTCCATTTCTCCGTCCCGGTTGAAAGGTCTATTGCGTATATGTAGTCGCGATTTGAGGCCGCAAACATAACGCCGTCCGAGATTGCGGGGGTATCAAACGTTCCCTTCGCCTTGAAGGACCACTTTATCTTCTGGGATTTCAAGTCAAATCCGTGAATGATAGTTTCCGACGACTGTGCGAGAGCCGCATTGGGTCGACTCGGGCCTTCCATGAAATAGAGAACGCCGTCGTGCACGGTTGGGGGCACCAGTGAACTTCTGATGGGATATGACCATTCGAGCTTTCCCGTCGAAGCATTGACCGCCTTAACAGATCCTTCTCGAGGCTTTTCGATCTCTCGCGTTGTAATAATTATCAGGTCATCGTAGCCGACTGGATTCGAGACGTAGCACTTCCTACATTTGAATACGAAATTTGGTTTGCCAGTCTCGGAGTCGACAGATATGAGAAATCCATCTCCGTCACCCGGCCCCAACGTCATTGAGGGCCCCACGTTCAGAGAAATGATAAGGCTTTTTCGATGTCTGAGAGGAGCGCTTTCCTTACCGGTTCCGAATACTGGCAAATTATATGCGCCCGCCATGAATAGACTTTCCTGAGCTCGGAGTTCCGGCAATCCCGTCCTAGTCCATCCCCCGTACATGCGCTGGCTCCATGACACTCGTTCTCCGAGGAGGAAACTATTCCTCTCTCATCACTCTCGAAACTCGCGACTTTGGGAGACTTCCAGACCGTCCCGAAAGACTCGATCGGTGTAACGTTGAATTCGCCTGTTCTGCCCGCGTCGCCTCGAGGGAGGCTCACCTCGACTTGCGCTAGGACGGAGGAATAGAAAATGACCGCAAAAAGTGGCAGAAGTTTCAGGTTAAATCGCATATACAGAAACGACAGAACAAATGCAATTTAAGCGAGAATCCTGAATTCGTCAATAAATTGTTGTCGTTTTCTTTAGTCAGCTATGCTGATCAACTTCACTATCTTTCAAATCCGTCTATCTGAATATCACCGGGGGTCGAGGTTTCGGACTCCGCCTGTTGCTGAAGTGCGACGGCCTTATTTCGGGCGTCTTCGTCCAGATCACTGATCGATAGCTGGAGGTTGGTTGCGTTTGACGCGTAGGCCAACGCCGTATCGCGTGTTACAAGGCCTTCGCGAATGTAGCGTTCGAGTACTTTGTCGAACGTCTGCATCCCGTCGAGTCCGCCGTCGTTCATCGCATCCGTGATCGAGCGGCCTTCTTTCTCACCCTTCTCAATATATTCTCGCGTACGCGAGTTCGACACGAGGATCTCGATAGCCGCGATACGTCCGCCGCCGACCTTGGGCATTAGACGCTGCGAGATGATCCTCCGGAACGATTGCGAGAGACGCGTTCTGATAACCGGCTCTTCGTTTTTCGGAAACACGCCGATGATACGGTCGATTGTCTTCGCCGCGTCGATCGTGTGAAGCGTGGAAAGGACCAAATGGCCCGTCTCCGCGGCCTCCATCGCGACCTCGATCGTTTCCCGGTCGCGCATCTCACCGACGAGAATCACTTTGGGAGCCTGACGCAAGGCCGCGCGAAGGGCGAGTGCGAAATTTGGCGTATCCGAATGAAGTTCCCGCTGATGGATCGTACTAAGATTGTGATCGTGAATGAACTCGATCGGATCCTCGATCGTCACGATGTGATACTTCTTGGTCGCGTTGATCATCGAGATGACCGCAGCCAATGTTGTCGATTTGCCAGAGCCGGTCGGACCTGTTACGAGTACAAGGCCGTTCTTCAGCTCGGCCGAACTCATCACCCCTTGCGGCAGATCGAGGTCTTGCCAATTCGGCGGCGTTGTCGGGATCACGCGCATCACGATAGCGTGCGAACCGCGCTGTTTGAAGATATTTACGCGAAACCGGCACAGGCCAGGCACGCCATACGAGATGTCAGCGGAGCCGAGTTTGTCGAAAGCCTCCAGGCCTTGCTCGCTGTGTGCAAGCATAATCTCCGCGAAGGCCTTGATGTGCGGCGGCTTCAGGAGCTCCAGGCCCGGTATCGCGACCGGTTCGAGATCGCCCGTAAGTTCAACTTGCGGCGGCCGACCAGGCGAAAAGATGAGGTCGCTGACGTTATGCCCGGCCGCTATCATATGTTTCAAGACGTTGTGAAACGACTGAACGTGCGGAGGCGGAGGCGGAGGCGGCGGTTGTAGTGAAGGTGAATCCGGCGGCGGTATATTTACTGAGCTTGAAATGTCGTGCATTTGGGTGGAACTAGGTTGGGGTGATCGATCTGGTAGGTTTGCCGGTTAAGAAATGAGACCGGACGGTCTCAATACAATAATAGCGTGTTAACAATGTTTTGCACAAGTATTTTCCTTACCTTGCCCGGCTCGCCCGAATCGAATAAAATCAGGGATTTCGGTTAGTACTGTATTGAGAGCATATATATGAAAAGAGTTGGAATATTGGTGGGACGCGAAGAGACGTTCCCCGAATCTATAATTAAGAGCATTAACGAGAAAAGCGGCGGAAAGGTTGTTGCCGAGATGGTTACGGTTGGAGGCATCCGCCTTGATGAACCGAAGAAATACGACGTGATCATCGACCGTATTTCGCACGAAGTTCCGTACTTTCGAGCGATGCTCAAGCGAATGGCCCTTGAAGGGACGTATGTCATCAACAATCCCTTCTGG
>JBEBGW010000095.1:0-12810 GCA_040081025.1 Pyrinomonadaceae bacterium | reverse complement strand
TATCGAGCAAACGCATTCAGGATCGGATCGGTCCGCTCGACATCCCAATCTTCCAACGCCGCGAATGTACGAACGCCGATCGCTGAAACGTACCGTTCGAGAACTCTAACAAATTCCTTCAGGTGCTCGGTCTTGTTGCCGTCCATCACAACCCCGTCGCGGTGCTCCAGCGTCCACGAAGTGCCGCCGGGCTCAAGTATCACCGCATTCCCGCCGAGTTCGTATATTCCAACCTGCATGGACGCTCGCGTACGCAGGCTCGGATTGAAGAAAACCAGCGCGACCGACTTTCCGGCCAATGGTTTCGTTGCCTGGCGAACTGACTTAAGCTCGATCGCACGACCGATAAGCCCCTTGAGTTCGTCGGTTGAGAAATGCGCGGTTGTTAGAAAATCTTTATTCATTTGTTCCGATCAGCGTCTCCATTGAGAGATCAAGCATTTGTCCGATACGCTCGAGCCTGATGTCGGGAGACGGATATTTCGCGACCGTTTCTGCGTCAAGGGCATAATGCCCCTGAACCGGGAAAACCGTCGTTACCTTCCCACCCCAAATTTCCTTGATCGCCGACAAGATCCGTACCTTGTCATCGACGAGTACGTAATGATCTGCGGGAAAGCGTCGCTCGACGTCGTGAAGCTCCTTCTCCTTGTGGATGTAGATCAGGATATTCCCATCCACCGCCTCAAACAGCCCGGAGCACTCCACTTTTCGTGGCTGAAAGACGACATCACCATCCGTCATGATGACGACCTTGCCTAACCCTTTGCAGTACTCGATGACATCGAGCGAGTTCGGAAATAGCCGGTTCGCAAAAGGGTAGTTGACGAGATATGTCGAGACGGCAAGCAAGTGAGAGTCGTAAGGATGTTCTACCCGGTACCTTTGAAGAGCCCCGAGATAATCCGCGTAACCAAGTTCGGATCGAAGCTGCTCGAAGATCTCCCAGTACGTGGTGCTTCTATCGACACCTACTTCCTTCTCCAGAAACTTACGCAAGTCCGCCGTCACGCGATCGTTATCGAGCAGCGTGTTGTCGACATCAAACAAAAATACGGTTTCGCCCATCCCAGGATCCTAACCAATTGCTTCGACAAACGACGCGAGTTCCTCTTGCGTGACACACAAAGGCGGCAGCAGCCGCAGAACGTTCGGGTTACTCGATGTTCCGGTGATGATCTTTTGGTCCAACAACTTTGCGTGGATAGGTGAGCATGGCCCCTCGAATTCAATTCCGAGCAAGCATCCCTTTCCATGAATGGCGACAACACCTTTCAATCCGTCGAGCGATTTACGCAGGTAAGCCTCGGCGGCCGCCGCGTTTGGGATCATTCCGTCCGCCTCGATCGCCTCCAATGTCGCAAGTACCGCGGCCATCGCCAACATCCCGCCACCGAACGTCGTTCCCAGATCATTCTCTTTGATCGCGGATGAAACGCGATCGTTCACGAGGCACGCTCCGACGGGAACTCCGCTGCCGAGCGATTTCGCCAGCGTAACTACATCCGGGACGACGCCACCAGCAAAGTCTGAGCCCGCAAAAAACCAGCTTCCTACCCGGCCGACTCCGGTCTGCACCTCGTCAAAGATCAAGACCGCACCACGTCTATCGCAAATCGACCGGAGTTCAGCGAAGGAATCGGGATAGGCCTCTCGAACGCCGGCCATTGACTGGATCGGCTCGATGATCACGCCGGCAGTCTCACTGTCGATCACCTCGCGGATGCTCTCGATCGATCCGAATTCAGCCTCAACGTGGTGGGGCACGTTCGGCTCGCCGATCTTTCGATACTTGCCGAGAAACGTCGCCGAGATCGAATCCGCGGTGCGTCCGTGAAATCCGCCAGTGAAGGAAACGATCTTCTGCCGTCCGGTCGCCATGCGGGCAATCCGCATCGCGTTCTCGTTCGCTTCAGTTCCGGAATTGCAGAAGAACGCCTTGGTCAGCTCAGTTGGAGCAACGGAAACAAGCTTCTCGGCGGCTTGCCCACGAATATCAGAATAGACAAGATTCGAATAAAACAGAACACGCTCTGCCTGTTCCTTGATCGCCTTAACTACGTGCGGATGCGAGTGTCCTGTCCCGCACACTGCGTGCCCGCCATAGAGGTCAAGATACTTCTCGCCATCACTGGTCCACACCCACGAACCTAGCCCGCGTTCGACCGCCAGCGGCATTTTCTTATAGGTCGCAAGCTGATAGTCGTCCTCGATCTGCTTTATTCTTCCGAATGTGTCTTTGGCTTCCGTTGCGTTCATGGGTTTCCACCTGTAAAAACTAATCCGGTTTTTTCATCAAGCCCGAACATCAAATTCATATTCTGAACCGCCTGGCCTGCCGCGCCTTTCACGAGATTGTCGATCGCGGAAAATACTACCACCTGCGATCCGCTTGTATGAGCCGAAATATCGCAGAGGTTCGTATTCTTCACCCAATTGATGTCTGGTGAACCGTCACTCCAGCGAACAAAGAATGAGTCAGTATAGAAGTGCTTGTAAAGATTCTGCACATCCTCATTAGTCAGGTTCACGTTCGTTTCCAAATAGCACGACGCGAAAATGCCTCGCGAAACCGGAAGGCTGTGCGTCATAAATGTGAGGCTATTCTCGAACGTTCCAACCGAACGAAGATGCTGCTCGATCTCGGGTACGTGCTGATGCGTGAACGGCTTATACGCATAGAACGAATTCATTCTCTGTGGGTGATGCGTATTCGCCATTGCTTTCGCCCCCGAACCGGACGAGCCCGTCTTCGCATCAACGATTACTTTCCCCGTGAGTAACCCGCTCTTTACCATCGGCGCCAACGCGAGGAGTGTGGCGGTCGCAAAGCATCCGGGATTCGCAACGTACTGCGCCGTCTTGATCGCTTCACGATTCATTTCCGTCAGCCCGTAAACGAACTCAGACTGAATCCCGCCGGGATGCTCGAGCTTGTAGTACTTCGTGAACGTCTCCGCGTCGTCGATCCGAAAATCACCAGACAGATCGATCGCCTTTACGCCAGAGGCAAGTTGCGGGATCTGGGAGATCGCTTGTCCATGGGGCAAGGCAAAGAAGGCGACATCAGCTTCGATCGTCGATAGATCAGCCGGAGTCGTTTCGAATACGAGATCGGTCAGTCCGTTCAGGTTTCTATGGACCTCGCCAACCGATTTGCCTGCCTGTTCGTTTGCGGTAACCAGCGTGATCTCAGCATTCGGATGAAACAGCAGGATCCGCAACAGTTCGCTGCCACCATAACCCGATCCGCCAAAGATCGCTATCTTGATCTTCTCGCTCATGCGTACGCGGCCTCCGTCTTGAAGGCCGATTCGACCAACTCAAACAATCGCTTTCCGTCCCGACGGGCATTCCCAGCCTTAAGGCCAAAGCGTGAGCTGACGAATTCCTCTCCCATCGCCGAATCGGTTACCGAGCCCGCGACAACGTCGATCGACAGTCCAAGATCGCGAAGAACCTCGACACCGCCGATCACGCCGACATAGTCCGACGCACAAAAGACGAACGACGAAATGGCCGATCGTAGTTCCGCGTCTTGCAGGATCGACTCAACACCATATCCGCCTACGATACCGTCACCGAGTTCTACAACGATCAGGTCGGGATCCTTCGAGTCGAGATGATTCAAGAGCCCCTTTGCCATCGTGGCAAGATCGTCGCGGTTAACCGTCGACGGAAGACCGCAGTCGAGGAAGCTGGCTGTAGCAAACGCTCCGTGGTCCTCCATGTTGAGCGTATCTCGCAAACATGCGACTCCAGTCAGTTTTGCCGCGGCTACCTTATACCCCGAATTGGTCGCTTGGCGAACGATCTCGATACCTGCGACGGTTTTCCCTGAGTTCATGCACGTTCCTGCGACAACGACCAGTGGAGCGCGAAGATTCAGTGATTCCGAATGAGGGAGTGCGTTGTCCTGAATGTTGACAGCGAAACCGCCCTCGTCGCAAAGGGATCCTAGCACCTCGACCGCGATCGCTTCGGAGAGGGAAGAATGGTGGCCTTGGCATTCGCCGATCAGGCCGCCCATGTTGAGCAGATGGAGCCGATCACCCGCGGCAACCGTCGCGGGCACGACGCCGACAAAACCCTTCAGTGCACGACGCTCGCCCAGAACTCCGAGAATCACGTCGCCGGTATTGATCTTCGCGAGCCGCCCGCTGGGAAGCTCAAGGTTGCCGTATGTGACGCTCTCCGAAAGTGCACGAACCGCCACTACATCCCCAACTATGGCAGAGCGGCGATCAGACATGACCGCTACGACCTTACCGCTGATTCCCGCCGGCGATGTAGCTGAACCGACCTTATCGATATTGATTAACGTTCTCATTGTGCCTCGAATAGTTCCCACAGCCGCTTGATGACCGCCCGCTGTTCTTTCTGCCCTTTGACCGCGATAAATATAGTGTCGTCTCCCGCGATCGTTCCAACGATATCTTCGATCTTCGCCGAGTCGATTCTAACCGCCGAGGCTGACGCAAGCCCTGAGTAAGTCTTCGCAACTACGAGATTGTCTCCTGCGGTTTCAACTCCGATGAGACCGATCCCGAAAGCGTTTCCTGACCTCTCAGGCTGAGAATACGCGCCATTCATCTTCACGATCCCAAGCTCTTCCAGATCGCGAGAGACGCTCGCCTGGGTGACTTCGAATCCATGATCGCGAAGCGTCTGGACGAGCTCGCTTTGTCGTGCGATCCGCATCGCACCAATAAGTTTCAGGATCGCGTCTTGTCGTTCTACCTTGACCATCAAAAACAATACTACCTACGCGAAATGCATAGATAGTGCATAGATGTATATTATACAGCTTCGGGTTGTAGGTCAATTAGAAAAGGCTGAGTTTTATTCTGAGGTATTTCTTCGGATTCTGGCGGAAATCGTAGATCAGCTTCGTGGTTTCGCTCGAGAATTGATTCACGTTTGACGCAGTTTGGTTGATGTTGTTATACAGGGTCTCATCCGTCACCAAACGCCCGATCGTCCCCTTTCCGGCTTGTGCATCACCAAGGATCGCGTTGATTCGGTCTAGCGTGATCCGGGCATCTTCATATAGTTTCTCGTCCTTGAGAAACTTGCCGGCAGATCCTTTTCCTTCGGCGAGGTCGGTTGATATCAGCTTGAAATCGTCGGCGATGGAGTTGATCTTGGCAGCCGACGTTCGCAAGTCGATTATCGCAGCGCGAGTCTCGTTGTAGAGCGCGTCATCCGTAACGAACTTCCCGGCCGTACCTCGGCCTGCACGGATGTCCGTCGAGATCGCCTCAAGCTGGGTAACAGTTTTGTTGAGATTGTTGTAGAGTTCGGCGTCGTTGAGCAGTTTGCCCGCGGTCCCTTCACCCCGGTTTACCTTCTCAAGAGTCGTCTGAAGTTTCGTTATCGTCAGCTTTGTCTCGGCAACCGTCGCGTCAAGGTTGCGATAAAGGGACTCATCGTTCACTAGCGCTCCGAGCGTACCTTCACCTTGGTTTGCCTTGTTTAGGATCTCGTTCGCGGGAACGGCGATCTTGTTGATCTGCTGAAGCAGGTCGTTGCCGGTCTTCGTTAGTTGATTGATCGAGATCGCTTCGGTCGATTCGAGGACGTGGCCTTCGCTCACTGGCGAGCCCTTTTGAGTTCCGGGTGTGATGTTGATGATCTTGTCGTTCGCGAGAACGCTGACCGCGATCAATTGAGCCGTCGAATCCGAGCGAATACGATCCGTGATCGGTCTGTCGTTGAGTTCGCTATTTACGGAAAGAACGGCTTCGATCTTCGAGTCCTCAGGTGTGTCCGGCGGAAGCAGAGAAACACTCTCAACCTTGCCGATCCGTACTCCGGCAATTTGCACGTCTGAGCCTTCTTTCAGGCCATCAGCTGCCGCGAATCTAGCCTTTAACCGAAGCTTCTTCTCAAAGGGATTAAAGTCGCCCGTTGAATTCAGCACCAGGAACGCAAGCACGGCCAAACCGGCAAGAACGAAAATGCCGACCCTTAACTGGCTGAAGGTGAGTTTCGGTTTGGTCTGTACCATGCTTAGCTAGTTCTTTCCGTAAACGAAGTTGTGAATATAGGGATCCGGGTTGCTGCGCAACTGTTCGTCAGTGCCGTTGAACATTACCTTTCCATCCCGCAACATTATCACTTCGGTGTTTATCAGACAAAGCCTTTCGCCTTCCTTCTCGAACACTACTTCGCCCTTCTCATTGATGATCGCGTATTCGGATGAAAGGTAGCCGACGTTGTTCATTTCGTGTGTTACAAAGATGGACGACACATCCTGAAGATCACGCAGTTTGATCGCGAGTTCGCAGATCGTCCTAGCGGTCGGCGGATCTAACCCGGCGGTCGGCTCGTCGTAAAGGACGATCTCCGGATCGCCGACCAGCGCCCGGGCGATACCGACTCTCCGCCGCATACCGCCCGAAAGTTCCGCCGGCATCTTTTCTATCGCGTCTTCAAGATCGACGAACCGCAGCATTCGGCGGACCTCATGTTCGATCTCTTCCTCACCGACGTTCTGTTCACGCAATCGATACGCGACGTTCTCATAAACCGATATCGAATCGAACAATGCCCCTTCCTGAAAGACCATCCCGATCTTATGGCGGACGTGCATCATTTCCTCTTCGGAGAAATTCGTGATGTCTTCGCCGTCGATGAAGATCTGGCCGGAGTCAGGCTTTAGCAAACCAAGGATGAGTCTGATCGTTGTCGATTTTCCACCGCCGCTACGTCCGAGAATGAGCTTCGTCTCACCGCGTCGGACGCTGAAGCTGACGCCGTCAAGAATCACCTTGTCATCGAACGCCAGATGCACGTCGCGAAACTCGATCACCGGAGCGACCCGATTGCGGTCGTTTATCGGCTCCTCGAAGTCAGTGATGACCTCACTGCCGTCGGCTAACATCGGATTGTTTTGTTCTTCGTCGAGCATTCCCTATATCCGACCGATATCCAGCAAATATTGCAACGCTTTTGATAAAAAGAAATCAAAAATGATCACCCAGATGGAGGCGATCACCACAGAGTTCGTTGTTGACTTACCGACGCCGACCGTTCCACCGCTCGTGCTCAACCCCTTGTGGCAGGCAACGCTGCCGATCACGAGTCCGAAGAATATCGGCTTCACGACACCGCCGATAATGTCAGCGATCTGAATTCCGTTTCTCGCAGAATTGACGAAGACCGAGACCTCCTGATTGTATAGCTGATTCGCGACGATCGCACCGCCCATCAAGCCGAAGATGTCGGCCGCGACCGTAAGCAGCGGCAGCATCAAGATCAGCGCTATCAGCCTCGGCGCCACTAGCTTCCGATTCGGATCCGTCCCGAATGCACGCATCGCGTCGATCTGCTGCGAGACCACCATCGAGCCAAGTTCAGCAGCGATCGCGGATCCGATCCGACCGGATACCATCAAGGCGGTCAAAACAGGGCCCAGTTCGCGGATCAACGAGGTAGCGACCGACCGGCCCGCCTCATTTTGGATGCTGTAATACTCGAGGGTCGGAAAGGTTTGCAGGACGAGAACGCCGCCTGTAAAGAAACCCGTAAGGAGAACGATCGGGATCGACCCGACCCCGATCAGATCCATTTGCTTAATCCACTCGCCTCCGTATCTCGGGTGGCTGAACAAACTCACGAACGAACGCCAGATAAGAAGGCTGATCTCTTGGAGTTCGAATATGAATCTTGTAAGTGGATTCATCAGCAGCGGGGAAGATCGAAAAGACGCTAAGTTCTGATGTTGTGTAGGTTACAGGAAATGCAGGCAAACGCCAAACAAAAGACGGCCGCCGCAACATGTACGACGACCGCAACCTTCGGAGGAAGGAAGTAAGGCTAATTGACTCTTTTCTGGTTCGGCAGCTGGCGGATACGCTGCACCGGCCTCTCACCCGGAGGCATCTGACGGCGCTGCTGCACATTCTGTCGAGCTTCAGCTAGGCGAGCGCGGAGTCCTCTGAACCGGACCAACTGTTCCGGCGTCAAGATCTTTCGAAGTTCGAGCTCGCTCTGGAACCTGATCCTCGCAACCTCGCCCTGTGCCTGCTGAAACTCTTTTAGTCGGGCTTGAACCGCGTTCTCATCCAGAGCGTCACCGTAGATCGACATATCGAGCGCCCGGTTAGTCTCACGCAGCCGGTGCTGGGCGGCTTCCATTGCGGGTTTTCGATCGCGGTTCATTATCCGGATCTGCCTGATCTGATCGCGGGACAGTCCGAGGTTCTCAAGCAGATTCGGCCTCGGTTCCTGACCATCAAATTGAGAGGCGTTCTGAGGTGGCGGTGGGCCGTCTTGTGCTAAAACGCCGCCGCTGAATATAACCAGTGACACGATAAGGAAGATCAGTTTGGGGGAAAGTGTTTTCATCATCATGACTCGCTTATACCGATCTCCTCGAAGATATCGGCGAGACGAAGGGAATCATCCTCCTCGTCCGCAGTGTTGAGCGCCGGTATCCGCTCGTTTCGTTTCGCCTGCTGTGTCGCCTTTGGCCTCGCGGAACGCGCTGCCTGCTTCGGAGCCGCAGAAGATGCTTTGACGATTGCCTTTGGCGTTTCCTCTCGTCGAGCCGTAGCCTTAGGTTCATCCGCGATCGCCACCTGGCTGGTTCCTTGCTCCGGAAGCCGCAGGTCTACTTCAGGCGTTGGCAAGACCGGCGTTACGACCGGTGGTACTCCTCCAGCAACTTCGTTAGTGCCATACGAACCGCCGATCATCACAAGTGCAGCCAATGATGCGACGACCGCTATTGCGGCGAATGTGCCAAACGCGAATGCCGGACGGAATGCGAACGTCGCACGCAGTTTCTCGAACCATGAGACGCTCGCTGCCTCGACCGGTATCACTACACGAGGCGTCGGCAGCCGATCGAACTCTGCTCGCTTCCATTCATATACGGGATAACGGCTCTGCGAAAGTTCGGCGAAATTGTCGATGCACGTACCGCAATCCGCCAAATGCAGCTCGAACGATCCGCGATCGGCTACCGCCATCTCGTCATAGAGATATGCCAGCATATCGCCGCCGTGAGAGCACAAATTGTTTGTGTCCAAGCCTTTCATTTCTAAACAACCTCGACCGGCAAGCGGTCCAGCTTCATCTTCAACTGCTTCAGAGCTGTATACAGCCGGCTCTTGACAGTGCTCAGCGGGAGTTCGAGGGTGTCTGATATCTCTTGAAACGTCATCTCCTCGAACTCCTTCATTACCACTACCTGCCTTAGATCCACCGGCAGGGAACTCACAGCCTGTCTCACTACCCTGAGCCTTTCGGATTGCTCGGCCTCATTCCCCGGTGAATATGCGATCGGTGCGACAAAGACGCGATCGCTTTCACCCGTCTCGTCGTCAAGATATTCCTCCGACCGCGTCTTCGCTCGGCGTTTAACTGTCAAACACTGATTCACCGCTATCCGGTGCAGCCACGACGAAACCTTTGCATCACCCCGAAATCTCGCTGCGTTTCTATATGCGGCAATGAACGTTTCCTGCGTAGCGTCCCGAGCCTCATCCTCACGCGTCAGCATACCGAAGCAGAGCGCGAAGATCTTTCGATCCCACCGCCTCACTATTTCGCCGAAGGCATCCGGGTCCACACCCGAAGCGAGATCGACTAGCTGTTCATCCGCAAGGTCCTTATACATCAGCTCGCTGCAGTGAATTCTACTCCAATCGCCGCGACCGCCAAATACCTTGCGGTCACAGGTTTAGACGTGGCTTCCTCAAGAAAAGTTGAGATTTTTCGGCTACGGGATTCGCGTGTAAGGCTGAGGTGATAGCAGTATGAGCAAAATTACATATCGAAGCGCAACGTCAAACGACATCGAGCGGCTGGGCACGATCGCGTACGAGGCGTTCTACAAGGTTTCGACCGACCACAACTTTCCGCCAGATCTACCGACCCCAGATGTCGGCATCGGACTAGCGGGAATGGTCGTCGGCCGCGATGACATCTTTTCCGTGGTTGCCGAGAATGGAAAGATCCTGGGGAGCAACTTTCTATGGGAAGCTGACGAGATCGACGGCGTCGGTCCGATCACGGTAGATCCGGTGGAGCAGAATTCTTCGATCGGTCGCGAATTGATGGAGTGCGTGATCAAACGTTCGACGGACAACGGAAAAGCCGGCATCCGCCTCGTTCAGGCCGCGTACCACAACCGCTCACTCGCACTCTATACAAAGCTTGGTTTCGACGTTGTCGAGCCTCTTTCAGCTATCAACGGAAAGCCTTTCACGGCCGAGATCCCGAGCCGGACGGTTCGAACATTAACGAGCAGAGATGTTGAAGTGGCTAACAAACTCTGCATCGCAACTCACGGGATCAGCCGCAAAAACGAGATCGCCGGTGCCGCACAGGCCGGAAGCGGGCTCGTAGTTGAAAACAACGGCAAGCTGTCGGGTTACACGACAATACTCGGATTCTTCGGCCACGCAGTAGCTGAAAGCAACGACGATCTGAAAGCTCTGATCGGCAGCGGTCGCGAGATCGCATGGCCAGGGTTTCTTTTACCTACCAGAAACGGCGACGTGTTGAGATGGTGCTTCGAGAACGGACTTCGGATCGTGATGCCTCTTTCTTTGATGAGCAAGGGTTACTATCAAACTCCCAGGAACCCGTTTGTGCCGTCAATTCTTTACTAAGCAAAGAAAGAGGGCTGTCCGAAAAGTCGATCCGATAGCCTGTTCGATTCTTCTTTCGTGTTTTCTTTCTTCTTTCGTGTATTTCGTGGACAGCTTCTAAGAAATTTTTCACGAAATACACGAAACAGATCAAAAGAAATTAAAACAACACAAGAGGCCGCGTTTTCACACAGCCTCTTTCGAATCAATTGGCTCCGAGCTAACACTTGCCCAGTAGCCAGAAAACCAGCATAAAGATCAGGATCGTCGAGATGATCCCGCCGCCGAATTTCCAGGCTGCTGCTCCGGCCAAAGCACCTTTAAGTAGATCGTTCATTCCTTTCTCCTCTCCTCCCATGATCGTTCCGTATTAGATGAGTCCATTCGGACTTGAACGATAGAGACGCGTGCAAGGAACGTACCAAAGCCTATTCTTTGTAACCGATCATACTGCCCTCAAATAGGCCGGGCCGGCTATCCTTGTAACTAGACAGAAACTCGCGGACTGCTTCCTCGGTTCCGACGAACACGGGATTGACGCCCTTATAAACCTTGAACGCCTTGTCGTGATCGGGAATAACGACATGCTCGATCGTTAGGCCAAAGCTATCGCCAAGTTGAAAGATGGTTTTCTCGCTCAATGTGAACCTCCAAATAAGTCGATATAGTCACGATTATGCACCAGAATCGACTACATTCAAGCGTGTCACACAAAGTTAGGACTGGGTCAGCGGCGTTGTTCCAGCATCCGTTTGACCTCTTCCAACAGGATATATGTAGCACGAATTCCCGTTGTAAGGTTCTCCATCCCTTCGCCTAGCTCGTATAACGCAACCGCCATATTCGATCGGTACATTTGCTCCGCGCCCTTTAGCTGCGTCGAGTCGCTGTGAGCCATCCTGCTGTGGGTCTTGACACGTCCGAAATTATTGACTGCCTTTTCAGTGGGCCGTTGTTCTGCCATTGATCGTCCTCCTGGGATCGTCCCAAAGAGTAAGACGAAAAACGGCCCGCATCCTTGCCACTTTTAATAAGCCCGAGCGAAGAGCACACGTTTCGGGGACTCTTTGCCCGAATAGACACACTTTCCGGCCATCTCGGCCGACAGAAGTGGGATGCACCGGATCGTTGCCTTCGTTTCGTTCTTGATCGCCTCTTCTGTTTCGGCGGTCCCGTCCCAGTGAGCCATGAGGAAGCCGCCCTTCTCGATCTGCTCCTTAAATTCGTCCCACGTATCAACCAGAAAAGTATTCTCTTCGCGGAACTTCATCGCCCGATCGTACAGGTTTTCCTGGATCTCATCGAGAAGGATCTTGATGCCCACAACAAACTCTTCCGGCGACTCAAAATTGACGGGCCGCGACTCTTTGCTGAGCAGGTCGCGTCGTGCAACTTCAATCGCTCCGCCCTCAAGATCGCGCATGCCGATACCGAGTCGAACCGGGACACCGCGAAGCTCGTACTCGGCGAACTTCCATCCGGATCGCTGATTGTCGTTGTCGTCATACTTGATAGAGATCCCTTTCGCCTTTAGCTCGCCGAGCAGCGGCGCGATCTTCTCACTGATCGCAGCGAGATCTTCGGGCGATTTGTAGATGGGCACGATCACGACCTGGATAGGAGCCAGTCTGGGAGGAAGAACGAGTCCCTTGTCGTCTGAGTGTGCCATGATCAACGCACCCATCAACCGCGTCGAAACTCCCCAACTTGTCGCCCATGCGTATTCGAGTTGATTCTCCTTGTTCACGAACTGTACATCGAACGATTTCGCGAAGTTCTGCCCAAGGAAATGTGACGTTCCGGCCTGAAGGGCCTTTCCGTCCTGCATGATCGCCTCGATGCAGAATGTTTCCACCGCCCCCGCAAAGCGTTCACTCGCGGTCTTCACTCCCTGGACGACCGGCATCGCCATCCAGCCCTCAGCAAATTCCGCATATACCCCGAGCATCTGATGCGTCTCGTCGACCGCTTCCTGCTCGGTGGCGTGTGCGGTGTGACCTTCCTGCCAGAGAAATTCCGTTGTGCGTAAGAAAAGACGAGTCCGCATTTCCCACCGCACAACATTGCACCATTGGTTTATCAACAGCGGAAGGTCGCGCCAGGATTGGATCCAACCTTTATATGCATTCCAGATGACGGTTTCCGACGTCGGGCGAATGATCAGTTCTTCCTCAAGTTTCGCGTTCGGATCGACGACCAATCCCTT
>JBEBGW010000440.1:0-3430 GCA_040081025.1 Pyrinomonadaceae bacterium | reverse complement strand
GGCAATGACCGGTTTCGGGAACGTGTCGACGGTGTTGAAGAGCGTGCGCTGATTAAACAGGTCCCGCTGAGAAACCGGTGTGTGCTCGGCGAATTCGCTAATGTCCGCACCGGCTATGAACGCTTTCTCGCCCGCTCCGGTAAGCACGACGACTCTCACCGAATCATCGGCTCGCAGCTCGTCGAGAGCGGCGACCCCGTCGATATGTACCTGCTGATTGAGAGCGTTCAGTTTGTCTGGCCGGTTGATAGTAATGACCGCGACGGCGCCGCGGTGTTCGAGCGTGATGGTTTGATAGTCAGGCATAACAGATTCCCCTTTGTGCATTTCGGAGCGCGTTCCTTGGCTAACAAACGAATGGCACAACTATGTTGAGACTTAATTCTGTTTCGTGTATTTCGTGTGTTTCGTGGACAGGATTTTCTGATCTATCCACGAAAAACACGAAATAAGACAAGGGAGCGACTCTACTGGTCGTGGCCTTCGTCGGGGTTGTCGTCGGCGATCCATGCTACGAAGAGTCGCAGCCAGGCATCTTTGGGTTCCTGAATCGCGACTCCGACTCGCGTTGTGCCGTAGTTTCCCGCTGAGAGTCTGACGACCTTGGCCTTGGCTTCGACCGGAACGCCGTCCGGGCGATGCGATCGGATATAGAGCACCTCGCCCTGCTCGATCTTCTGATTGAGTTGGAAGAGCGCTCCGAGCGTTGAGATATCGTCGGTCTCGGTCGGTTCACTCCACGCAGAGCCGTCCTCGGTGCGCCCCGATACTACTATCGGCAGGCGCAACGCCATTCGGAGGGCGAAGCGTTTCTCCTCAAATTGAGGCTTCATACTCGTGGGCATTATATATCTTGTAAATGGGTGAAACCCGAGCACCCATATACTAGCACGCGATGCGCCGAGAATTCCACTTAAAACATCTGCATTCCAGCAGTTACCTCGTCTTGGTATCGCCTTACACGGTGAGCAAAGTTATACTATATGCATAGGCGTTAATCAATTTAGTGTTTGTCATTGTTTAACGACAACATCTATGTCAGCAAAGGAAATTCAAAAGAAAGTCGTCATCCTCGGTTCTGGCCCTGCAGGTTTGACGGCGGCAATTTACGCATCGCGCGCGCAGCTCGATCCGCTTGTGATCGACGGTCCGCAGCCCGGCGGCCAATTGACGATCACAACCGATGTCGAAAATTATCCCGGCTTTAAGAGCGGAATAATGGGCCCGATCCTGATGGACGAGTTTCGCGAGCAGGCTCTCAAGTTCGGCACTGAGATCATCAATGTTTGGATCGATAGCGTCGACCTGAGTCAGCGGCCATTCACGCTCTATGGAAAGGAAAGCCAGGACTCTACCGACATCACGACCGTGATAAAGGCGGACACGCTGATCATCTCGACTGGTGCGTCGGCGAAGTGGCTGGGCATTCCGGGTGAAGAGCCGGTGCCCGAGGGACTTGGCGGCAACGGCGTCTCGGCATGTGCGACGTGCGACGGATTCTTCTTTCGCGAACGCCCGATCGTTGTGGTCGGCGGCGGCGATACCGCGATGGAAGAGGCACTGTTTCTGACCAAGTTTGCGTCGAAGGTGACGGTCATCCACCGTCGCGACGATTTCCGCGCGTCGAAGATCATGGCCGATCGCGTGAAGAATCACGAGAAGATCGACATCCTTTGGAACACCGAGGTCGAGGCGATCCACGGTACTAAAGAATCGGGAGTCGAGAGCATCACGATCTACAACAACGAAACTAAAACCGCCGAAGAGTTTCCGACGAAAGGCGTCTTTATCGCGATCGGCCATAAGCCGAACACGGACCTGTTCAAGGGCGTCCTGGATATGGACGACGTCGGCTATTTGATAACCGAAGGTAAGACGATGCGGACGAACGTCGAGGGTGTTTTCGCATGCGGTGATGCTCAGGATTCGTATTATCGGCAGGCGGTCACGGCGGCTGGAACAGGATGCATGGCGGCGATCGACGCCGAACGGTTCCTTGCCGAACACGAGAGCGAAGTCGAGGTTTCGACCGCGAGCAATTGGTAAGTTTTTTTATGCCTATTTACGAATACAGATGCAAGAAGTGCGGTTCTCATTTCGAGAAGCGCCAATCTGTTTCTGAAGAACCGTTGAAAGTTTGTGAACATTGCGAAGGCGAGCTGGAAAAACAGTGGTCGCTTTCGGGTTTTGCGTTTAAGGGCGAGGGTTGGTACGTAACCGACTACGCAAAAAAGACTGGAGCAAAGTCGGATTCCGGTTCCGGCGGAGAAAGTTCCGGGGGCGAAAAGACTTCATCGCCGGCAACAACCACAGCGTCCGAATCGGCATCAAAACCGAAAAGTGATTGAAAATACGCGTGTGAATCGATTTTTAGCACTCTTGATACTGGGAGCTTCGGTGATTTCCACCGCGGCCCAGTCGCGCCATAGTTCCCGTGGAACCGAACTTGAAGGGACCGTGATCTCGGTCACCGCCTGGCGAACCGACGAAAAGAAGGACCCGATCAAGGTCGAGCAACTCTTCCTGTACGAAAACGGGATCGAGCAGAAGATAAAGAACTTTAGCTACGACCCCTCGCCATCACGGATCGTCATTCTCGTAGACAATTCGCAGACGCTACCGACCGACGTCGAAAAGATGAAGGCTGCGACGATGGAGTTTGCCTACGAGATCTTCGAGGGCGACCAGATCTTTGTGCTTGCCTACGACGAAAAGGCCGAGATCATTCAGGAGTGGACGGACGACGCCAAAAAGATCGAAGCATCACTTGCGACGTTTCGAAAGAAAGGCAATCCGTATTTGTTCGACGCCCTTAATGCGGCATCGAACGAGGTACTGCTTCCGCTGATGCCGGGCACTCGCAAGACCGCCGTCGTTGTGATCGGTGACGGGCTCGACCGGGGAAGCAAGAAGAAGTTCGATACGATCATCGGCGACCTTCAGAACAACAACATCACGGTGTACTTTCTTCAGATCCCTGACCGTTCGGGCGGAGCGTATCGCCGCGATCAGCCTAAGGCGCCGGCCGTGGTCACGCAGCTTGCGGAAGGAACTGGCGGAAAGGTCTTTCAACTCGACGAAGCCCAGGTTGCGGCGAAGTTCATCTGCGAGGAGCTTCGGAAGAATCGTTACTTGCTTTCCTATCAACCGATCAACACCTCGGCTTTCGATGCAAAGCGCGTGTTTATCGCGGCCGATCCGGGCATCGCGCTCAGGACCAAGACAGCCCAACCACCCAACATTAAAGCAAACTAATCTGCGGTCGCGCGTCCAATAAGTTGTGATAGACTTATCGGAATACTGCCGACGGCCCTTGCCGTTCGGAACCTCGAACCCGTGTGAGTGATTTCAAAGACAAACCGAGCCCGCCGCCCGACGATTGGACAAAAACAACGCCGAATATCAATCTGCCCGGAAATCCGGCTAGCGG
>JBEBGW010000439.1:0-3433 GCA_040081025.1 Pyrinomonadaceae bacterium | reverse complement strand
GTCGATGCGATAGATCCAACCGTGGATCGAGAGTTCCTGTCCGCGATCCCAGGCGTCCTGGACGATCGTCGTTTCGCCAACGTTCGCAACTTGTTCGATGATGTTTAGTTCGCACAATTTGTCTAACCGAGCGTCATAATCCGCTTCCTTTTCTATCACCGCACGGTGCTTGTGCATGACGTCCTGGATATTCCGAAGCCAGTTATCGACAAGACCGAATCGCGAATCGTCGAACGCCGCCTTCACACCGCCGCAGCCGTAATGTCCGCAGACGATGATGTGGCGAACCTTTAGCACCTCGGTCGCGAACTGCAGTACGGCAAGGCAGTTCATATCACTATGGATCACTAGGTTCGCGACGTTACGATGGACGAACATCTCGCCCGGCAGAAGTCCGATACTCGATGTCGGCGAGATGCGGCTGTCGGAGCAGCCGATCCAGAGAAGCTCGGGATTCTGGGCTTCCGACAATCGCTCAAAGAATTGCGGATCCTGCGCCGTCAGCTCTTCAGCCCACTGCTTGTTCGCTGCCAGAAGTTCGTTGATCTTTTGCACGTGCTTGATTTTAGCGTACTGAGGCGGTTTTTCGCCATTAGAGGATCTGTTCGATTGCGTCGGCGGCCTGGAATGCTCCGCCCTCGAGTTTTATTAGATCGCGTGCCGCCTTTGCGAAGACTCCGTAGCTTTCCTCGGCTAGTATCCGCTCTATCGCTCGTGCTGCCCGGTCGGCGGTATATCTTTCTCGCCCGATCACCTCAGCTACCCCAAGTCGGCGACACCTCGCCGCGTTGTCGGGTTGATCATGGGCGAACGGGACGATAACGTGCAGAACCCCCGCTCGGAGAACTTGCCCGGTGGTGCCAACGCCGGCCTGATGCACGACGCACGCGGCACGCGGAAACAGCAGAGAATAGGGTGCGTATTGGTAGGCTACGATGTCGTCGGTCAGACCCGGCGGCGGATCGCCAAAGACGCCGTAGAGCAAGACTGCCCGCCGCTTGAGCATCTTCGCCGCCTTCACGCTTTCAGTGAAAAAATCGCGCGGATCCATCACCGCGGCAGACCCTAGCGTAAACACGATCGGCGGTTCTCCGGCGGCGAGAAATGCATTCAGATCATCAGGCATCTGCCCAGTGTCCGACTGTCCGTCGTAGAAACAGAATCCGGTTTGCACTGCGGTCGCGGGCCAGTCAGGCTGAGGCGAACCGAGTACGCGCGAGAACATTATCAGATGAAGGTCGCGCGAAAACTTTCCATAAAAGATCGGATCGTCGTCAGGATCCAATCCGAGTTTGCGGCGAAACACCCGATACTCATCGAGCCAGCCTTTCATCGACCGTTTAATAAGGCCGAAAAGAAGGCGGTGAAAGCCCGGGCCGAGGAATCGGAGCTTCTCGAACCACATCGCAGTTGGCGGAACTGGCGGATCGTATACTGAGAAAAGCGAGATCGGAGCGAGGGTGGTCGTTACCCACTTGATCCCGGTCTTCTCGACGACTGATTTCGCGGCGTAAATTATTTCGCCGGTGATCAGGACATCGCAGCCCTCGACCGCCGCAAGCAGATCATCGTACATCTCGGGCACACCGGCGATGATGATGTCCCGCAGTATCCTTTCCGTTCCTTTCTTGGCGTCGACCAACTCCGGCATATTCGCGATGTCATTCGGACTCAAGTGTGGAGACATCGGGGCGTATTCGAAACCAAGCGTCTCGATCTTCTCGCGATAAAAGTCCATCGACGCGAATTTGATGTGATGCCCACGTTGTTTGAGCTCGAGCCCGAGCGCGACAATTGGATGCAGATCGCCGAGCGAGCCAAATGTTGCGAGAATTATTTTCGCCATCATTCAGGATCTTGTTCCGTTTGGCGTTCGGCGTCGCGGATCTTGTTGCGGGCCTTGACCTGGAATCTCAGGCTCAGCAGGAAGGCGCAGCAGCCGACTGCCGCAGCGACGAATGCTCCGTCGCGATGACCCGTATACAAAAAATATGCGGCGGCTCCCGCAAGAACCACCGCCAATATCTGAAAGCCTGTTTCGATCTTCATTCGGTCTTGATCTCGTCCTCTGCGATCTCCGTAACCGACATTGTAGTTCGATTTCGCGGCCAGAACGAGCGACCGATGAGAAATATGGGCAGGCCAAGGAAGAGAATAAGCGGCAAGGCGCCGATCGCGAGGGTGACGAGGCCAAGGGTGAAATTGCCGGCCGCATCTGCACCGCGAGCGGCTGAATCGCCGAGCTTGCCGAAGAATCCAGCGGATTGAGCGGCGAGAGAGGTCGGAGTTTGGATGAATACCTTGATCGTAGAAAACGAAGTCTGAGTTTGGAGAAATCTCAGCCTGCCTTCGATCTTTTCGATCTCGGTACGCACGTCCGCGAGCCGACTTTGTACGAGCAGCGCATCTTCGACCGTTTCGCTCTGCTTCATTATTTGCATGAACTGTTCTTCGAGCGCTTTCTTGGCTCGGAGCCGTGCTTGAATGTCGACAAACTCTTCAGTCACGTCTTCGCCCTTGATCGATTCGACGAGGAAGCGGTCCGCCGACTGTCGAATCGCATCGATCGAAGCGGCGAAACGATCAGCCGGAATACGGATCGTGATCGATACCGAATCACGCACGTCTTGGGTAATGTCGCTCATGCTCTGTTCGGTCGAGAGGACGAAGCCTGTGTTCGCTTCAGCGACGGCGACTATGACCTTTTGGGTTAAGTCGGGATCTTTCGATTCGAGGTGCATTTCCGCATTCTTGATAACTCTCCTATCTACCGTTTGCTCAGCGTCGTTCACATTCGTTGATCGGACCGTCGCGTTATTGACGACATCGCCGGACTGCTGGTTTTTATCCTTGGACGGCGCTGGCTCGGATGGTGAAATGCCTTTTTGCAGGAGTGGTGCGGGCGGTGCGAACAGGTCCGAAAAGCTTGGGCCGCCTTTCGAGATGTCGTAGATGCCGAAGGAGATCTTTGTTTTCTCGGAAGAGTCGGAAGCGGTCGAAATGCTGTTGGTCGTCCGGTCTGCGCCCGGCGAACAGGCGGTGAAGAAGATACACGAGTAACACACGATCAGGATCGTCAATCTCATACTTTTGTTCCTCCGCTGGTTTAGACACCGGAGGAACAAAAGGGTTCCACAGATCGGTCAATCGGGCTTGATCTCGTCCTTTGCGATCTCGCTAACCGACATCGGCCTTCGCTGCTTTCGCAGGAAATGACGAACGACCAGGAAGCCGGGCAGCCCGATGATCAGAGCGAATGGCAAGGCACCGACGACGAAGGTTACCAAGCCAAGGATGAAGCCGAGAGCGACATCGAGCCCGGCGCCGAACGATTCGCCGAGGCGAGAGTTGAAGTTCGACGAACTTGCTGAGATCGCTGCGGGTGTTTGGAGTTTGATCTTGATAGTCGAGAGGCTCGATTGGTTTTCCAGGT
>JBEBGW010000438.1:0-3437 GCA_040081025.1 Pyrinomonadaceae bacterium | reverse complement strand
CGGGTCGAGGCCGATCGCGAATACGCGTGCGCGCGTTTCGCGCGTTTGATCGATCGGTTATCACACCTTGAAGAGCGTTTTCTGGGGCGAAGCGTGCTCGTAAGATCAGAGATCGACAACGCAGTGTGGCTGCCGTCGAGCGTTGCACGCGAGGTCGAGTTTGTTCACAGCCACACGGTTCATCACCATGCATTGATCGCGGAAAAACTTGCGCGGTGCGGCATTAAAATTACGACAGACTTTGGCGTCGCTCCATCTACGCTTAAACACTGGGCACGAAAGGCCGCTTAAGGAGAAAAACAATTATGCAATCAAAAACGAACATCATTAGCTGGATCTGCCGCATCGTCGTGGCAATCATTTTATTTCAGACACTGTTTTTCAAATTTACAGGAGCTGAAGAATCAAAATACATATTTTCGACGCTGATGGGCCCAGAATTCGAGGCGTATGGCCGGATCGGGTCAGGCGTCGTCGAATTGATCGCGGCTATCCTGCTCCTGTTGCCAAAAACGGCATGGATCGGGGCGACGCTCGCCCTTGGCACCATCTCGGGCGCGATCATGAGCCATCTGACGATGCTCGGTATCGTGGTTAAGGACGACGGTGGCCTGCTGTTTATGCTTGCCGTGACGGTCTTTGTGCTAAGCGGTATTGTGCTTTTGATCCACCGCCGTGAGCTTCCGGTGCTCGGCCACGCATTCTCACGATGAACGAGATTGCCGAGATCATTGCCGGATCGATACCTCAGCTTTCCGCGGCGGCGCTCTTCGCGGTGTTGTTCTTTGGCACATTTGTCAGCGAAGATGCCGCGTGCCTTGCAGCCGGAGCTGCGGCTGCCAATAGTCAGATCGGTGTTGCGGCGGCAATTGCGGCGTGCTTTCTAGGTATTTTCGCGGGCGACATGCTGCTCTACGCCGCAGGCTGGGCGATGGGCGAACGCGTGTTCGAAAATCGTCTGGTACGGCGTTTTGTTTCAGCCGAAACAAAAGCAAAAGCAGCTCGTTGGCTTGAAACAAACGGTGCGACAGCAGTGTTTCTGTCGAGGTTCGCCACCGGCTTACGATTGCCCACCTATCTTGCCGCCGGTGCTTTTCGGACCGATGTGCGCAAATTTGCATTGTATTTTCTCCTCGCCTCGGCCATCTGGACGCCGTTGCTGGTTGGCTCGGTCGCGTTTTCGCAGGCCGTTGTGTTTCGCGAAAACGTACTACTCGGCCTCGTCGCGACTTTCATCATGGTTCGGCTCGTTATCAAATACAGCTCGTGGAAGAACCGCCGGATGTTCATAGGTCGCCTCAAGCGGATAGCAAACTGGGAGTTCTGGCCGATCCAGATATTCTACGCACCGGTCGTCGCATATGTGCTGTGGCTTACCGTCCGCCATCGCGGCCTGACCTTTACCGCAGTCAATCCGTCGATACCTGCCGGGGGTTTTAAGGGCGAATCGAAGGATGAGATATATAAGCTTATTCGAAATACGCCGGCGCATGTATTGCCATACGCCGTTATCACTGAAGGGAAGACGCACCGCGAACGGCTGGCAATCGTGTGGGACTTTATGGATCGCAACCACTTATCCTTTCCGGTCGTTGTCAAACCAGATGCGGGCGAACGGGGGAAAGGGGTGCGGATTGTCCGCTCTTATGATGAATTGACCGAAGCTGTCATGACGGACACGCGATCTCTGATCTTGCAGCAATACGCAGGCGGCGAAGAAGTGAGTATCTTTTATCATCGTCGCCCGAGCGAAGCTCACGGCCACATATTCTCTATCACCGAGAAGCAGTTTCCCGCCGTCTGCGGCGATGGCCGATCGACGGTTGAGCAACTGATCCTCAGCCATCCGCGAGCCGTTGCTCTTGCTGCAAAATATCTCGACCACAACGGCAAGCAGCTCGATCGTGTGCCCGAACAAGGCGAGACGGTCAAACTGATCGACATCGGAACTCATTCACGCGGTGCGATATTCGTCGACGGCGAACGTCACCGAACGCCGGAGCTCGAATCGCAGATCGGCGAGATCTGCCGCAGCATCGACGGATTTTACTTTGGCCGTTTTGATATTCGCGTACCGTCATTCGACGATCTGCAAAAGGGCGAGAACCTAAAGATCATCGAACTTAACGGCGTCACGAGCGAATCGACAAACATCTACGATCCAAAATATTCCCTTCTGGATGCGTATCGAATTCTATTTCTCCAATGGCGGCTTGCGTTTGAGATCGGCGCCGAGAATATTAGACTTGGAGCAAAGCAGCACGGTATCATCTCGCTCGCAAGAGTGGCTTTTGGCTGAATATGTGTACCATCTTGATCGCATACGGCATGCTCGCCGACCATCCGCTGGTCGTTCTCGCCAATCGTGACGAATATTACGAACGCCCGACGCTGTCGGCTGGCTATTGGGAAGATCATCCTGAGATCTACGCCGGTCGCGACCTCATCGGTGGCGGAACCTGGATGGGCGTGACGACCGGCGGGCGGTTTGCCGCAGTGACCAACTATCGTGAGCCGGCGGCGGCCGGAATGCGTTCACGCGGTGAGCTTGTTGCGGAATTCTTAAAGTCGAACGTCGATTGCAATCAATTTTTACGGTCTATCGAGGGCCGGGCTGACGAATACTCGCCCTTCAACTTGCTCGTAGGCGACCTGTCTCCGGATCGACGGTCACTGCAATACTTCTCAAATCGCAGCTCAGATCCTGTTGTACTTTCCTCAGGAATTTACGGCCTCAGCAATCATCTTCTCGACACGCCTTGGCCAAAGGTCGCGAACGGCAAGGAGCATCTAACCGCGATGATCGTTGATGGCGGCCTCGACCGAACGCGTAGCTTTGAAATTCTCGCTGACGAAACGCAGGCTGATGACTCTAATCTGCCATCGACCGGGATTTCGTACGATGCTGAAAAGGCCCTCTCAGCGATCTTTATAAAAACGCCGGGCTACGGTACTCGTTGCTCGACTGTGCTTTCTTTTGACAACGACGGCTCGTGGGAATTCGAAGAAAAGGTTTTTGTTTAGCGGACGGCGAACATCCGACGGTATTTATCAGTCATCGACCTCACGTCAAAAACGACAAAGAAATCTATCGTCCCAAATTCGTGATCGATCATCGGTGGTCCGCAGACGCGTGCTCCGAGACGCAGATACATGTTGAATAAAGACGGAAGTTCCACTTTAGATGAATCATCGTCACCATCTTCCAGGAAACTGATTCCATTCGCGATGGGCATAACGGTGAAGTGCCGGTGAAGATATCCTTCTGCAATGAGCTGCCTGTACGCTCGGCGACCGACACTTGTATCATGCGTAAAAATTGAGCAGCATCCAAAAAAAAATCTCTTATTGTTTTGCTCGAGATATGAAAGCAACGCCCTCCAGAGGAGAAAAAGCACCTTTGTATTTCGATGGGCTCGATCAATGCACGCACGCCC
>JBEBGW010000094.1:0-12857 GCA_040081025.1 Pyrinomonadaceae bacterium | reverse complement strand
GCGATAGGCCCTGCGCATACGTAATGATAAACGCCAGATGCAGGCCCGATTCGACAAAGTGAACGATGTCGGGCCCGAGGGTCTCGTCGAGCTGCACATCCTGCGCGACTCCAAGTTTCTCGGCCGCAAAAACACGTTCCGCTTTTCTCGCCGAGATCTGACGCATCGAAACCGCCGAGTCGATCGTTGGGATAGGAACCCCAAGTTCCATCGCGGCTTCCGAAGTCCATTTCCCAGTTCCCTTTTGACCGGCTGTATCAAGAATCTTATCAACCAACGGTCGGCCGTCCTCATCCTTCTTCGCAAGAACCGTCGCCGTGATCTCTATCAGGAAGGAATTCAGGTCGCCGCCGTTCCAGCGGGCGAAAAGTTCCGCGGCCTTAAAATCGCTTATCTGAAACCCACTGTGCAGGAGGTCGTAAGACTCGGCGATCAACTGCATCATTCCGTACTCGATGCCGTTGTGCACCATCTTGACGAAATGCCCGGCCGAACCGCTTCCGACGTGGGCCGCGCAAGGTTCGCCATTCACCTTCGCCGACGCCGCTTCAAGCATAGGACGCACATGCTCGTAAACTTCCGGCTTTCCGCCGATCATTATGCTCGCACCGTGTCGAGCACCTTCTTCGCCGCCGCTCACTCCGACGCCGAGGAACTCGATATTCTTCTCAGTTAGCAACGCCGCCCGACGTTCGGTGTCGGTGAAGTGAGAATTGCCTCCGTCGATAATAAGATCACCTGCGTCGAGCAACGGAATTAAGTCGGTGATCACTGCATCGACGATCGGGCCTGCGGGAACAAGCAGCATTATCTTCCGCGGGGAATCTAAGCCTGCGACAAACGTCGGAAGATCTTCGGCCGCGGTGACAGGAAACTCTTTTCCCTCGACGACAAGCAATCCGCGTTTAGCAGCGTCCAGATCGTAACCGAGACACGAAAATCCGTGTTCCGCCACGTTCAAAAGAAAGTTGCGGCCCATTGTCCCGAGGCCAACCATACCAAATTGAGCTTTCGACATATTCTAGTGACCTAAATTCTTTACGAACGCCGCCTTCAAATTCTTCTCTATTTCGTCGTGGATCGGCAGCTTGGTGTACGAGTGCTTCTGTCCTTCGCTATGAATATGATGTGCACACGTCCCACATACCAGATATCCGATAAGGACTCCGTGGTCGCGATAGATGAATACGTTTAGCGACAACGCTTTTTTCTTCTTCCATTTTGTCGCAGTAATATCCTTACCGCAGCCAGGACAGCCATCTCCGTCGTGCAGCCACCGGCCCTTGATCGCGGCACCGTACTGCATCTGAGCCTGACGGTACATTTGGTCGAGTACCTCGAGAAGCGGATTCTTTTTCATATCGCGAACGACACGGCTGATTATACGTCCCAGATGTCTGCTAAAACCACTTCGTTGTTGTAAAGCTCCGGCATGTCCTCAAAATTCCACCATGCACCGATCACCATTCCGGCATATGCCGCCTCGCGTATCGTGCGCTCATCCATCCCAAATGCATCCCCGAACTGTCGCGCGGCCTGGAACAATCTCTCCTGAATACCGTCCATTCGTTTTTGCCACCAATGAAGGTTATTCAAAAAGACTGAGATATCGTACGCGACATGTCCGACCAGTCCCTTAGGATCGATGACAACAAAATCTTCTTCACCCGAGCTGATCACGTTCCCCGGATGGAAATCTCCATGAAGATGAAACGTTCGCCCGTCATCCTGAAAGAAACGGTCAAAGATCGTCAATGCTTTATTTGCATACTCATACGGAAATTCGGAATCGAGCGCCCGTTGGAAGCGATAGTGCCAGTCGTAGAACAACTGTGCCTCGGCGGGCGGATATGGAGGACGTGCCAGAATAGACTTCAAGACTTTGATCGCCGGCTCGACGCATGCAAACGGATCGTCCGCGAAATGGACGTCCATCGTTACACCCGGGCGGATCCGCTCTATTAGGATCGCACGATTCACCGCATCGACCTCAAGCAGTCGAGCAGCCCCCTTTCCGTTGAGATTTCGGAGAAATTCCGCCTCAGCGAAGATCTCGATAGTCGGGTATGGTGGACTCACCTTCAGAACGGCATCCACCGATTCCGAGCGGGCAGGTGCGACAAAGTTGTATTCGCCCTTCTCGAACGCCGCCTTGGTCGTTACTCCCCACTTCTCTTCCAGCATCGCGACCGTCAGCGGCAGATCGGCAAGCCATGCGACACCGGCGTCTCCGCAGATCGCGGTGACGTGCGTAACCAGTTCGTCGGGAGGCTGATATCGTTTGCGATCGGTCATCGAACTTGACGAGTTTAGCCGTGTGTTCGATTCTTAACAAATGCTTTCCCTTCACGACGCCATTCGCCCGACCACCTTCATTACATCATCCAAACTCCGCGACCATCTCGGGCTTGATATCACGATCGCTACCGAGACGTTTCAGCACACGGGCAGCTTCAAATTCCGTGCTGCCTATAACGTGGTATTGAACGCGCCCAATGATGAGTTCGTAGGCGTATCATCGGGTAATTTTGGGCAAGCCCTGGCGTATGCGTGCAAGCTGCTCGGCAGAAAATGTACGGTGATCATGCCGGGCACGTCGGCATCGGTAAAGATCGAAGCGGTGCGAAACTTTGGTGCCGAGACCGACTTGATCGACGTCAACCAGGTCAGCCGCGTCGAGCGTACAAGGCAGCTCGCCCAAGAAAGGCCGAATGCATACATCGCGAGCGCCTATGACGATGAATTCGTCATTCAAGGAAATTCGACGCTCGGCGACGAGCTTGCGGTCGAGAATTTTGACGTGATCGTCGTCCCGGTTGGTGGTGGTGGGTTGATCTCTGGCATCGTTACTGGAATGCACCGCCACGCTCAACCGACGCTTGTGATCGGCGCCGAACCGGCTCTAGGCAATGACGGCGCTCGCTCGTTTCGTGCAGGCGAACTCGTCGAGAACGGATCCGAACCAAAAACCATCGCCGACGGAGCACGCACCCTCTCGCTCGGCAAACTCAACTGGCCGATCATCAAGGAAGGCGTCGCAGATTTTGTAGAGGTTTCTGAAGAGAAGATCGCTGCAGCAATAAAGACCTACTTTTCTTTTGCGAATTTAAAGGCCGAACCCACCGGGGCCTTATCGCTTGGGGCCATACTGGAGCAACCCGAAAGATTCAAAGACAGGAAGATCTGCGTGATCATAAGCGGCGGAAATGTAGATCCGGAGATCTACAAGAGGTTGATCTAGATTCAGTCCTTAAGATATTCGGCGAGTGGCTTAGGAAAGGTTATTTCGGGTAAGCCCAGCAATTCTCTCGCTTGGGCATTTCGTCGAACGCTACACAAGCCAATTCCTGCCGCTTTTAGACTCGGATGATTTACAAAACACGATAAGTCATCTAGCGAAAGGTGTCGCATGCTGGCGAGAGCGAGTTCCTGTAGGTTAGGAGCCTCGGCAACCGGAGATAAATCCTTTAGCTCTTTGAGGTCTTCAATATAAACACGCTCGAGACGGCTCAGATTCGCAAACGATGGGAGTGCGGCTACGTTCTTCAGAGTTTGCAGAAAGACGTATCTTAGCTCGCTTAGGGATGATATTGCCGTTAGATCGGTCAGGCCGCGGATCATCCATAGCTCCAGATATCGTAGAGATAAAAGCTCACCGAGCATGCCCAGCTCCTTTGTCCCGCCAAGTTTCAGAGCCAATCCTTTTAGTTGTTTCAGCGGAACGATTGGAGAAAGGTCAGGAAGGGTGATCGAGCGAAGCGTGAGAAACTCGAGACTCTTCAGGGTCGACAATACGTTTATATCTTTCAAATGTCCGTCGAGATACAAGTCCTTGAGATTCCGAAAGCGTTCGAGGAAAGCAACCGAAAATTTCCGTCTCGTTGACCCGAATGCCAAAAACTCTATTGAATCCGGAAGGTATTCCAACCCGTTCCAACTCTTGATCTCGAAAACATCAGCTTGAAATCCTTTGAGGAACGTAAAGTACTTGAGAAAAGACAGATCTTCGGCACCAGAGTAGTGCCCATAGATTCGTAACGGAATCTCGGGATAGCCTCTCAGGAATTCAGATACGCGCTCTATGTCAGCTTGAGAGAGAGGAGAACCAAATTGAACGACGTTACAGCGTGGATCTAGAGGGCGAAGTTGATCCCTTCCGACTGGCGATTTTAGCTCCCGAATGAACGGATAATCATTCATCAGGGCGTCCACGGCCTGACCGATACTATCAGTCATTTCCGTCGCCTCTTACAACGTGTCGCATTAGTAATTGGTAAACTCCTCTCGAAAGGATTACCGGATCTCCTCAACGAACGTCACTCGGTTGATCTCGTGGAGCGTCGTGTGGCCCGAAAAGACCTTCTTGACCGCGGATTCACGCAACGATCTTAGCCCTTCTTTTTCAGCCTGACGACGGATCTCGGAGCCCGGCCGGCGTTCGATGATCATCTCGCGGATCGCGTCTGACATATCGAGCAGTTCGTGGATCGCGGTACGGCCGCGGTATCCGGTGTGGTTACAAGCGTCGCAGCCGACGTTGCGGAAGAATTCCTTATCGCCCACATCTGAGGGCCGCAGGCCGGACTCGATCAGCTCCTCATCCGTCGGCGTGTAATGTCGTTTGCAAAAATGGCAAAGCAATCGCACAAGCCGCTGGGCCAGCACGCAGTTGAGTGACGACACGAAGTTGTACGGCTCGACGCCCATGTTGAGGAACCGCCCGATCACGTCGATAACGTTATTCGCGTGGACGGTCGTAAACACGAGATGCCCGGTTAACGCGGACTGGATCGCGATCTGCGCCGTTTCTTCGTCACGGATCTCACCGACCATGATCTTGTCCGGATCGTGACGCAGGATCGACCGCAGCCCGCGGGCGAACGTCAGCCCCTTCTTCTCGTTCACCGGGATCTGCATGATCCCTTGCAGCACGTACTCGACGGGATCTTCGATCGTAATGATCTTATCCTCTTCGGCTCGGATCTCATTGAGAGCACCGTAAAGTGTCGTCGTCTTGCCCGAACCGGTCGGCCCGGTGACGAGCACCATTCCGTACGGCTCTTTGATGTAGATTCGAAAGCGCCGAAGATCATCAGGATCGAATCCGACAACCTCGAGCGAAAGATTCTTGAATTCCTCCGAGATCTGCTCCTTATCGAGGATACGGATCACGCAATTTTCGCCGAACGCGGACGGCAATATCGACACACGAAAATCGACCGTGCGGCCTTTGTATCGCACACGGAAACGGCCGTCCTGCGGAATGCGCCGCTCGGCGATGTCGAGCTCCGACATCACCTTGATACGCGAGATCAGTGTCTGGTGATATGCAATATCGATCGGGTCAACCTTGCGATAAAGGGCGCCGTCGATGCGGAACTTGACGTTCATCTCGCGGTCGCCCGCCTCGATATGAATGTCCGACGCTCTCGATTCCATCGCGTTATACACGATCGTGTCGACGAGCTTGATGATCGGCGACATATCGGAATCCGACGCTAAACGGTCGAGGTCGAGCACCTCTTCACCCTGCTCGGTTTCCTTAACCAGCGAGATCTTAAATCCCGACGCCGCTTCCTGCAGCACGCGCTGCGTAGCGTCACCGCGTTTTAAAATGACGTCGATCGCGCCTTGCGTAGCGACGTACGGCACGATCCTCACATCAAGAGCATTCTCAAGCTCGTCGAGCACCTCAAGATTCGTCGGATCCGCCATCGCCGCGTGCAGATTCCGGCCTTCCCGACGCAGCGGCACAAAATGGTTCCGAAGCATCGTATCGACCGGGATCTTCGCCAGCTCTTCGTAATCGATCGGCGACGCCTGGTCCGGCGGCAGCAGATCGATGTACGGCAGCCGGTACCGCTTCGCCAACTGCTTCGCCTCGATCACCTCCGGCGGCTCGTTCTCGAGAAAGTCCGAAAGCTCGATTCTCGGAGACGACGTATTCGTTGTCGTGGTGTTCATATATTCTATCGGGCCCTTCCGCCCATCGGCCCCGCCGAGATCGTTTGGATGATCGGCAAGTAAATGGCGAGCAGGATCGCAAGCACGATCGCCGCCATAAAGACCAGGATCAGCGGCTCAAGCAGGGTCGTGAGCTGTTCGAGCTTCACCTCGGCCTCGGCGTCGTAGAATGACGCGACCTCGTCGAGCATCTCACGCAGGCTCCCCGACCGCTCGCCGATCCCGATCATGTCCAGCCCGAGGGCGGGTATCCAGTTGGCCGTCTCGAGTGCTTCTGTAAACCCGCGGCCCTCGCGGATCATCGGCAGAACCGCCGCGCTTCGCCGCCTAAGTTCGAGATTATTCAGCGCCTGCGACGATATCTCCCACGAATCGGGGACAGTGATACCGCCCGAAAGAAGCGTCGACAGCGATCGGGCAAGCTGAGCCGTCGCCATCTGCTTGATCAGCGTGCCGCCAACCGGCAATTTCAAAAGCAGTCTATGCAAGGACAGCCGACCTGCATCCGTACGCAGCCAGATGTACAGCACAGCCGCACTGATCAGGATCAGCGGAAGGATCCACCAAATATTCGCCGCAACCGTGTTCGATATCCAAAGAACGGCCAGCGTGATCGTCGGCAGCGTGCGGTTCGCACTCAAAGTCTTAAAGAGGTCCGACATCCGCGGGACGATATAGAGCGTCAGAAACGCGATCATGAACGTCGCGGCGGCAAGCAGAAACGCCGGATATGCCAACGCCCCGCGAAGCTTTCGGGCCACGCCCACGCTTCGCTTCAAATATTCGACATACCGCTGAAGCACATCATCCAGGGCTCCCGATTTCTCACCTGAAAGGATCGATGCCGAGTAGATCTTCGGAAAGATACCCTGCGATTCGAATGCCTGCGATAGCGGCAAGCCGTTCTTGATCTTCTCCTCGACGTCGGTTAGAACCGTGCGCAGATTGCCCGATTGGGATCGCGCCCGCAGCAGCGAGATCGCCTGAAGCACCGGAATACCGGCTCGTAGCAGAGCTGAAAGCTGTTGATTAAATAGAAGGAAATCGGACTGTTTGACCTTCCCCTTTGAAGACCCGCCCGGCAAAAACGACCTTAGCCCGCTGGCCGCAGAGGCAACATCAAACACCTTATACCCGTCGCGTTCAAGCTGAAAGCGGGCATCGGCGGCACCGGTGGCCTCTACAATTCTAGTTACTATCTCGCCGGACGGCGTTCCTAAACGACAAACGAATTCAGCCATTTCAGATTCTCTAGAGGGGTCTCGAGCGAGGCCGGCAAGTCAATTTGACGCGAATCCTTTCGGCCGGCTTTTACGAAGTATATCACGTAAGAAACAGGAAAAAGTTGCGGTTGAGGTTCTGGCACGGAAATTTTTGAGCCGAAACAACTTAACCTTTGTTTCGTTCATCACATTCATCTTGCGGAACTTGTATCTGTTAACTAGAATTTAGTCATCCTATCTGGAGAACGTTATGGTAGCACGCGTTTTTGAGTTGCAAGGCCTCCGAAATTACTCGGTTAGGCTGGCGATCTTGTGTGTTTTTTCGATCGTCGCAGCGTCAGGCGTGGCCGCTCAAACACCGCAGCCTACCGAAACACCCGATGTCGACCCAAAAAAGATCAGCGTAAAGACCGATCTGATCACATTGACTTTGACAGTCACCGATCTCTACGGGCGATATGTCTCCGGTTTGACCAAGCAGGCATTTACGATCCAGGACGACGGCAAGGACCAGGAGATCACGTTCTTTAGCGACAGTGACGCTCCCGCTTCAGTCGGCATACTGTTCGACATATCCGGATCGATGAGCGGCGACAAGATCGCCAAGGCCCGCAACGCTCTGTCGAAGTTCATAAACACCAGCCACCCGTCGGATGAATACTTTCTGATCGCGTTCAATAATAGGGCCCAACTGCTAATGGACCGCACTCGCGACGGCGACGCAGTCCTTCAGAAGCTTACGCTCATAAAACCCAAGAACAATACCGCCTTGTATGATGCCGTATATCTCGGCCTCGAACGCGTTTCCCGCGGAACGCACCAGAAAAAAGCGCTTTTGATCATCAGTGACGGCCAGGATAACGCGTCGCGATACAACTTCGGCGAGGTCAAGCGGTTGATGAAGGAGTCTGACATCGTGACCTACGCCGTGGGAATCCTTGGCGGAAACGACTCGTCGAGCCAGTCGGGACTGATGGGTCAAGCGTTCCTCGACGAGCTAACGTCCGTTACCGGAGGCAGAGCATTCTATCCGTCGGGCGATGCCGAGTTCGACGAGATCTTCGAGCGCATCGCCATCGAACTCCGCCATCAGTACTCCATCGGCTACTCTCCGCCCAATTTCAGCCCCGACGGAAAATGGCACAAGGTCAAAGTTAAGGTAAAACCCCCGCGCGGTATTTCGCGTCTAACAGTCCGAAGCCGGGAGGGCTATTACGCCACCCCGTTTTCAGAACTTCAATAGGCTAAGCTTCAGATAGATGAAATTAAAGGCTCTTGTTTCCGTCTCGTTCGTTTTCGCTCTTTTCGTTCTGGCGGGTTCTATCTCCGTTTCTGCCCAGGACACACCGGCGAATCCTTCCCCGACGCCGAAGGCGACTGCGACTCCGCGGCTCGAGGATCAGGAGATCACGATCGACACCGAGCTCGTCAACATCAGCGTTCGCGTCGTCGACCGCAACAACCGCCCGATCAACAATCTTCCCCAGTCGGAATTCAAGATCTACGAGGACGGCGTTCTTCAGGAGATAGGATTCTTTTCGAAGTCCGAGGTCCCGACGAACTATTCGCTTCTCGTCGACAATTCCGGGTCGCTCCGGCAGCAGATCGAACAGATCATCGAGGCCGGCAAATATTTGGTGGGCTCGAACCGCAAGGATGACGAAACCGCTATCATTCGCTTCATCAGTTCGGACAAGATCGAGGTTCTGCAGGATTTCACCAAAAACAAGACCGACCTCAATGACGCCCTCGATAATATGTACATCGAAGGCGGCCAGACCGCGATCATCGACGCCGTTTATCTCGCTGTCGAGCGGCTGAATCAGGGCAACACGCCGCAGAAAGATCTCGACCGAACCCGCCGGGCGATCGTCCTCGTAACTGACGGCGAGGACCGCTCCAGCTATTACAGCGAACCTCAGCTTCTAGAATTGCTAAAGGAATCGGACGTGCAGATCTTCGTCGTAGGTTTCGTCAAGGCGTTGAGCGACGATAAAGGTTTTATCTCGAAGAGTCCGCAAGGCAAGGCGAAAGCATTCCTCGAACGCCTCGCGACCTCGACCGGCGGCAAGTTCTATTTCCCCGCGAATGCGTCCGAGATGACGACGATCTCAAAGGACATCGCCGCCGAACTCCGCACGCAATATTCGATCGGCTACATCCCGTCCAACGATAAAAAGGACGGCAGCTTCCGAAACATCCGCGTCAACATCCCCGACGGCCCCAACGCATCCAAACGCATCGCCATAACCCGCGCCGGCCGCACCGCCGAAAAAGACGGCGCTCCGCCAAAACTAAATTGACCCCCCCACGACTGGACCGCACGCGTCCCGCGTGCGTGTCTGCACAAGCCCGCGCGTGAGCAAGGACGTGATCGGGACTCAACCAATGTCAGTACCACCTGCCGTAGCGGGTGGTTTTTCTCTGCCGAGCAGGACCCGGTCCGGGCAGTGCTTGCCACGCCGCCCGGCAGCGTATGCCGAAGCCCGCGCGTCCGCAACGGCGTGATGAGGACTCAACCAATGTCACTACCACCTGCCGTAGCGGGTGGTTTTTCTTTGCCCTTCAGTTTTACTGGACCGCTTTGAGATACCTGTTAAGCAAAATTCACTGCATCTAGTAAGGGGGTAAGGGGGTGTCAGGTCTGCGATTCTGCGATATTTGCAAGGTAGATCTTTTCGGCCTCAGCTTTGGCGTAGCTAAGTCTCCTGTCGGTGTCGAATCTCAGGCGGGCGGCGTCGCAGCGGCGGCTGATGTTTGAGGTGTCAAGGCCGGCGATGAGCGAGAGTTGGTTGACGGTTGCTCCTTGTTCCCTCCCAATAAGTATCAACACTTCCTTTGCAAGGATCGCCTTCCCACTTTTTTCAGGTCCGCAAAACTGTTCGCTGGAAAGTCCGAATACGGCCGCCACGGCTGCAATTAGAGCTGCTGCATCAAATCGCCGCACCTTCTGCTTCGAGTGTTCCGACCGCCGACGCGGAGTGTCGCCGATCCGGTGGATGGTCTCGTCAACGAAATCCTCGGAACCTAAGATATAGCCTTCGGCAGGCGAATCGAAGTCAGCAGGATATCGAATGCCCATACCCCTCATGACGTAAGCGACAAAAGCAGAACGCGCCGCCATGCGGTGGCTACCGAACAGCCTAAGAACCGGGTCGACATCCGCTAACCCGGGTTCTGCCAAACCGAGATACTCGCGGTGGCTGCTGTAGGGATGATCTTCGGGTTGCTTCACCATCCCTGCTCGCACCGGATTCAGGTGAATGTAGCGAACCAGTTCGGCCAGGTATCGGTCCCGCTGGCAAAGAATGGACTTGTGCCTTGCCTGAAATACATGTCCGACGTGTTTATACTTGCGGTTATAATACCGGCTGTATCCGCCAAGCACGCGCTGCATCAAGTTTCCGACGGTGTCGATCTGGCGTTCGAGCAGCAGATGAATGTGGTTGGTCATCAAGCAGAAGGCATACACAAAGAATGGCGAGCGTGCCTTCTGCTTGGCCAGTAGGGAGAGGAACTTGAGACGGTCTTCGTGTGAATGGAAAATATCCTGACGATCATTTCCGCGGGCAATAACATGATAAAGCCCTCCCTCAACCTCAACCCTAAGCTTCCTCGCCATATCCCGGAAATAATATCAGGAATCGTGAAAATATCGCAGAATCGCAGACCTGACACCGGGTTTTCATTCTCACAGATCGGCTTTCGTCGTTCAAAACTGCCCGCTAATACTCCGCCCGCGCGATATCGACAGCAGATGGACTATGTCACCACCTTGATTCATGAACTGGTCCATAGAGGACTTTCGTCGGAGGGCCACGGCAAGTTTGCCCGAGCTGCATACAACGCACTAAGTTCGGAGGAACAGAAATCTGTCGGAACACCGCAAGGGAACGACACAGCGCGTTCAAACTACTTCAGCAGTATCGTCAATAGCAAATGTAAATTTGATCCCGAAGATGCGAATGAGATCAAAAACAATCTCGTACCATAGCTGTGAAAAATATGAGACTCAAAATAGTGTGTTTATTCGTTGTAGTATTGATTGCCTCAAATACGTTTGGAAGAGATAGGGACCTTCTTAAAAAGATTCACTCGGTTGAAATATTTGCGGCAGATTCGAGCACTATACGGCAAATATTTGGTGATCCCTCGCATTCAATGGAGAGACTAATCTGGACGTACAAGCTGAAACAAGGTGAGATCGATATTACGTTTACCGACGGAGAATGCCGGACTGACACCAACGGAGCGATGACAACTAAAGGTTGGAGAGTTCCGAAAGGGAAGGTACAGGAAATAACCTTTTATCCTCGGAAAAGGGATTCTCCGACCAGGATGGGATTTGCTATGGCGGACTTTACCAGCGTTAAAGTGGAGGATTCACCAGGAGCGCTCGAGTTTTACAGCGAAGATCAAGGCATAACCCTATTTATTAGCTCAAAAGGTAAATTGGAATCGATTACATATTCCGCGAAAAAAAGCCAAGATCGATTGAAATGCGCCTAGTAGTGACACCAACCTGAACGGCAGGCTGCGATTCTATGATATCAATGAACGTAGGACCGCATCGGAGCACGGCTGGGGCGGTGGCTGAGGGTCGCGTCGGAACTGTGTCGTATGTGCCGGAGTGGAGCGGTGTCGGATCTTGGAGTGAGACGGCGGCGGCGCGGGCGGGTACCGGTAGGCGGAAGGCAGTTGGCGGAAGCCTGACGATGCCGGACGCGTAGCCGGGAGAATTTCACCTCAAAATTTCCTCAGAATCGGCGCACGAAATCGTGTATTGACGCGGTGTTGCATCTGTGGCAATCTGTTTGACCGGCGTAGTTAACGCGCCAATGCTCTTTGAGAACTGGACGGCGAGAGGGATACACGCAACGGCGGCACCGGTGTCTCATTTGAAAGATCGGGACGCCTGTGGAAAAGTGAGGCCTGAGACTGGCTGTTAAGTTGTTGAAAGTTCGTGTAAGTCTTAGATCTTGTTCCGACTGGAACAAAATCACCGTCGCGAAATGGAACGGAACAAACTATTTACGCGCGACTAGCTAAGTTGTTGAAAGGCGCGTGTAAGTCTTAGATCTTGATTCAACTGAATCAAAATCACCGTCGCGAAATGAATCGAATCAAACAGCTTACGGCTTATTCGGGGACCGATCCGGAGATCTTTTTGCGGGTAGTTTCGCCGGTGCGAAGGACAGGGATTCCGGCATCGACCTCGTCGTGTGGACGCGGGATGACATGGACGGCGGTAACGGTCCCGATGCGTCGGGCAGCCGCGGCTCCGGCATCGACCGCGGCCTTGACCGCTCCGACCTCGCCCCGGACGATCGCGGTGACGAGCCCGGCATCGACCTTTTCATACCCGACAAGCTGAACGTTAGCAGTCTTGACCATGGCATCAGCCGCTTCGATCATCGCCACGAGGCCCATGCATTCAACCATTCCGAGTGCTTGCATAAAAGTTTTCCAGATCACTTCCGCCGCCGTCTGCGACGAAGAATGAAGAGCAAGATCCCGACCGCTAGCAGGAACATGCCACAAAAGATCGCCAGGAAGAAGATTCCGATCGCGATTTCCATTGCCCTATCGGAGATAAAAAGCTGAGATCACCATCACCAGGGCGATGATCACGAAAACGATCGACGTAACAACGAACGCCCACGCCATACC
>JBEBGW010000437.1:0-3454 GCA_040081025.1 Pyrinomonadaceae bacterium | reverse complement strand
TCAAATGCTCGTGTGCGTCGCGGATGACTTGCAGCACCACCTCACGCTGCTTCGTTAGGCCCAATTCTTTAATGCTAGTCGTATTCATTACTCTCTTCAACATCATTGCTGAATTGATATTAGAATAGTTCTAATTTTCATTAAGGTCAAGTCAGGGGGTAGGTAATTCCGCGCCGGGAGGGATCACGTACAACCTCGTTGACTCAACCTTCTCGTAGCTTGCTTCGGTGACAATACCGAAGTCTGAATCTTTTAGACCTCTTGCTGTAAGGTAATTACGAATCAGTCCGATCTTTCTCCGCACAATCACTGCTGAGGTTCGGGGCTGGAAATACTCAATGATGTGCAGTTGCGAACCTGGATACTTGGTGAGTGATGCAACGAGGGCGTCGAGACGGCGTTTATCTATCTTGCTCGGCGCGATCGAAAACTCGTCGAACAAGATCGGCCTGCAATCGCACGCAACGCCGTATGTTTCCGAGGCGGTGTTCGGACAGGTTTCGGGCAGCCCTTTCACTTCTAGACTTGCAGTTACTTGAATCGCCCAGAGGCCTTTCGGTTTGATCTTTGGATTAAGCGTTCCTTGCCCCGAAATCAACTCGCCGCCGACCACGGTCCAAATGAAACTCAGGCCTTCAGTTGGGCGTCCACCAACAGCCGCAGAATACTCAACTATATTGCCTGGCTCCGTTATTCCCGGCGGGCCGCTTACTGTGATCGTGGGACACACGTTAGGCACCAAGCACGCACTGCACGTCGGATTGTTCGCCCCGGGCGGGACACGCCAGAACTCTACGACATCTGCAGACTTTTCGACTGCTGCCATCGTTACGCGGGAATCATCGAAGTTGGGATCTACTTTCCGCAAGGCGTCTCCAACTGCTCGCTCTCGCCCACGCATTTGAACCAGCGATATACCGGTAGGATGCCCAACAATTACATAGCCTTGGTTATTCGGATTATTCGCTAGTTCATCGTGGAAACGCTTTATCACCATCACCTCAAGATCCGGCGCAGTTGACTCACGGATCTCGCCGATCTTCACGGCTTCCGGACTGGGATCGCCGCAAGATGTTTCGCTTACAGCCAGGGGACAGGAATCACCAAATCCATCGACGTCGACGGTAGCAGTAATGCACGCGTTGGGCTGACGAACCCCGATCATGTTCGTTCCTTGTCCGGAGACTATCTCTCCAACACTCACCGTCCATCGAAACGTCGGTGTAACCCGCGAACTTTTGAGATCTAAACTCGCTCTATACGTCGCGATGTCACCGACGTTGACTATCCCCGCCGGGCCGTCAATAGTGAGCAAGGGACACGAGTCTTGTGCTACCGCCGCGACGGGAAAGAGCGTCGAGAGACAAAGAAGGAGGATGCCTGGATTCATTAGAAGAGCAGTATAAACCGATTTCAAAGTCCTCCGGCGACAATTTTATGTCCTTAACAGGTCGTCCATTTCGTCCAGATGGTGATGCGTTCACAAAAAAGCGAAATCGGAAAGAGATGGTAGAGCGGACAAACTCTGAAGTTCCGGGGTACATCTGATTAGTGGTAAACTGCTCTCCGTCCCCGGATGACCCAAGCGGCTCAAAAACACAGTTCTGCGATCGATGACGGCGTGTCGCGGCTGCTGTCGCGTGCGGCGGATGGGCGCGGACTGGCGGCGGGCGATCTGCGGCCGAGGGTTGAGGCGGCCCTGGGCAAGTATCTGCTGAAGGAGAACGAGAATGCCGAACGCAGCCACGTCAGCACATTCGTCGACGAGCTTCGGGCGGATGATCTATGCCTGATCCTTGCGTGCGAGCGCGGCGACGAGAAGGCCTGGGAAGATCTGGTCGCGAATTTCGATGCTACGGTGAAGTCGGCGGCGAGGAAGATCTCGGCGAACAATGAGGATGCCGAAGACTTGGCGAGCGGAATCTGGGCCGAATTATACGGCCTGCGACAAGACGCGGAGGGGAATAAGAAAAGCAAACTTGCATATTATTCGGGACGCGGAAGTTTGGCGGGCTGGCTGCGAGCGGTGTGCTCGCAGCTTGCGATAGACCAGTTTCGCAAGCAGTCGAAGTTCGTGCAGATCGAGGAAACGCGAGAGTTTGAGAACCTTGCCGAGGAATCGTCGAACCACACGGGTAACGATCAGGTGCTGCATCATACGGCGAGCCCGGAAGATCTGCTGACCGAGAAACGGACCTCGGACGACGTCGCCAGTGCCCTTAGCACAGCGGTTGCTGCTCTTGAGGACGAGGACCGATTGATCGTGAAGCTCTATTATTTCGACGATCTTAAGCTCAAAGATATCGCCGCAGCGTTCGGTTATCACGAAGCTACCGCGAGCCGAAAGCTCGTGCGGATCCAGAACGATATTCGCAAAGCAGTCGAAAAAGAACTGAGAAAAACGCACGGCTGGAGCGAGACTGAGGTGAAACGACACCTCGCGGAAACCGCTGCGAAACTTGGGCTTAGCCTTGAGAAGATGTTCGCGACGCTGCTCGCGTTGGCCGTGCTGCAAGATTATTGGTTTTGAGGCGTTCTAATATCGGGTAGCGAAAACCTGGGAGGGAGAAGTGGAAATGGTTAAAAGTAAAAAAGTGAGAAAGGCCCTTGGTGGCCCGCTTCGCTCGTAACTTTTCACCTTTTCACTTCTTCCCTGTCAAACTTTCGATAGAGATGGAACTGGAATTCGACAAAGAGATAGACTCGATCCTTCGCAAGACAGGCGAGGCAAAGAGGGGTGTACTCGTCGGGGACAAGCCCGGCGAGAAGCCTAAGGTCCATCTCGATGCCGACCAGTTGTCTGCGTTCGCTGAGAATGCGATGCCGGAGAAAACAAGGGCGTTGTATATGTCACATCTCGCCGATTGCGATCGGTGCCGCCGGATCTTGTCCGGCCTGATAATGCTGAACGCGGAGGCCGGGCTGGTGGAAGAACGCGTCGTCGCGCCCGCAATTTCGCCCGGAGCGATCGAACCGTGGTATCGGAAATTTTTGATCCCGAATCTTGCATATGTGATGGGCGGGCTCGTGCTGGTATTCGGCGGGCTGATCGCGATCACTGTATTCCGGTCGTCGCAAATGGAAAATGCAGCCACGGTTTCTCAATCAGTCGACTCTCCAGCGGCGCGCGGGCCGATGTTCGACGATGCTCAAGCAGTTACCGACCAGATGGGCAATGCGAACGCTGCATCAACAGTCGCGAATACGGCGGTGAGCGCTAAGTCGACGAATTCAGCCGCGAATGGATCCGCGAACGCGGCCGCGGCGAGTAACACGATGGCGGCCGGGGCCGATTCCGACGACAGGCTCCGTAAGGAGGCCGCTCCGAAGGACGCGCCGGGTTACACCTTGGATGGGGTAGATGCCGCAAAATCAACTGCCGGAGCAAAACCCGTAGCGGAACCGGCTCCGCCGGCGCCGGCGATGGCCGCTCCGAAGCGTGAAGATGATGCCA
>JBEBGW010000436.1:0-3455 GCA_040081025.1 Pyrinomonadaceae bacterium | reverse complement strand
GTATTACCCAATCGTGTTTCGCGTACTGCCCAATGATCAATGTGATCGCCCCGAGCTCTATCATTTAGGTCTGTTGACGTTGGCGTTCACGTTCATCATTCGCCCGTTGAAATTAGCGCCCAGGTTCACGTTCGCCATCGCATTGACCACCTTGGAATTCCCCGCAACCGCGTTCGCCGCCGCACGTTCTTTAGTATCCATTCCGGGGCCCGGCGATTTCCATTTACCGGCAAAAATATCACCGACGGCGAGTTTCCAGCCCGACTCCTCACGAATGAAGGGCAGATCTTCCCACTTGCTCTCTTTCGAATTCCACACCTCAATGGCGCCCATCGTGCCGTTGACGCGCTCGTCGCGAATCTCGGGCAGGCTTTCAGCGAATGTTGTGGCGGTGAAGCCGTTCTTATAGACCTCTTCAACCCGCACCTTCGCCTTAGTCGCCTGTGCCTGTGCAGCGGCGATCGAATTCTTGGAAAACTCGGCCTTAATGGCATCAGTATTCTTAGCCTTGACGGCCGCAAACAGGCGTTTGTAAGCCTCAGTCGGCGTGTCGCTCGGATTCGAATTAGGTACGGTGGACGACGTGTTTGTCGAAGGGGTGTCGCCGCACGCCGCAAAGATCGCCCCAAGGGGGAGCAGTAAAATTAATGCAAGGTACTTCTTCATTAGCTTGTTATAACTTCGTATGCTTATTGTGAAAAAGTATAGGTTTGCGGAAAGGTAAAGTAAATTTGGTAACGATGAAGGCACTTATATTCACCGGCGGGGAACTGAAATTGGCAGAGGTCGATCGACCTGCAATCTCAGGTGAGGCATTGGTACGGGTGACCAAGAGCGGGATCTGCAACACGGATGTCGAGATCGTTCGCGGGTATGCCGGTTTCGATGGGACCATCGGTCACGAGTTTGTCGGTATCGTCGAGGAATCCGCAGATAAGCCGGAGTTGGTAGGCAAGCGTGTCGTCGGCGAGATAAATGTCGGGTGTGGTTCTTGCGACAGATGCTTGAAGGGCGATCCGAGGCACTGTCCCGAGCGGACCGTTCTTGGAATAAAAGGTCGCGATGGAGCACATGCGGAATTTCTGACACTTCCGGCCCGGAACCTTATTGAAGTGCCGCTGGGCGTAACAGACGAGCAGGCGGTTTTCGTCGAACCTCTCGCGGCAGCTATTGGAATTACGGAGCAAGTTGAGATCGGGCCTGAGACGTCGGTTGCGGTGATCGGTGATGGCAAACTCGGGCTGCTATGTGCGTTCGCAGTGTCTCTTCGGACGAAGAATCTCATCATCGTCGGAAAGCACGAAGCAAAACTTGAACACGCGGAAAGTCGTGATATTGAAACGGTCTGGCTGCCGACGATCGGGAAGTTCGAGCCGGTGTTCGATGTAGTGATCGAGGCGAGCGGGTCGGAATCCGGGTTTGCGACGGCGCTCGATATGGTGAAGCCTCGTGGCAAGATCGTACTGAAATCAACGTTTAGCGGAAAACCGCAGTGGGAAGCGTGGCGAGTGGTCGTCGATGAGATAACGATCGTCGGGTCAAGATGCGGCCGGTTCGAGCCTGCTCTTACGTTACTCAATGACGGAAAGATCGACCTTTCGGATATGATCTCGGCGGAGATGCCGCTTTCGCGGGGCGTGGAAGCGATCGCCGAAGCGCAGAAAAAGGGCGTGATGAAGGTGTTACTGACGATGTGATCCCGTCAGATTTCGCTAGGCAGATCCGGGTGGTCTGGTATACTGATTCAACATAAACCCCGCATTTCTCGGTTTTTGGGAGACGCAATTATGTTCATAAATAGACGGGGCAGTTTCACGACAAACCCGATCCTTCTTCTGCTTGCCGCGATCGCCTCGTTTGCGGGCGTTCACGCCCAAACTCCTAACTCGGCTGCGCAACTATCAGATTCCTTCGCCGAAGTAGCGAAAAAGGTTGAGCCAGCGGTGGTGAGCATCGACGCGAAAAGCAAGGCTTCCGAGAACTCTGCTCGTGGAAATCCGGTTCCGACCGACCCGGACGAGGTCCTCGATTTCCTCAGACGGCAGGCTCGCCGTCCTGTGTTCGCTGTTGGGAGCGGATTCATCGTCGATAAGTCCGGCTATATCATTACCAACGCGCATGTAGTGAAGGATGCGGCCAAGATCACGGTTCGGCTTGAAAGCAGCGACGAGTTCACCGCCAGGGTCATCGGCCTCGATGAAGAGACGGATATAGCCGTCTTGAAGATCGAAGCGGGACGTGATCTGCCGACGGTCAATCTGGGCAACTCCGAGGCAGCTCGGGTTGGCGAATGGGTCCTTGCGATCGGATCGCCGTTCGGCCTGGCAAGGACTGTTACTGCTGGCATCGTCTCGCAGACGAATCGCGACACGCCCGGTAACTCCGTATTTCAACGCTTTATTCAAACAGACGCGGCGATCAATCGAGGGAATTCGGGCGGTCCGCTCGTGAACATGAAGGGCGAAGTGATCGGCGTCAACTCGCAGATCGCCACATCGACGGGCGACTATAACGGCGTTGGATTCGCGCTTCCATCGAACGAGGCACGCTACGTATTCGAGCAACTCGTAGCTCATGGCCGCGTCCGACGTGGATTTCTCGGCGTCGCCCTCGAATCGGTTAAATCCGAGTTCGCAAAAGTTTATGGTTTGTCCGAGGCGAAGGGAGCTATTGTTACCGACGTTCGGGACGTAACGACCGGAGCCGGCCTTGCCGGTATCAAGGCGGGCGACATCATCACAGGATTCAAGGGCCAGAAGGTCGAAAACGCCGCGGACCTGATCGCGAAGGTTGCCGCTACGCCGCCGAACGAATCGGTTCCGCTAGAGTATCTGCGTGAGAATGGTTCGACATTCGAACGCCGCACCGCCCAAGTCCGCCTCGGCGAGCGGCCGATAGCGAAACGAGCAGCGGACGATCCGGAACCGGTGAAACTGCCGATCGACGCAAAGAAAGAGGAAACCCGTCCATTTGGACTTACCGTAGGCGATCTGACCGCAACGCTCGCTGCAACATACAAACTCGAGGGCCAAAAAGGCGCCCTGGTAAAAGAGATCAGCCCGGACAGCTTTATCGCTGAGGTTAAGTCGGCGAACGGCGTCAGTGCCGCGTTGGGGACCGGCGACCTGATCCAGCGGATCAATCGCGTCAGCGTGTCGGACACGAAGGCATTTCTGGAGGCCGCGAGAAAGCTTCAAAAGGGCGATCCCGTGGTTCTGCAGGTGCTGACCTACGATCCTGAAAAAGCCCGCCCGGCGATGAAGGTCGTCCAGTTCACAGTTCAATAAAATTAGCGGAAACGCGACCGTTAAGGAGCGTGGCGATCGGGAGCCGAAATAGGAGCAACTTCCTATTCTTGCTTTCGATCGCCACGCTCGTTTACACTCGCGTTTCTGTCCGTAATCATAAAGAATAGAAATATGGCACAAGCAAGGCCTGCTAAGGCAAAGATCAAG
>JBEBGW010000435.1:0-3479 GCA_040081025.1 Pyrinomonadaceae bacterium | reverse complement strand
ACGACCTCGAATTCGTCGCCGACTTTGCCAAATCCCACGGCCTCGAGATGACTCACGGCGAGTGGAGACGAGAGCCTAGCGGCAATCTTGAGCAGAACGCCCGAGATGCGCGCTATGAGTTTCTGAAAGCGATCGCAGCGTCGGTAAATGCTGGGTATGTCCTCACGGCTCACACGATGAACGATCAGGCCGAGACCTTTCTGATGAACCTGATCCGCGGTGCCGGACCGGATGGTTTATCGGGGATGAAAGCGAAGCGGGCGATCGCGACGGAAACGCGTGGAAATGAAGACGAGCCGTTTCTCCCCTTTGCCGAGCCTGGAATTACGGTCGTTCGTCCGCTTCTTCGTTGGACAAAGCGTCGCGATACCGAGAACTTCTGCCTCGAACACGACATAGACTTTCGCCGCGACCCGATGAACGAGGACCTCAATTTCCGCCGGATTTGGATCCGGAAAGTGCTGATCCCAATGATGGAAGAGGCAAATCCGAGGCTTGTCGAGTCGCTTTGCCGGACCGCCGAGCTTATGCGGGGCGAGTCCCACGCGGCAGTCCCCGAAATTCCCAACACCGGCTCGGATCTCGATCTGGCACACCTCAAAACTCTCGAGAAGGCCGATCTGTTTCCGGTTTTGCGAGATTGGATCAAGCTGAACCGCGGCAGTCTTCGCGGTTTAGGCACTAAACACACCGAGGCGATCTACAACCTAATTCACAGCCAAAAGAGCGGGCGCGTCGCCGAACTTCCGGGCGGCGATGCCGTTAAACACGACGGGCGCCTCTCTTGGAGCACCAGAATGCCCGAAAAAGGTTGAAAAAGCGCCATCCGACACTTACAATCGAATGTTAGCCTTGCGCTTTTGCGCTTGGTGTAAAGGGAACAACGCCGTTTTTGTAACTTTCATCTAACGGCAGTGCTGCTTTCTTATTTAGATGAAAGTTGGCTTGGAGGCTGAAAATTGAGTTCTAAAGCAAAACAGGTTTTATTGTGGCTCTTGATCATCTCGACGGCGCTTGCGTTTGTGTGGTTTTTGCAAAGCAAGCAGGGCAAGGCGCCTTCGGAGTTGGCTATTAATGAGGCCATAGCCCGGATCAATAACAAGGATTTTAAAGAAGCCGCGATCAAATCTTCCGGCGTCGAGTTTACCGATGCCAGCGGCAACAAGTTCATCACGAGTGTAGGCAGCGACGCGACGCGTGAACTGCTCGTCACGAAGATGGACGAGTTCAACAAGGCGAACGAAGGTAGCGCGAATATCAAATACACCGAAGAGCCCGCCTCGAGCGGACTCGGCTGGCTGATATTGATCCAGGCGCTGCCGTTCCTTTTGCTTATCGGATTTCTCGCTTTCACGCTTCGCCAAATGCAGGCGGGCGGTAACAAGGCTCTCAGCTTTGGAAAGTCGAAAGCAAAACTGCTCAACAACCAACAGAAACGCGTGACGTTCAAGGACGTTGCGGGCGTGGATGAGGCCAAAGAGGAACTTCAGGAGATCATCGAATTCCTGAAAGATCCGCAGAAGTTTCAGAAGCTTGGTGGCAAGATCCCCAAGGGCGTGTTGATGATGGGCCCTCCGGGAACGGGTAAGACTTTGCTCGCAAAGGCTGTCGCCGGTGAAGCAAATGTTCCCTTCTTCTCGATCTCGGGTTCCGATTTCGTTGAGATGTTCGTCGGCGTCGGTGCATCGCGTGTTCGCGACCTTTTCGAACAGGGCAAGAAGAATGCTCCGTGCATCATCTTTATTGATGAGATCGACGCGGTCGGCCGTCATCGCGGCGCAGGCCTCGGCGGCGGGCACGATGAGCGTGAACAGACGCTCAACCAGCTTCTCGTCGAAATGGACGGTTTCGAATCGAACGACGGCGTGATCCTGATGGCTTCGACCAACAGGCCCGATGTACTCGATCCGGCACTGCTTCGTCCGGGCCGTTTTGACCGTCAGGTCGTCGTGGGCTATCCGGATGTTCGCGGACGTGAAGGTATCCTGAAAGTTCACACGCGTAAGATCCCGCTCGATGAAGGCGTCGACGTGAATGTGATCGCACGCGGTACGCCCGGATTCACGGGTGCCGATCTAGCAAACCTCGTAAACGAGGCTGCGTTGATCGCCGCACGGCATAACAAGAAGGTCGTGACGCTTTACGATCTTGAGTTTGCAAAAGACAAGGTGATGATGGGGCCGGAGCGCCGTTCGATGGTGATGTCCGATAAGGAACGTCGCCTGACCGCGATCCACGAAGCGGGCCACGCGCTTGTCGGGATGAATATTCCGGAAAGCGATCCGGTTCACAAAGTAACGATCGTTCCGCGTGGACGTGCTCTAGGCGTGACATTCTTCCTGCCGGAAGCGGATGTTCTTGGGCGTACTAAAGAAGAACTGCTTGCGATGATCGCGAACGCTATGGGCGGCCGCATCGCCGAAGAGCTTTTCATCGGACGGATCACGACCGGTGCTTCGAACGACATCGAAAAGGCGACCGAACTCGCCCGCTCAATGGTGTGTCAGTACGGTATGTCGGACCTTGGCCCGCTGGCGTTCGGCAAGAAGGAAGAGCAGATCTTCCTCGGCCGCGAGATCGCACAGCATCGTGACTTCTCCGAAGACACAGCGATCAAGATCGACCAGGAAGTTAAGAGGATCGTTTCGGAGCAGTATTCCCGTGCGACCAAGATCCTTGAGGACAACCGCGAGGCGATGGAACGACTGACGGAAGCTCTGCTCGAGCACGAATCGCTCGACCTCGCCCAGATCAAGCGTGTGATCGCCGGATTGGCTGTAAATACCGATCAGCCGTCGACATCGTTTGACGATAAGGGTACGGAAGAGAAGCAGGAAGAAGCGGCGACCCCGTTCAAGAAGCCGATCCTTCCGCCGATCACGCCGAACAATCCGGCAACGGCATAAGGCAGAAACACGACCGGTAGGGAGTGTGCATCATTCAGGAGTTAGGTATCATTACCTAACTCCTTTTATTAGGCACACTCGCTACCGGTCGTGTTTCCGCCTTATGGTCTGGCAGACATCGAAACGAACCATCGACATATCGCATCCGATCGTGATGGGCATACTGAACGTCACGCCGGATAGCTTTTCGGACGGCGGGCGGTTTGCGGATCTTGATGCGGCCCTCAGCCGTGCTGAAGAGATGATCGGCGAAGGGGTGGCGATCATCGACATCGGCGGCGAGTCGACTCGGCCCGGAAGCGAACGGGTCGAGGAGCAGACCGAGATCGATCGCGTTGTACCGGTTATTGAAGCGCTCAGTTCGAAGTTTGATATTCCAATCTCAATCGATACAAGCAAGTCAAAAGTGGCCGAGGCAGCAGTCAAAGCCGGAGCCGAGATCATCAACGACATCTCGGGGCTTCGGTTCGATGAGCGGATCGCCGAAGTTGCGGCCGCTACAAATACTGGTCTGGTGCTGATGGATTCACGCGGCGAGTTCGCGGCGATGCACTCACAGCCACCGATTGAAAA
>JBEBGW010000093.1:0-13043 GCA_040081025.1 Pyrinomonadaceae bacterium | reverse complement strand
GTCTTATCCTGAACATAGGATTCGAATGCTCGGGCAAATAGCTCGCGAATCGTGTTCCAGTACGCTTTGCTTCGAAACAACTTATCAAGGTTGACGGCATGCTTCCGAAAATCCGAAGGAACCGTTTTCGTGATCTCACCTGCAACGGCTTTCTGATGCTGCAGTTGGGCCCGGGCTATCTGTCGAGTCAGCTGATCGATCGTCTTCCATTCTTTTTTCGACGGCTTAGCTTTGGCCTTGCTGATTGCCTGATACATGCTCGCCAGCATTTCCTGCTGCAAGACGATACCTTTCTCGATCCACGGCTCCGGAGCGGTTATTGCAACGGCAGTCAGATCAGGATTGCCGTGAAAGATGTGCCGCATCCACGAATCCCAAACCTTCTTTTGTTTGGCAACTTCTTTGCTCGCTTCTTCTACGGTCTCTTCCTCAGTTGCAACTCGTTCGAGGATCGCCGAGACGACCTTTCGCCAAGCGTCCTGCATTTCCGGCCGGAGCCCGCCCCGGCCCGACATCTCGGACGAATAGCCCTTATGCGGATCCGTTCGGTAATTCACGGAAGACGCCAACGAACCAAAATAATCGTCGACTGAATGGCCCCATTCATGAGCGAGTGAACCCGCGCCCGACATCTTGGTAAGGTTGATGACGATCTTGCTAGGCTCGTAATGAGCAAGCCCCGCATTCTTTCCGCCTGATCCGCGGGCACCAAAGGCAAGACCTAGATGACCATTTAGTGACAACGCACGGGGATGAACATTGAGTGCGTCGGCGAGATCTCGCAAGGCATCGTATGCATGATCCAACGATTGCTGGCGATCGGCCGCATTCAACCAATTTCCAAATTCAACACCTCGAAACCCGAAGGCTTCCTGAAACATCTCGGATGTCGCATGTTCGCCTTTTCGATAGTCGGTCCCAGAACGCTTGATCCCCTTTAGCATCGGGCGAACCGGCTCACCTTCCTGTTTATCGTTGCGCTTCTTGTAAAGGGTCTTAGCGACATCCGTCGCTTTTTCCTCCGTTTCGAAAACCTTGAATCGTTTGCCGTCAAATCCCTCTTCTTTAGACGAAGATGCGGCCAGCACCGCCTGACCTTTAAGACCACCCTTGAACTCAACGGCATCTTTCATCGACGGATATTCCGCAAGCTTTACGTTCCCGACGCCCTTGCTATAAACCTCGACCCTGAACACCGGCACGAATTTACCGTCGAGATACGTCTGCCCGGCCACAACCGTGAGTTTGTCACCAGGAAAGACGGCATACTTATTCATCCACGCTTCCCGCTTCGAAGGAAAATTGATCGCCTCGGCCTTCGACTTCGCCCGCCGAATCGACATTTCCGATTGTGGGAAACTATTCGCAAAGCGAGTAGAACCAAGGATCTCCATCTTGGGATACGCTTCCGATTTCGGATTGATGTATCTTCCCGATCGATAGAAAATATCGTCACCGAAGATCTTCGGAACAAGGTCTTTATACCAGTCGGCTGTTGGCGTCTCGATCTGCTTTGCGATCACCGCACGAACCTCACCAACCGATTCCACATACATAGTCCAGGCGGCATCGGTAAAGTTCATCCGCGGCTGAGCGATCCCGTCATAGAGCAATTTCACCGCATAAGCATGAGCATGCGGGTCCTCTACACCGGCGGCTTCGAAATGATCGGTGATCTCCTGATAATCGGGTTTGGGCCAAACCTGATCTTTCCTTACAAGCCTGGTCTTTTCTCGAGCGGACATGCCGGCAAGATCCTCGATCGTAAGCCCGCGTCCTGCCCACATATCCTTCCGCGCACCGCCGATCTTCTCGCCGAAATCTTCGATAACAGTTGCAGGTTCTGCCGCATCTTTCTCAGGGCTCACTTCCTCGGCCTCAACCTTCTTAACGGGTTCCTTACCGATCGAATCATTAACTCCCCGCTTTTGCAGTTCCAGCTGAATGATCGCTGTTTTAGTTCGAGTTGGATTAGGTTTAGCAAGCAGCTCTTTGAGCTTTTCAGTTGATGCTTCGGCGGCTTCCTTTTTCCATCCACGAACGGTTTCTGCACCTTCTGGATAGTCTTCAAAAGAAGCGGCATCTGAGTATTGCGTACCGCGAGCTTTCGGGTTTAGTTTAAGCAGATCTTGAAAGAATTCCTGTTCGGCAGCGATCTGATCCTGAACCAGCTTCGACGGTTTTCCGACATTGGGCTTGCGCGTGGACGCTACATACTCATCCCAATTATTTCGCGGGATCGTCGCACCTTTCGCTTTCCCAAATCCGGGAATGGGATGGCCGGTGATCTTTTGATGAAGACGATTAGCCGCCGGAATGGAATTAACCTTAAAGTTTCCGTCACCGGGAACCTTAATGAACTCATCCATCACGAGATTGACGGCTTTCAAGGTCTCGGCATCAGCTTCGTTTTTCCACTGGACTTTGAATTCTTCGATCGTTTCAAATCCGGTACCTTTCAAAATGGCATCGTAGACGGCATCCTGAAGACCCTGAGCGAGAAATTCCGTTTGAGTCTTGGTCAAACCGGTCCGCTCGCTGACCTTCTCTTTCTTAACACTCTCGCGAGCTTCCTTCGCGGTCGGATCGGCGTCCGGATCAACCTGTTCGGACGTGGACAGGGTCGGGATATCGGCAACCGTTTGGGCTGCTTCTTTGGTATCTTCACGAATCGAGCGGGTTTCGCCATCCTGCACACCCTTCATCTGGGCCTTTACATCAGTTAAGACTGCCTTCGCATGAGCATAAAGATCATCCTCAGAAACACCGGCGCGTTTCGCGAGCGCAGTCTTGTCATACGATTTAACAGTACGGTCACCGGCCTTATTCTGGCCGCCCCGCATCTTGTAATCTTCATTCGCCGCGAAGTCATAAAGGTCACGTTGAAGTTCGGATGTAAAGACGATCTCTGCTTGATTCGACCCGGCACGCCATGAACGCTTAGGACCAGACTGCAATACTTCGTTTTTCCCCGTAACGTCCTCAATGCTTCCGTCCGCAAGCCCTTCACGCAGGCCTTTGATATTCGGAACATCAGACTTCTTTGAGGTTGCCTTAACCGCCAGCTGGCTCTCGACTTCATTTCCGTCCTTACCTGAAAAGGCGATGCTCTTAAATTCGATCTCAGTGCCGGCAAGATCATCGCGACCCGCGTACTTCGCGCCTTTGCCTTTGTTTACATAGGCGAGTGTTACGTGCGGTTTGTAATCGGGGAATGTGGTAGTGACTTCAGTACCATCGCCGATCAGCTTGTTGATTCGATGAAGTTCGGGAGAATCGACATCGATCTTAACAACGTCATACTCACGATCCTCGCCCGCGGGAAAAGTCGAAATCTTGCCGAGCTTCACCTTGAAAGGTTTTTCCGCGCTCAGGATCTTACGAACGTCATTCGCATCGGATGTATGCAGCCCCCATTTCACCGTGATGTGGGGATTCTCTTCCCGGCCATAGCTCGGATCTGCCGGATCGATATAGACATCCTCATCTGCGATTAGCTGCTGCCCAAGATCCAGAACCTGCTTCGTCTGAGCAGCAGGAAGATTAACCTGAGTGGATGAAAACTTGTGAACATCCTGTGTGACTTCCGAAGGTTCATCTTTCGCATAGAGTACGCCGCTCGCCTTCTCACGTTCCGACGCTCCGGCTAGTTCCCTTTCAAATTCCTCTTCGGCCGCAATGACTTCAGGTGTTTTCTCCGTCGACCATCCCTCTTTAAGCATGTCGGGGATACTCGAATTGTCCGAAGCCATATGTCGAACCCGATCACCCTTATAAAGAGTAAAAGCGGTGGCGTCACGTTTGGGTTTCTTTGATCGAGTTTTCGCCGCAGGCTTCATCTGCTCCTCAGAGGTTGCCCACTGCTTGAACTGATCGAACGGCATCGCCGTGATCGATTTCAGGCCCTTCCAGTCTTTCGCATAGTTCGAGGAATAGGCTTCGCGAGCTTCCTGCTCGCTGCCGAACCCGAGCATCACCTTATGCTCGTCAAACTTGCCAGTGTCCGGGTGAACCTGGTCGACAATGTAGACATCGCTCGCAAAATCCGCCGGCGTGCCGTCCTTTATGAAAAGGTCGATGTTCTCCTTATCGGCACCGATCGTCCGTTTGATGTAGCCATAATGATGCTTCATCCGGACCGACCATTTCTTTCCATCGCGATCTACGCCCTTACGATCCGAACCAACCGGGTTCTCAACACTAATATCCAGCCCGTTGACAGAAATGTGACCTTTCTTATAATTGCCCGCTTCCTTCTGGGCTTCTGTCGGCTCTGGACGATCGTTCGTCGGCGACGGTGCCGCCTCGAATGCGGGTTCGGTTGCCGATTCGCCGCCAAAGATACCTTGGACGGTCGGCTTTTTGTCCGCTGAAATGTCCGCTGTATCTGTTGCAGGAGCTTCGGATGCCGGAGTCTTGTCCGTCGCGATGTCCGCAACTCTGTCGGTCGATTTGTCCTTGACCGGTTTAGACTCGACAGGCTTCTTTAGCTCCTCTTGAACCGTAGGAACCTTTGCCGCTGGTACATCATTGCCCGCATCCATCGGTGCGGACGGTTGTGATATTTCTGGTTCATTTTCAGTGACAGCCTCTGTTTTGACGGGTTCCGCAACCTCTTGCCCGGTTTCAGATTGGGGCAATATTGGAGATCCTTCATCGACGGACTCAACTCCAAGCTTGTTCGCCGCGGTCTCCGCTGCCTTCGCAGCCAACGGCACACCGCCGCCAAAGATCAGCCCGACAAGACCACCGATCGCCGCATCATCAAACGACCCACCCAGGGCCTTTGCGACATCTGCGCGAGTCAGGCCATTCTTCTTGAGAGCATCGATCGTGAGTTGCCCCGAGACCGACTGGCAATATTCCTGAAGAGCTTCTTCGGTAAATTCCTTACCGGTGTTCTTCGTCCACTGCAGGAACGAACGAACAAAGAGACCATTGGTCTTACCGTTGATCAACTCGCCGAGCTTCGCCCATTTCAGGCCAAGGACCTCACTCGCACCGATGGGAACGCCCATCAATCCCGCAAGAAGCTGCTTCTCTCGCGAAAGATCCGCCTGCTTTGCTTGGTCGTACATTTCACCGGCTTGCATGCCGATACCCATCAGCGCGGTCACCGTAGAGCTTCCGCCTGATGCAACCGCACCGAGCATGAACGAGACGGCACTGCCGAGCCCGCGGGATATCTTGCCGGTAAAGGTATGAGCAGTCTTTGGATCATCCGGAAAGGCATTCTCTATCGAACGGGCGATCAGCATCGGCACTTCACCGGGCTTTGCCGTCTTATGTTCAAGTCCGAACATTTTCGACCAAACCCAATCGACCGAATTCAAAACGTCCGCGCTGTCAATCCCAAGCTGAACCCCACCAGCCTTCTCTTCGAGATAATCTTTCGTATCCTCGGCCCATGCGATCGTCTTCGCGAACGCGGCGGGTGATCGAAGGATCGTTTGTACAAAATCGTTGGAATGACGAATGCCTTTTTCAAGCACATCCATCTTTTCGTATTCATTTCTTAGCTGCCGAACTCGCTGCGCCGAGCCAGCCGACGCGATCAGCTCATCAACACTGTCTTCAACAATTCGGCGACGATCCTCATCCGTAGGCGCTTTCGTAAATACCGCACCCCATTTGAGGGCACCCATCGCCTTCAGAGGATCGTCCATCCACTGCTCAAGAGCGAGAGTCCAGTTGTTCGTATCGGTTAATGAAAGAGTTCCATCGGGATTCTTGCCCGCCTTCATGCCTTCATCGACCAACTCTGCGCGGGCTTCGGCGTTCACATCCTCTGGACGTCGATCGCTAACACCTGCGACCGGCGGCAATTCACCCGCTCCCGCGGTCGTCAGAGCGTCGATATTCAATCCCTGCTCATTCTCGAAATACCGCGACTTTGCGGCATCAAGGCCCAGAATGTCCTCAATCGCCGACATAGCGATATCAACCGTAGCGATCTCCGCATCCGGCTTGACCGTCGCACCCTTAGCAAAGATGGGCTTCCCCTTGCGGCTTTGCTCATAGGCTTCGATCTGATCGAACGTGATGCCATATTTCGCGGCGATACGATGCATGGCAGCTCGTGACGCAGCCAACGTCTTGTCACCCTTCACCCCGCGAAGATCGATCTCGAACGTGCCCGCAACCGAATCGCGAAACTCATCCGAAGTAAGATTTCGATTGACCTGGCGATACTCACGCGGGATCTCGACGGCATTAGCGATCGGTGACGCCTGACCGCCCGCTTTCGGCTGGCTCGCAACAGTAGCGTTGAACTGCTCGATCTTCTTTTCGTATTCGTCGAGGCGTTTCTGATAATCCTGTTCAGCCTTGCCTTTGAGTTCGTCGTTGTAGGCCGCACGCATCTCCGGCGTATCGGTAACACCTTCATACTGCGAGAGCCATTGACGATATCGACCAATCGTGTCGGCATCGGTAACGGCGGTCTTGGTCGGCTGATTCGGGAACTGAGCCTTCTGCATCCCGGGTTCATGCATGATGCTCGCGGGACTATCCACCGTCGACGCCACAAGCTCCGTTCCATCAGGGGCAGTAGTGATCACCGCGGGTTTGCCGCTGGTCACCGCGGATGGATCGGCCTTTCCACCAATCAAAGGAGTGAAGTCCGCTTTACCGGACTCGATCTGACTCCGAAGAATCTTGTTCGATCGAAGATACGCGGTCAGTTTTTCTTTGTTGGCTCTAAGGACACGACCATCAGGCAAAGCAATGTCCGTCTCGTTTACCGAGACCGCCGGCATCTCATCTGAGACACCATACAGAACCGCCGCACGCGTGCCCGCCGGATCATTCGCCGCTATCCGCTGAGCAGCAAGCGTCTGCTGGGCTTCCGGCACCGGCTGCTGATACATCTGACCTTGCCGAGCTGCCTCACCGATACCTTGAAGCTCGCGTACATCCGCCGATCCAATCGGTTGCGGATCGGATGGCAGCAACCCAAGCTTCTGCATGTTCTCGGGAGTCGGACGAAGCCCGCCAACGATCTGATCGGCTCGCTCCCGCGATGCCATTTCAAGCGGAAGCGTCTCACCGCCGGTCATTTTCACTTCGGGAACCGTGACATTCCCGGTATTGAATGCCACCGGCTGCAACGGATTCTTAGGAGCACTACCGCGAAGCTTTGCCCAATTGTTGATAATGCGTGTCGCGTACGAACGTGTATCCCCGCCGTTCCCACTGTCCTTGCCACCCGGATCGAATCGCCGATTGCGGATCATGCTCTGAACGGCACCGAGACCGCGATTATGTGCGATCGCAGAGGCGATCCAAGCCTCATCCTCATCATCGAGCAATGGTCGAACCGCCTTATAGTTGTCGACCATGTACTGAGCGGCCCCAACGATGTTATCGATCGGGTTATCACGTTTGACGTTGTATCCGCCGGCCGTCGCTTTCGTGAACTGAAAAGCACCGCGTGGGCCGGTCGGCGAGGTGATGACATTGCCTTTCTCATCGTAATGATTAAGACCCGAAGACTCTTCCATCCCAAGACCGCGCAATAACCCCGTAGGAATGCCAAAATCTCTTTCAGCCTGTTCCGTGGTATCCCACACTGAAAGAGATTGCTTTTCCGGCTTCTTCGGCCTGCTCGGAATTGGAAAGAAGTCACCCATCGTTTACCGCTTTATCTTCTGGAGGGCACGCTGGTAATCATCCACCGTGCCGATATTTTCATTTTTCCCGCCCTTCGATGTGCCTGGCTTCTTCGGACGGATCAGCTTCTTTGGAGCGGGCTCATTGATCAGCACATCCGCGCCCGAGATCTCACCTTCGGCCGTCGCCTTACGGCTCTCGATCTCACCAATCCGCTTATCGATCTCGGCGGTGTTGTAGTTGCTCGAAGCAAGGCTTGCCCGTTCCGTAGTAGCGGTTTCAAGCTGCTTAGCAAGAACGTCCAACCGCCGCTGTGCCGCGGCCTTATCCGACTGAGCCTTGCGAATACGCTGACCGTGAGAACGAACATCATCCTGATATTCCTTCTCGTCCTTGTAATCCTTCTCGACCGCCTGATTCGCCTGCGTGGTCTGAAACTGCGAAGCGCTCTGCTGCCGGTTCGCGTTACCGACCGCGACATTCCCTGCAACCGGAAATGCCTTTTCATCCGAGACATTGAAGTCCTGACCATCGATCGAACGTGTTTTCGGGATTTCCATCGGATTGATGGGCCGTGACGAATCGACTCGAGCGGCTTCCTCGCCTTCACGCGCGACCATCGGAATTCCGAGATCCGAGAAACGACTAACTTTCCGCCAGTCCTCAGCCGAATACGGAAGGCCGGTCAGTTTTCGAAGCACGTTTGCCTCGTTCTCATCGATCTGGTTATCAGCCGAGTATGTGGCAAGAAGATCCTTGGTTCGTTTGTTGACGTTATCGATCCCGACGCCTTCAACTTCCTGATTGGCCTTGGCGATCTTGGCGGCATCCTCATCCATCTCGACCTGCTGATCGTGCTGACCTTGCAGACGACCAAGCTGCATCTGATTTCCCCATTTCTCATCAGTGTTGGGATCAAACGTGCCTTGCGCCGCACCCATGCCCGCACCGCCAAGTGCAGACATCAGCCGCTCACCGATCGACATTCTGGGGTCGGTTCCCTGGAACGCTTTCAGAAAACCGATGCCGGCCCCTTTGAGCGTGTCCATGAAACCCCATTTATCATCGAACTTCTTACCTTGTCGTCGCTCGATCTCTGCGCGGATCTGTTCCCGCTTCGTCTGAGGCTTAGCTGTTGCCGTATTCGGGTCATTAACCGTGACAGGAGTGACACCCGCCATCTTCGCCGGGTCCATATTTGCGGCAGTCATCACCGACTGCGGACCGGGCTGTTGCTGTGCATCCGGGGCGATGAAATCAAAACTCGGATGCGGGATTGTTGCGGGCTCACCATACTTCTCACGAGCAGTCATCCCACCATGAAGCGGGTCAACCGGCCGCACACCTTGATCAGTCGCGGGGTTGATGACTTCACCGGTCGGCAGGGGCATTTTGGGAAGAATTCGACCTGTCGTCAGATCTTCCATCTGCCGTCTTTTTCGGTTTGGATTTAATACAGCTGCTGCCATCGGATCACTCCTGTTCGCTTATCAATTCCGCACTCCCGAAAAACCCCACCAATTCACCGCCCGATTTCACATACGGTTGTGCTCGGAGCCGAAGGGGTACAATCTTGCCTCCGACATTGAAAACGATCGGCGAATCAAGCGGCATTTTGTATTGGATCGCATCTTCCAAATCGCGATTAAGAATTTGCCGCTCGCCTTGCCTTGCCCGTGAAACCCAATCTCGATAAAGAAGGTTCTTTTCGTCTACATCGAGAATCTCGCACAGCGCGGCATTCGCTTTTGTGAGATTACCCTTTGCATCCAACTCGAACGACGGTTGATTGCTGGTCTCTTCCTTGAACCGTTGGAAAGCTTGAAGATAGTCAACCCTCCTATCGATCCTGACGAGCATATCCTTCATGGATGCACCGCCGTTGGTACTAAACTCCGAGTCCCACCGTTCTACTATCGCCAGCAACCGGGCCTGCTGTTCTCTGCTGGCCTTCCATGGGGTCAGATACCGCTTCTTCACGAACTGAAACCCGTATTTATTCAGGTCGTACAGAGCCTTCGCGAGCGTTCCCGCGCCGACGAGTACGGCGAATGCAATTCCCCAATACCAGGCAAGATCGGTCGATGTAGTTTGGAAGAATAGGAGCATGATCGTTTTTTCTCGCATTGAGCCTACGGCCCGCGGCGAATTCTATTTCGTTATCAAAACGTGGAGCAGATCGCCCTTCTCCACCTTAAAGCCATCGACATCGACCGATTCCGGCGACTCGAATGTAATGCCGGCAAACGAACCGGTCGGTAGCGAAGCTGGCCGCTCTTCGCCAAGGATCGGATGAAAGTGATTAGCACCGATGGTGTCAAACCACTTCGCTAGATCTTCTTGCTGAACGATGTTGTGCTCGGCCTCGTACCAGGTGACAGTCTCGAGGACGCCAAGGTCGTCCACAAGCAGCATCCCAGGCGCAATATCCGAGCCAATTCCGGGAGCCCGCTGAATACCAGCAAAACAAAGCCCAACCTTATCAGGGCGTGGATCCTTGTCGTACGGGCCTTGGTCATAGACGGCCGCACTACCGCCTGCCGTCGCGTAGAAACGATAGACCGCAGCCTGCTCACATTTCGGCGAACGCGGCCACAGCCAGATCGTATAGCTTCCGTGCCGCGTGAACTTGGCATAGTTGTGCGGTGCGGCTTCGGCGATACGAAAGGCCTTATCAAGTCCCGCGTCGATCTTCGTGAGATGTTGCGGCGTGATCTTATTCTTTGACCGGACGGAAACACCTTTCGGCGAATGCGTCTGGTATTTGTTGCTCATCGTGCCCTTGAGATCCGTGCTGTCGGGACAGCCGGTGAGAACAAAAAGCGAACATGTTATGCAGATGAGTAATATGTTTTTCATTTGAGTAAAATGCGGGAAAGTCGTGTAGGACTTCCCCGATCTCCTTATTAGTCAGTAGCGAGTGACTCGCCTTCGTGCCCTTCCGCCAGACCTGCCGTATTCTCATCGCGACCGGTCCGGATGTTCTCGCGAGTCTCGCGAATAAAATCCTCGACACCCATTCCCGCAACGACAGCTCGCCGGGTAAGCTCTTCCATCAGAACTTCAGTGCCCAGCCTTGCCAACAATTCCAGTGTTGATTCTTCGGTTGCCATGATTCCTCCCTATGTCTGCCTGATCGGAACCAGGACCGTTGAATTGATCGAAAGCACATCAAGTACCTTCGTCACTCCCGCAAAGACGGTTCGTATGATGCCGAATAGCTTTTCAGCCTTCGTCGGTGTCATCAGGTTCAATGCCGTCACGATGCGGTTCATCACGTCAACAACCTGCTCGGATACGATCTTGCGGATGATCTCCTTTGCAGTGATCGTCGTAACCTCGCCACTCTCGATCTTTCGCAAGGTCTCTTCAACCTTATCGTTGTAAAACTCGAAAACGTCCCAACCTTTCGCCGCCGCATCAAAGAACAGATCCTTTGCATTGAGCGAAACGATGCCGCCTCGATAGAGTTCGAGAACAACATTTTGGGCCGTTCTCAGCCGTGCCGTCGTCTCAAACCCGACCTTCGCGGCCGTCTCTATATCCGACCGCTTTGGGCATCCCGTCAGGATCAGCGAACCGATCACTGCGAGAGTCAGTAAAAATATCTTGAGTGTGTATCTCATATCTCCCCTTTATCACCGCGATCGATCTGCGGCGGTTTTCATACGTTTGCTTGTTCCTTCACTTCCGCAACCGTAGAGTCTGCGGGCATCTGAACAGCGGTTCTGATCATAGTGTTCACCGCCTCGGTCGGAGTGGTCTGCGATCGCGTTAATAGCGTCGTCAGAAAACCCAACACGACGGATACAACCAGAAACACTGCCGCTATCTGCTGATCGGTCCAATGAATAAACCCGAACAGAATAAGACACGGCACGATGGCTCGGATTATTTCGCCGAGACCGTTAAAGACCACAGTTGGTTCTTTGCCAAACATTTTTCTTTCTCCTACCTGCCAAAATAAAAGGTCAGGATCCAATGAGCCGCTACAATGAACGCTGCGAAGATCAAGATGACGATGGCTAGTACCAACATCAGAATTCCTGTTTTTCGCTTTCGTTCCGACATCTCTTCAAAATAAGCCGGGGAACTAGCTCTTGGGTGGGTCTCCGGCTCTCACCTGACGAGACAGGCGGCTTTATGTCTCGCCGGTTCCTGCCGGTTCACTTGTTACTCGGAAAGGCTTTTTCTGTCGGTGGGTCGATTAAACGAAAGCCGTCCAGAAGCCTTGTTCCCCGGAGATCAATATCAAGTACCCGTTCGCGATTTCGCCGCGAATCTCGTAGTCACGGTGTACACCCCAGCCGTGTTGACGAATTTCATCCGCACGAAGGGATAGTAGGTGTCCGTAATACTAAAGATCAGCACCCCGGTCGCCGTGATGTTTTGACTCGTACTCCCGATATCCGCCCAGGCCGAGCCATCAACTGAGCCTTGAAGCGATGCCGCTCCGCCTGCCAATGCTGTCGGGGTGAACGTATGTGTTCCGGTTCCCGTATCGGTAATATCGATCGCGGTTCCCAATATGGAATTTGCATACGAAGTCGCCAGCTTAAAGGTCGTAGTCGTAACAAAGATCACGAAGTAATCCGTCGACGTAGACAGGCCGGCGGGCAGTGTGGTCGTTGTCGTTCCCTGGCCCTTTACTCCTGTTAGGAAACCTGACGAAGCTGCCGTACAGAGATCCGTTGCCGCAACACACGTAAATGTCTTTGCGGCCGGAGTCGTAACGGTGACTGAGGTGGTGAGGGCAACTTTATCGAAGGTGTAAACCCGCTTCGCTTCGCTGTACCCGGTAACGATCACATTCGCATTTGTCCGACCATCCGCACCTAGCGTTGCCAGCGTGCCCGTCTGTTCGTCAAAGAGGAATGTGGTCTCAGAATCATTGTGTGCCGGCGGTATCACTCCACCGACCGAAGCAAAGCTTGTGAACGCTAGTAAAGCGATCATTAGCATTGCGAGGATTTGGTTTTTCATGGTTTTTCTAGTTCTCCTTTTTCGGTGATTGCGTGTACTTTCGACACGAAACTTGTTATCTAAACTTTTGCTAGAACTTCGGCGATGTTCGCCGCGACATGACCTTTCGTAGTTGTGTAGCGGTTCATATCGACCTTGCTCGATATGAAACAAACTTCAACGATCAAACCGCCCGCCTCACAGAAACCGAGACGTTCGTGCTGACCGCTGTTTTCGGGCTTCCATCCACGATCGCCGCGTAGGACCAGCCCGGTTGCCGCATGGATCGCACCGGCGATACCCTGGGCCAAAGTCTTATGGGCGGACTTGCATAAGACTTCGATCCCGGTAGCCGATGGCGGCCCACCATTCCAATGGAATTCGATAGCAGCAGCGGGCCGCGTGCTTCGAATGAGAGCGATCGCTTTTTTCAGCGGTTCATTCTCACCGTCTTCGCCGTCTTCGATAAC
>JBEBGW010000434.1:0-3490 GCA_040081025.1 Pyrinomonadaceae bacterium | reverse complement strand
GGGTAAAGGAGGCGCGGATTGAGCGAGGTAAGGTCGTCGATACGGACCGTCTCGTCCTGGCTGTTGACGATCTTTCCTCCGAGATACTGGAGCGATTGCATCCAATACCAATCGGCGATCAGTCCTTCAGCGCCCAGCGAATATCCCTTTAGCTTTTTTCCCTGTAACGCAAGATCAGAGTCCGCATAATCAGCCGGCAACTCGGGACGCACTTTCTCGAGAGAAGAGCTAAGCACCACTATTAGTGCGAAGCCGGCAATGATGATCGCACCGGGAAGGATGTGTTGCTTTAGGTCGAGATGCATCCTACTTAAAGTCCCGCCGCGTAAATATGACGATCGAGATAACGAGCATCACGGCGATGTAGCAGAGGGCATAGGCGATTCCGCCAAAGATCGATGGGACCGTCGCGGAGATCCCGAGAGCCGCCTCGGTTCGAAAGCTGAATAGCGAAAGGTTCGGCAGGAGGAAATAGATCGCTTCGAGTAAATAGGCCGCAGCCTTAGACTCCAGCGTTGCGGCAAGGTCGCGAAGGGAAGAACTAAGGTGCCCGATGATAAATACAAGGAAGGTCAAGAGCGCCGATAATGCAGGAGTCGAAAATGCCGAGAAAACCAAGGCGACCGACGTAACGATCATCAGTTCGAAAAATATAAGAACGATCGCCAGCCATGCCGAGCCGATAAGAGATTTCCCGCCCACCAAGAGCAATGCCAACGTGACTCCAACGCCCATCACTGCGACGTTCACCAGCAGCGTCGCACAAAGTCCCAGATACTTGCCGACGATGAATTCGGCCCGGCGAACCGGCTTTGAAAAGACCGCGTAAACAGTCTTACGTTCGATCTCCTTTGAAACCAATCCGACACCGACAAAGATCGCGATGAAGGACCCGAAAAGGAGCATGGCATTCAGCCCAAAATTGACGATGGTCCGGGCTTCCTGGCCATCCGTCAGATCACCGAGCAAAACCGCACAGGCTGTGATCAGGAGAACGAAAAGCACCAGGTTGTAAAGGATCCGGTCGCGAACGGATTCGCGAAACGTGTTCTTTGCGATCGAGAATATGCGCTTCAAAGTAAAGCCCTTTGTTTCGGTAGATTTTGATGATCGCCGCGGACGCGGCCTCGGATATTTTAGAACATTTTCCCCGAGCTTAACAACAGAAAGATCGTTCGGTGTTATTGTCCGAGGAAGATTTCCCGATCACTTTGGAGCATCGAAACCGGGTTCGTCCGCTGACCGTTTCGAATTGACGGCCCTGAATAGCGAAAATCGCTGCTCCTCCGGAAACTTGATCAACCGTTCCGTCAGGACGGCGAAAATTCCTTTTTCCGGTTTGAGGTCCATCACTGGCACAAGGCCGTATTCGTCGGCTCCCTGCTTTGATGAGGCGACGCGAAACCCTTCATCGATCATCGTCCGCCACGTTCTCGCTTCGCCCGCGCCAAGTCGTTCGGCTAGTTCCAGGGTAGCAGATGACTCGGCGTGATTTCCGTTAGCACGTTGAAGGATACCGTATCGGATCAGGACAAACACCGAATGCGGGTACACTACAGATGCTTGCCGCATTGTCTCCTCTGCACCTTTGTGATCGCCAGACATCGTCTGAGATGTAGCGAGGTACGAATACGAATCCGACGGCGTCAGCCCGATGGCGATCGCGTTCGAAAGGTGCGGAACAGCTTCTGCGAATCGCTGTTCTCTCAACAGCCGCATCCCGTGATACCGCGTGGCGAACGGATTTTCGCTGTCGATCCGGGCGGCGGTTTTATAGAGCTCGAACGCACGTTCCGCGTCCATAGTGCTGTTGGCCCTTTCGGTCACGATCACGCTTGAGACTCGCATCGCAGAATAGCCAAACAGTAGTAGACAGGCGAGAATCCCAAGGGCTAAAGCCGGCTTTGCGCTTATCACCGAAAAATTCCATACGGACGTATTTTCCTCCGCCCCCTTTCTGGACAAGAGTAGCTTGGATGCGACCGCGAGCACGAAGAAGAAAACGAATCCGTTCTGGATGAGTCTAAAGGAGTAGGATGTGACCAGTCCGCCGAGGAGAAACATCCCTAGCCCGATGACCGCCGCAGGCGCATGCACGGGTAGGCTGTTCATCCCGCGAAGCGCTCGGAAAGCCATTATTCCGATCCCGCAAAGAAACCACCCAAACAGCGCCGATCCGACGATGCCGAGTTCCGCAAGGATCTGAAGATATTCGTTATGCGCTCGCTCGGGTATATCGGATTCGGCTTGAGCAAGAAGCGGATCGTCCGGGTGCGTTTGGGCGTAAACCGCGCGGTAGTTATGCGCCTCGAATCCGAAGTTGTCTGCGCCCACACCTACGATCGGGGCATGCATAAACATCTCAAGTGAAAGAGCGATCATCAACTTACGGAAGTCGTTGGAGTTCGAGACTCCCTGTGAATCGGAGAGCCGAGAAACTGTCGGAGTGGAACCCTCGCTCGACAGCGGCGAGAGGCTCAGCAGCGTCAGAGGTGCGAGCACAAGAACCGCAACAACAACCGCGTATTTCCATCGGTGAACCCGCAAGCGATGATTGATCAGCACGATCGCTCCGGTAGACAGAGTCGCCGTAACAAACATCAGCATACCTGCCCGGCTCATGCTTGAGAAGACCAGGAGCCATAGCATGCAAACTGCCAGAACTCCGACCGCAAATCTTTTCGAACGAAGTCGTAGGACGCCGACAAGTACAAGCGGAAGCAGCGTTGCCACCTGTTCACCAAAACGCGAAAATCGGATCCCGAGCGTAGTGCTGCCGCCGAACAACTGAAAAGCCACGTAACCCGATATCGCCGGCACGGAGCACAGGACGAGGGACCCTGCGAGGAGGATAAGGAATTTACGATACTGCCCGGCCTGGTTCAATGAATACCGGACGATGCAGAAGAAGATCAGGTATAGAGACCATACCAGGGTATGGTGGATCGCCGACCGCCAGGACGATGCCCAAAACGCCGAAACGGCGCTCCATAATGTGAACGCTAAGATCGGAAGCAGAATGTAGCGGATCTCATCTTGGGAGAGGGTCGAACGAAAGTCGATCCTTTCCGCCTTGAGATAGGCAAATACCACGGTTGAGCCTAGGAAGATCGACGCGAAAAGTTCAACCTTCCAAATATGTACAAATGTCAGCCAATCGGGAATGAACGACATCCACAAGACCAGCATGACGAACGTCAGGCCCGCGTAGAATGCCCATCTGGGTCGAAGCGGATTCAAAATACTGTGCGTGCTATCCATCGTCCTAAAACTCTGAATTGACCGAATTTGAAGGGATTCTTATGCGGGTTGGAGGCGGAGGTCTGAAGAAGAAAGAGGCTGCCCAACCAGGCAGCCTCTTTTATAAACAAATTGCTGCTTTCGAAGCAATTACTAGTTACCCATCGGCAGAAGGCCAGTACCCGAAACCGAAGCACCCAGTGCGGCGGTACCACCAGCGGAGATCGCATTGGTGACTGTATCCGGCTGA
>JBEBGW010000433.1:0-3491 GCA_040081025.1 Pyrinomonadaceae bacterium | reverse complement strand
CCTCATAACTTGAATAACCGAACGCGGGTACATCTTTCGCGACGAAGATCGCGTTCCCATCTTCGTCTACATCGAATGGAACATTCGCTCCCGTTGAAGAATTCTTGATCGACGCGATCTTCGAGTTCGCGTCAGGCGGGGCAATCTTTACGACATCGCTCCGCGTCCACGAGAGATCGTTATATACGACAACCGGTCGGACATTCGCCGGCACTGCCGCGGGCGAATCAAACCGACTCGGTTGAGCGATGACCTTCACGCCGTCCCGGAGCAGCATCGCGGTCTCTGCCTTCGCCTTCGCCGTCATCTCGACGTACTGCCGGTTCTGATCTTCGAGCGGCTGACGGCTGTTGAGTTGCGGCCAGCCGTTGTTGCCGGCTCCACTGTGTTCGTCGTAGGTGAAAGTCAGGTCCCAGATCGACGCGAGATTCCCGACCGGAGCCGGGATCTGCCGCGTCATCGCGATCGCGTTCCAGAGCGTCTCGGCCGCCGGAGCGTGGTCCTGCGTGTATCGGGCCATCGCCGAGATCCGAGGGCTTTGAGTTTTCGCCTCAGACCAAAGTCCTGACCATTCACCCTTATATGTAGGGATTTGCGAGCCGTACTTGCCTTCAATATATTTGAAAAACTCGGGCGGGGTCGCGATCTTCAGCTCGATCTCGGGGTGATGTTTTTTCCATAGATCGATCGCTTTCTGAAGATTGAGAACATCGGTCGGTTCGACGAAATCGTGCGAATACATCGCCATCACGGCGTCGTACTTATAGCCCGCCTGATTGTAACGATCGAGAAGCGTCTTCATCCCGATCTCCATCTCCTGGATCGGCGTCGTCTTGCCCGCCATGTCCGGGTTGAACATCTCGAAAGGCCGCCGAGCGGTGTACGGATCGAGGGAGTACGGGTCGAGATAATATTCGGTCACGGCCTCGACATAAGCGCCACGATTACCCTGGCTGATCCAGAGCAGGACCTTACTGCCGTCCGGGCCTTCCCAATAGAACGGCACCTTGCCGGGAGCAAGTGTCGTCGCGCTGTTGATGAAGGTGTTCGCACCGGTCACCATATACTTCGCTCCGCTGCCGGCCATCACGGACGGCAGCGAGGTCGGGTGACCCGGAACGTCGTTCATCATCGCGAGCTCCGACGTGATGTTGTATGAATTCTTGAGCTTGGTGAAGTCGTATGCGAGGCGGTTGAGTTCCTCGCCGCCCATGAAGTCCGTGTGCATCGATCCCCATGCCATCGACATCGCGACCCGCCCGGAGCGGATCAGCTTCATCAGTCGCTCGATCTTTTCTTTATCTTTGGGAAGTACCGATTCAGCCTTTCGCTGACGCTTGAGCCATTCGTTCACCTGCCAGACGCTTTCGATCGTCCACTTGAAATTGCGGTTCCCTTCGGCAACGCGGATCACCTCGTCGATGTGTCGAGCCGCTCGCTCGCGAACTTTCTCCGGCGGTTCCACAAAGCCGAAATCATAGTGAGAAAAAGGCGTGATGTAAACCGTCCTGATCGTACTCTCAGGTAGCTTCGCGTTCTGCCCAAAAGCATTGAAGGAAAGCAATCCCCAAACCAATAGAACTAACAAGTAGTTTATGGTCTTGTTCATGCTTCCCCTCAATCTCTGCTTCACTTACTAAAAGTTGAACCGCGCCGACAACTGTATCTGCCGCGGCCCGCCAAACCCGAGCAATCCACCGAGCTGATTGCCAACCGTCGAGGTGCTGCGTCCAAAGAACGCCGTAGGCCTTAACGTGTTCGGTGTGGCGCCTGGTGCTACACCGCCCGAGGCGTCGGCAAAGTTCACAAAGTTGAACACGTTGAAGATGTCCATCCTTAGCTGCAGAGATGTGTTTTCGGTGATCCGCGTCCTCTTTGCAACCGAGAAATCTACCTGCTTGAAGCCGAGGCCTCGCAAGAAATTTCGAGGAGCGTTGCCAGGCACCCAAGTCCCGGGATCCGAGAAGGCGTCCTCATTGAATTGGCAATCGGGAATCGAATATGCCGAACATCTCGCGTTTGACGGCGAGTACGGATCCACACCAGTCACAAGATTAGGCCTGAGCGAGAAACCTCCGAACGTGCCTCCCTGCATTGTTACGTTGATCGGAAATCCGCTGCGGAACTGCGAGACCGTCGATAGCTGCCATCCGTCGACGATCCAGCGCGGCCCGCCTTCCCACACCGAACGTAAAGGAACGTCGTATGTTGCATCGAAAGCAAAATTGTGTCGAACGTCTTGATCGCTGCTGGCACGCTCGCTGCTTGTATCAAACTCGTTCTGATAATCCTTGAAGAATCCGACCACATTGTCTATCGCATGTCCCCACGTGTAGTTAGCGTTGAATTGCAGCCCATTGGAAAGGTTTCGCCGGAAGGTAGCCTGCATTGCGTGATAGTTGGACGACGGATATCCGCCCACGAGGAAAATATCCCCGAACTGCGGCAGCCGCCGCAGGTTGAACCCGAAGAAATCAATGTCCGCACGGTTCAGGTTTCGCGGTGATACGACGCCATCGGTTAACAGGTGCGTCACGTGATTTCCGACATATCCGACCGTTAGGACACCTATCCCGAGATCCTGCTGTACGTTCAGCGACCAGTGTTGAGCCATTGCGGTGTCGATATCGCGTTCGATAGCAAAACGAGCCGACGTTCCGCAGCCGTTAAAGATCGAACGGTTGACGGGGAAACCCCATGTTGCCGGGGGAGTCGGACAGTTTCCCAATCCAAAGAGATCACCGATCGAGATACTCGATGCGAAGAAACTGTTAGCGTGCGGAGATCCCCAGCTTGCGGGAAGTTCGCGATTATAGAAGATGCCGTAGCCGCCGCGAAGTACGGTCTTCTGAGTACCGAAGACATCGAACGCGAATCCGAACCTCGGCCCGAAGTTGTTCGTGTCAACGTTGTGGACCTTCTCGCCGACTGGAGTGACCGTCAATGTGTCGAGGTCGAAGTTCTGAAGGAAGCCGTTCTTCTCGCGGCTGACCGTGCTTACCGAATAACGAAGGCCGAGGTTGAGCGAAAGTCGCGGGTGAACCTTCCAGTCGTCCTGACCGAAAAACGCAAAGTTTTCATTTGCAAACTCTAGAAGCGGATGGCCTTGCGTCGAGACTATGAACGGGTTGTTCGCCTGGAAATCAGATATGGATCCAAATTGGAGAGTATCCTGCTGTCTCGATTCGGCTGATCGGCGATTGAGGCGAACATCGACGCCGAACTTGAACGAATGATTTCCCATTACCCATCCGAGAGTGTCAAGGAAATGATAGACCGTCCCCGTTCGGTATTGATCAAACTGTGCCGGCCCGATGTTCGCAAGGGCGGAATCAGCGAACAGGAAGCTCATTATCGGGAATGGCGACGGCCCTCCGCTTGGATTGGTCTCGGTATCGTTGATCCCGAAAGCGGCCTCATTCACAATATTGCTCGAAAACGCATAGTTGTGTGATGCCTTGAAGAGTTGCACACGAAGCGTTCCATCGGCT
>JBEBGW010000432.1:0-3500 GCA_040081025.1 Pyrinomonadaceae bacterium | reverse complement strand
CTGTAAGCCTGTGAAAGTTGATTGTGAACCGCCTGGCGGTTGATCGATTTCAGATGCTGTTTACGCCTGCGATAGACGTCGAGCAGGTCGACGAAATCTTCCCAACGCTGATCGAGCGTTCGCAGGTTCGACGGCAGCGAGCCCGCACCGGTGAACTTCTTGTAATTGTCCTGGATCTTTTCCTTAAGCCAGCGAAGATATTCGACGGCCTCACGTTCACGCGGAGTAAACGACTTGATCAGTTTCTCGCGAGCGGTCTTCGCTGCGAGCAGGTGCCGTTCCTTTTCACGTCGCTGAACGAGTGCGCGGTATGACGGGAGATTCGGGATCACCATTATGTAGGCGATCTCAGCGATGATGGCGATGAGAAGCGGAATTACGCTGAACGAATACGCAGCGGCCACCGCAAAACCCGCAAGGCCCCAAAAGTTGATCGGTTCCTTGACGGCTTCCTTTAGGTAGCTGGTATTGAATTTTTGAATGTCCCGCTGATACTGCGCCAGATCCGCCATAGAATCTTTGGATGCCCGCCTAGCTCTTATTGTTCCTAGAAAAATTTAGTTCGATCGGCTGCCGTCGTTCGCTTCGTTGACGATGACCTGTTCGAGGACATCCTCATCGTTGTTCGACGAACCGGCACCGGCCCCGATCTGCTTGCCCGCGGCATTGCCCGATCCCGCACCGAGCAAGCCCATCTGCGATTTGTATTCGAGCAGCTTGTCCTGAAGCTGAATGTCCATCGCCTCACGCTCGATGTCCTGCATCTGCGAATCGACCGAAGACGTGCCAAGCTGAAGCTTTGCTTCGGCGGCGGCAACGCGGCGGTCGATCTTCTCGCGCATCTCGTTGAATGTCGATGCGTCGTCGCCGATGTTGAAGGTCTCCATTGTCTGGGCAAGCTGTTCCTGAAGCTTTGCCTGTTTGGCCGCGCTGATAAGCTGCATCGCCTCGGCGGTGCGCTTCTTCATGTTCAGGACATAGTTGTCCCTGGCCTTGAGCGCCTGCTTCGAAGCCAGCGACGCGTGCTCAAGCTGAGCTCCGGTGCGTTCAAAGTCCATCTGGGCTTGCTGCAACTGACCGATGTAGGCCGTAGCGATGTCGTCGCGGCCCATCTTGACGGATGCTTTGATCTTCGAATCGAGATCGACAACCTGCTTCTCGAGGTTCTCCGAATTCTTGATCAAAAGCCGCTCGGTCGCCATCACTTGGGCAACGGAGTTGTTTAGCTCCGGAACGCGGTCGCGCATATCCCTGATCGTCTGCTGCAGAACCAGTTCAGGGTTTTCGATCTTGTCCAGAGCGGCTCCGGTGCTAGCCCGGAAAATTCTTGTTATTCTTGCCCACAATCCCATTTTATCTAGTCACGCGCTCCTGAGTATTCAATTCCGCCAACGTCTCGCAACTTCTCTACGACAAGGCACTTACGGAAGTTGCAAAATCCGAATTCAGTATAGCAGGAAAGTCAACAAAATAAACGGTAACGTCGTGAAACGCACTGCCGCTCGGACGACTGCTTCGCGTCTGAACGCAAGAACGCCCAAGTTCGGGCGTTCCATTGATACCGGCTGATTGGTCGGGTTCACGTTTTGTGAAGTATCATTACGCGGAAATCACCCGCCGCGAGATTACAGAGGGGCAGATCATTACAATGAGAAAATTTACTTCGGGAGTGCTGCTTGCGGCAATTTATTGGTCGATGTTCCTGCCGTTCGCGCTGGACGCACAGGCTCAGAACATCGGGAAAACAAGGGACATTCGGATGAACACTGTACCGCCGGGATTTAATTTCAGGCTCAGCGAAGGAGCGGCCGGGGCAGAGTCGCGCAACGTTCAGTCGCCCGCGACTGCCGATCCGATATCCGGTGCGGAGGCCGGGAAGGTGCTCGGCCGTTTGCCGGGTATCAAGTCCGACCCGGATGACCAGACGGAATTCGCCAAGCGGATCGGTTCATTGCCCGCCCCGAAGACCGGCAACAAGATTCCGGTCAAGTTTCCAGCGGACGATCAGCGCAGCTTGCCAAACGTGGACGGGGCGAAAACCGCCCTTGAAGTAGTGAGATTCACGCCCGAGGGCGAAGTCCCGCTGGCTCCCGACCTGAGCGTCACGTTTTCCCAGCCGATGGTTGCCGTTACTTCGCAGGAAGAGGCCGCGAAGTACGCACCGGTCGAACTGACGCCGAATGTCGAGGGACGCTGGAGATGGCTGGGTACGAAAACTCTGATGTTCGATACCGACAAGCGTTTCCCGATGGCGACTCGATTCACGGTTCGCGTACCTGCAGGAACTAAATCCTCGACGGGTCAGACGCTTGCGAAAGACGTCACATGGACCTTCACGACGCCTGCGCCAAAGGTAGAACAGTTCATCCCGCAAAGCCAGACCACACGCCGCAACGCCATGATGTTCCTGAGGTTCGATCAGGCCATCAATCCCGACGCTGTCATCAAGACGATCAACGTAACGGGCGGACGCAAACTCCCGATCCGCCTCGCGACTCAAGCGGAGATCGACTCGGATCCGAGCATTTCGTACGCCTCGAAACAATCTCAACCTGGCCGGTGGCTCGCGTTTCGCGCGGTCGAGGCTAATGGAGGGACTGAAAACGCACTGCCCGGAGCATCAGGGATCTCCGTGACGGTCGAGAAAGGTACACCATCCGCCGAAGGACCGCTGACAACTCCGCAGCCGCAGAGCTTCGGCTTCAACACCTACGGCCCGTTCAAGTTCGTCCGCGGTTATTGCGGATGGCAGGAGAACAAGAACTGCTCGCCATTCGAGGGCTGGAATCTCGAGTTCAACAACAACATCGACTCGTCCAAGTTCACCAAAGAGATGGTGAAGATCGAGCCCGCGGTCGAAGGGCTGAACATCTACCCGTCCGGGAACGGTATTTCCATTCAGGGTTACAAAAAGGGCAATACGACGTACAAGATCACGGTCGATGGATCGCTGAACGACTCTTTTGGCCAAACTCTCGGACAGCCAGCAATCGCGACCATCAAGGTCGGCGCGGCTCCGCAGAGCTTCTATGCTCAAGGCGGAGCTATGTCCGTGCTCGACCCGACGGCGAAGAATACGTTCTCGATCTACTCGACGAATCACGCATCCGCCCGCGTCCGCATCTACCGCGTCGAGCCCAAGGACTGGCACCAGTACATGCAGTACTTCCGGCGTCTGAACTACGACGATAACCAGCGGCCCACGATCCCCGGAGCCCTCGTTTCCGACAACACCGTCCAGATCAAGAAGGTCGCCGACGAAATGGTCGAGACGCGGATCGATCTGACCCAGGCTCTCGGCGGCGATGGCCTCGGCAATCTCGTACTGGACATCGAACCGACGGTCAAACGCGACAAATACGACCGATCACGGATCTTCACGTGGGTCCAGGCAACGCAGATCGGCCTCGACGCGTTCGTCGACGTGTGTCCGAGCGACCGCGGCGAGGGCATCGTCGTCGTGATCTCCGTGCGCGGCGATCTGTCCGGCGTGAGCTGGC
>JBEBGW010000092.1:0-13087 GCA_040081025.1 Pyrinomonadaceae bacterium | reverse complement strand
AAGTGGTCAAAGAATATAACTCCGGAGCATGATCTTATGCTGCCTTTCACGCGAATGGTCGCCGGCCCGATGGATTACACTCCGGGGGCAATGATCAACGCAAGCTCAAAAGATTTTGTTGTGAATTTCCTGCGTCCGATGAGTCAGGGAACGCGTGCGCATCAGCTTGCGATGTATGTTATCTACGAAAGCCCGTTACAGATGCTTGCGGATAGTCCGTCGAACTATATGAGAGAACCCGTGTCGATGGAGTTCTTGTCGGCCGTTCCCTCAGTTTGGAATGAAACGAAGGTTATTGACGGGAATGTAGGTGAATACGCGATCATTGCGCGTCAGAGCGCCAACGGCGATTGGTACATCGGAGCAATGACAGATTCAATCGCACGAGACTTTCAGGTAAGCCTCGACTTTCTTGATACCGGAAACTACGAAGCACAGATCTATCGTGACGGGCCAAATGTCGAAAAATTCGGCAGCGATCTGAATAAGCTCGTCCAAGCTGTCAAACGAAGCGATAAGTTGAGTATCAAGATGGCACCGGGTGGTGGCTATGCAGCTCGTCTGGTGCGACGATAGGTCAAAATGCAGACAGAGACGAGAAGATACACAGCCAAAGATCTTGATTCGGTTGTTGCGATATTTCGCTCTAATATCCCCAAGTACTTCGGACCCTCTGAAGAACCGGGCCTGCTCGAATTCCTTGCCGCGATGCGAGCGGAGGACTATTACGTGATCGAGATCGACGGCGAAATTGTCGGTGCCGGCGGGATCGCGTTGAATGAGGACGATACCGTCTCGCTTTGCTGGGGAATGGTTAGAGAAGATCATCTGGGTACGGGCCTCGGGAAGAAGCTAACCGAGTTTCGCATCAAGGCGGCCCGAGAAAAATTTGGCGATCGCGCGATGGTCACGAGTACCTCGCAGCACACGGAAGGCTTCTATAATAAATTCGGCTTTCGCACCGTAGAGCATACGCCGAACGGTTTCGGGCCCGGCATCGATATCTGCAAGATGCGGCTCGATGTCCTTTCAACTATTTAGGTTCGTGACATTCACGGAATTCACGGGCAAAATCCTTCGTGATGGAATTCAAATATCAGACCGGATTCGGAAATGAATTTGCGACAGAGGCCGTAGAAGGCGCTCTGCCCGTCGGGCGAAATTCGCCACAGAAAGCTCCGTTAGGGCTCTATGCCGAGCAGTTTTCCGGGACGGCATTTACTGTTCCGCGGACGCACAACAGGCGAACGTGGACCTATCGCATTCGCCCGAGCGTACTGCACAAGCCGTTCACGCAGATCGAAAACGGAATGTTTCGTTCGACCCCTTTCGATGAAGTGGTGACGACTCCGAACCAGCTTCGCTGGGATCCACTGCCTATCCCTTCCGAACCGACCGACTTCATTGACGGAATAACAACGATCGCGGGGAATGGCGACTTGTTCGGCCAGTCGGGAATAGCTTTGCATATCTATGCCTTTAACAATGGGATGGGCGGCCGATATTTTTATAATGCGGATGCCGAAATGCTCATCGTTCCTGAAAAGGGGCGCATCGGATTTTTTACGGAGCTTGGATATCTTCAGGCCGGTGCCGGAGAGGTCGTCTGCATTCCGCGCGGGCTGAAATTCAAGATCGAACCGCATCCCGACGACACGGAACTTCGCGGCTATGTCTGCGAAAACTACGGGCAGCAGTTTCGGCTTCCCGATCTTGGACCGATCGGAGCTAACGGCCTTGCGAATCCGCGAGACTTCAAGACGCCGATCGCATGGTATGAAGATCTCGAAGGCGAGTTCGAGCTTGTAGCCAAATTCGGCGGGAATCTATGGTCATGCTCGATCGATCATTCGCCGCTAGATGTAGTCGCCTGGCACGGTAACTACGCCCCTTATCTCTACGACCTGACGAAATTCAATACGATCGGCTCTATCTCCTTCGATCACCCCGACCCGTCAATCTTTACGGTGCTGACATCCTCGTCTGGCGAGCCAGGCGTCGCGAACTGCGACTTCGTAATCTTCCCCGACCGCTGGCTCGTCGCCGAAGACACGTTCCGGCCGCCGTGGTATCACCGAAACACGATGAGTGAGTATATGGGCCTGATCTACGGTCAGTACGACGCCAAGGAGGAAGGCTTCGTCCCCGGCGGCGGATCGCTTCACAACCAGATGTCCGCCCACGGCCCCGACCTCGACGCATTCGAGAAAGCATCAAACGCCGACCTCAAACCGCAGAAACTAAGCGGCACGCTCGCGTTCATGTTCGAATCGCGCTACGTCATCCGTCCGACAAAATTCGCAATGGACACCGCTCAGTTGCAGCACGAATACTCCGAGGTGTGGCAGGGATTGAAGAAGAATTTCCGGCCGTAGCAACAAGCTTTCGAGGAGATCGTTAGTATGTCTGATCCGAACGAACTGCTGCTCTCTGCTTTTGACGGACATGTTGTCGAGGAGGTTCGAGCGGCGCTAGCCGCAGGGGCGGACGCCCGGACGCCGATCCGGGGCAGGGAACCTATCTATTGGCTGCTTGAGGAATACACCCGTTCCGAAGATCTTCAGGAATGTATTCGTCTATTGCTCGACGCGGGTGCCCAACTCGACCCTCTTTTAGCTGCCGTACTTCTCGACGATACTCAAGCTATAAGCACGACAATAAAGAATGATCGGATCGCGCTTGATCGTCGAGTGAGTCTTCGGTCGGCTTTCACGTCCCTCTCAGGAGCGACTTTGCTGCATGTCGCCGCTGAATATGGGAACCACGCTGCGGTGCGTACGCTCATCGATTTCGGTGCCGACGTTAATGCTGCCGCGGACAAAAACGAACTCGGGATCGGCGGCCACACGCCGATCTTTCACACGGTCAACTCAAACAGGAACCGCTCGGCACCGATTATGCGCACGCTGGTTGAGGCTGGTGCATCGTGCAACATCCGAGTCGACACTATCAGTTGGGGCGGGGGATATCCGTGGGAAACCGCTTTCTTTGATGTCACGCCGGTCTCGTATGCCCAGATGGGTTTGATGCCGCAGGTTCATCGATCGGAACGCGACATCTATGACAACATCGACTATTTGCTTCGCTCTTCGGGGCGGCGGGGCCCGAGTTTGGATAACGTACCCAATCGCTATCTGCTGCCAAAGAGCTGAACAGGCTTGACCTATATTCCATGTTCGTGAACTAGGCTATCTTTCTTGCCCACGCGATCAGGTTTCCCAGCATCTCCTTGATGATGAACCGTGTAGCCTCGTCCGCCAGATTGCCGCTCTCGTCAAACTTAGCCGCGCAATTCCCGATCATTACCTCGGGCCGATTGATCGGGAACATATTTAGAAAGACCATCATTTTGCGCAGATCGTATTGAGCGCGGGCTGTCGCAATGCCGCCGATCGATGCACCCATTATCGCCGCGGGTTTTCCATCCCAAGCGCTCTGGCCGTACGGCCGCGATGCCCAGTCGATCGCGTTCTTCAGCACACCCGGTATCGAGTAATTGTATTCGGGGGTCGAAAAAAGAATCGCATCCGATGCGATGATCTTTTCTTTGAATTCGCGCACTGCCGCTGGCGGATCCTGGTCGTTATCCTGGTTGAAGGGTGGTATCGCAGCAATGTCGAAAACCTCGACCTGAGCCTCGTCGGGGCACAGCTCGACCGCCGCTCGCAAAGCTCCGCTGTTGTAGGAGTCCTTCCGTAGACTCCCTGAAATTCCCAATATTCGTAGTTTCTCCGCCATCTTTTCTCCTGTTACGCATCCTGAATTGATCTGTCGAAGCGTTTCGCTCCCGGCGATCTCGCGTTCAGCGCAAATATGCACTATTGGTGTGAGGTTTTTGCGCTCCGAAACGCCGTCACATCCGGTCGATCAGAACGTACTTTGCATAACCGTAAAATCATCCCGTTTGTTTTAGCGCCGAATTGAGGTCGCTGAGTTGTTTGGATAGTTCGTCGATCTTCTTCAGGACATCTCGTTTGAACTTGGCGTCCTTGATCTCGTCCTTGCCCTCAACCAAGAAAGTGCCGTTCGGGTCTAGTACGAGGCGGTCGATCTCGTGGCGGTCGTCCATGCCGTTTTCGTGGGCGATGATGTCGATGTCGCTTTCGGTCATCAATTCACGACTAAGCTGCTTTTCGTCGAGCTTGCCGCGTTCGATGATTTTCACGGGCCGACCCTCAAGGATCGATTCGACAGACTTGCTGCGAAACTTCATATATGCGAAAAGCGAATTCACACCCAGCAACGCTACCGCTCCGACCACGCCTCCGATCAGCGATGTGTCATTGCCGATGATCGCGTTCTGCACCGTATTCGAGAGCGATAGGATAACGACCAGATCAAGCGGATTGAGCTGAGCAAGCTCGCGCTTTCCGACGATGCGGAGAAGGACGATCAACGAGACATAAACGAGTACGGGCCGAATGATCTTCTCGGCCCATGTGACCTGCTCGGCGTCGAGGAAAAACATGTTCTGCCAGGTCGAGCCGTCGAGAAAGGCTAAAAAAGGTGCGATAAACATAAGGACCTCCGGCGTTTTGAAGAATGCTGTCCTCGAGTTTAGTCGCCCGGCACAAAACGAAAAAGGCCGCCAAGTAAATGACGACCTTCTAAATACTGGCGGAGACGACAGGATTCGAACCTGTGGTACCCTTTTGGAGTACAACGATTTAGCAAACCGCCGCTTTCAGCCGCTCAGCCACGTCTCCGAAAAATGCCCACACCGCCAATTGACGGCATCGGGCAAGAACTAATTCTAACCGCAAGGCAAACTTTGTCAAGGCAAATGCATCTGACTGCCTAAGCAAAGGTGCCGTTTTACGGCTTGACACCATTGATTTTTGCCTAGAAAATACGAGAGTTGCTCGGATTGTGTCCTATTAGAGCCAGTGACCCCGTTGCCGCTGTATTGAAGCGGATAGCTGGCAACCGTTTGATGCGTCAACTGACCGATCAAAAATTTACGCTTCGTGCTGCTTTAGCGGTCCTTCCGATACTGTCGATCCTTGTCGCCGGCATCGTCCCGGCAACCGCGCAGACCAGCGGAGCCGCGGTGATCAAGGGTATCGTCAGAACCGACGGCGGGCCGATCGCCGATGCGACGATCGCGATCTTTAGAGCAGGAACGGCAACACTCCTAAAGCAAGTTCAATCAGCCGCCGACGGCAGTTTTCTTGCTCGTATCACACCAGGCCGTTATACGGTCTTGGCGGTCGCTCAAGGATTCAATCCGGTAACGATCTCCGAGGTCGACGTAGAGCGGGCCGCCCAGTTAACCTACGGTTTCAAACTCGAAAGAGCAGGCAGCGGCAACACGCTTCCGGAAAAGCGACTTGACCGCAACAATCCTAAATGGGCCCGACGCTCGGCTACACTGAGCCGATCGATCTACCAGAATTCCGATGGCGAAGAGGTCATCGCCGAAACCGTTGAACCCGAATCGCAGCCCGATGCTGACCGCAAAACGCAGACAGTCGCTGAAACATATTTCGCCAGCACGGACGACGGCAGTTTTGTAGGCGTTAACTTTGCGACATTTCTCCCGGTAACCGAGGAAGCCGAACTAGTGCTCGCCGCGCAGGTTGGAGCCGGTTCGAACGCACCGCAGAGATTTGAGACGCAAGCCAAGTTCCGTCCGAACGATTCACATCAGATCCGCCTGAATACCTCGGTTGGAAAGCTTGGAAAGTTGGAACGTGAATCCGGGATCGAAACTCTCAATCAGGTTTCGCTTCAGGCAACTGACGAATGGAAGGTTCGCGAAGGAGTCGTGCTTGTCTACGGCTTTGACTACGCAAGGTTCTTCGGTGCCGGAAGTGATTATTCGATCAGCCCGCGGTTGGGTTTCCAATACGACATCAACGCCAAAACCCGCGTTCGAAGTGCGTTCACGACGCAAACCGAAGACAAGGATTGGTCGCGTGCGATCGCACTCGAAGATGCTCAAGTGATCTTTCGCGATCCGGTCGCGATGGACGATGTTTATCTTGAGGAAGGCAAGCCGGTGATGAACCGGACGAGCCGATTCGAGATCGGATTCGAACGCGTTCTTGATAACAAGTCGACTCTCGACGCAAACTTCTTTGCCGATACCACGTTCGCTCGCGGCGTCGGGGTCGCGTCAATGCCGTTTGCGAACGCATCCTTCGGCTTGGAAGAATTCACCGGCAATCAGCAAGGCAATGCTCAAGGAGCAAGTCTGGTATACAGCCGACGGATCAGCGGCCGGATCAGCGCTAAAGCAGGATACAGCTTCGGCCGAGGCCAGAGTCTGTCGATGAACGGCATTTCGAATCCCTCAGAGCTTTTCGAGAACAGCTTCTTCCAATCCTTTTTCGGGCAGATCGACGCCGACTTTAAGACCGGTACGAACGTGAAGACCGTATTCCGGCTCTCGCCTGATGCGACTGTCTTTGCGATAGATCCATTCCACGGAAAGCTTGCGATCTACGACCCGAGCATGAGCGTGCTCGTCACTCAGAATCTTCCGACCCTTGGCCTTCCGATCCATGCCCAAGCGATCGTCGACGCGCGAAATATCTTTGATTTTCACGCGGGCGTATCCGGCGACGAAGGCAGCCTGCGGCTGACCGGACAGGGGCGGACGCTCCGCGGCGGAATCCTCGTTAGGTTCTAGTTGAGAGAAAAAGATTGCCAGGCTCGTGTGGAATATCGCTTTCACCGAGCCTTTTTCTAATTACGGTGCGTTCTCCGAATAATTGGATGCGCAATAGATTTTTGGATTTTTACGCGATGATAGACGCCTCGCAACGCTTTCGAATGCTCTATAAGTGGTTTGTTTTGAACGTCTTAAATTGCTTAGGCCGAAATGATCCGGTGGAACGAGGCTTGCGTCTTTTCACCGATGCGGTAGTTTGCCCACACCGATGAAGGGAAAGGTACTTACAAGTTGGAGTCTGATTTGGCTGGTCGTATCCGTGCTGCTCGTTGCGGGCGCGGCGCTGAATCTCTCTCAACGTGCCTCCCGAGCCCTTCCTCCGGTCGACGGAGTTCTGTGGACGCAAAAGGCTGATGGGATCTATGCGGAGAAGGTTCTTGCGGGATTAGCCGGGTCGCGGGCGGGGATTTCCCCAGGCGACAAACTTATTGCTATCAGCCCAGACGGCAAGACGCTTGACCCTATCGTTTCCGTTGCGGACGTACCGATGTATCTTGACTCGGCTGGGATAGGCGGCACGCTCACATACCAGATCGAGAAGCCGTATTCGTTCACCAACAACGTCTACTTCGCCGACCTTCGCAACATCGATTCGCTGCCGCGTTGGACGCCGCCGATAATCTTTCTCTCGATCGTTGGGTTGATGTGGCTGGGCGTCGGGTTCTTCGTGCTTTTCAAGCAGGGCAGCCGTTCGCCGTTCGTACTCCATTTTGCAACGCTGTGCCTCGTCGCGTTCGTTTTTCACACGTATCATTCGCTCGAACTCGGTCAGGATATGGACGCCGCGATCAGCCTGATCGACGATCTGGCGTTTGCGTTCTTTGTTCCGATATTTGCTCACTTCTGCCTCCGATATCCGGTCCGGAGCCAGGTACTCGACGAAAAACCCTGGAAGACTTACGCGCTTTACGTTCCCGCGGCCGTGCTTTCGATCATATCGATCGCAGTGTTTGTTCTTCCTCTCCTTTTGCCGGCTTCGATTGGTACGCCAATCAATCTGTTTGTGACGGCCAATAGTGTTCTGCCGCTTCTGAATCGAATTCTTCTGTTCCATTTCGTCGGCGGTATCACGTTCGGATCGGCGCTTATCTTTTGGCGATTTTTCACTAGTTCGCAGCCGCTTGTGAGGCAGCGTTTGAAGTGGGCGATGCTTGGGACGATGCTTTCGGTCATCCCGATCGTCGGCGTACAGATCGCCCGTCGCTTCGTCTACTTGCCTGATGATACTTTCACCGTAGCGCTGACCACGCTGCCGCTAGCGCTGATCCCGTTGAGTTTCGGCCATTCTGTCGTCCGCTATCGGTTGATGGATGTGGACGTCGTGGTGCGGCGTGCGTTGGTTTACGCCTCCACGACGATCCTGATCGCGATGATGATCGGTGCGGTCGCGCTGGGCCTGGTTTACCTCGCGGTTGGCAGCGACCTTTCGACGACCGAGATAACGCTTCGAGCGTTGATCGCCGTAGTGGCGATGGCCGCGATCGTAATGCTAAGCGAGCCGCTCAAGAATTTTCTTCAGGAGCGAGTCGAGCGTTACTTCTATGGAACGCGATACGACCTGCGCAGCGGATTGCTTGACTTTGGCCGAACGCTTTCAGCCACGACGGCGATCGAGCCGCTTCTCGAGGGCCTGACCGATCGTCTTCAACAGGTTCTCGATGTCGAGAAACTTGCTGTGATTACCGAGGACGACGAACATCCCGGACAATACCGCATCGCCAAATCCGTCGGCCTGAGCGAACACTACCGCATCCCTGCCGATTTCAAACAGATGATCCGGCAGAAGTCTGCCGATAAAGGCATTGTTCGGGCTGACGAGATCGACATCGGCGAAGCGGACGTAAGCTATACGCCGTCGAACGGAAACGGAAATGGCAACGGACATCTTTCGGTGCGGCAAGAACTGCACTATTACGTACCATGCGTTGTCCGCAGCAAGATGGTCGCTGTGATCGGCCTCGGGCGAGCTAAGGACGGTTCGCTGCTTTCATCGGAAGACCTCGAGATCCTGAAAACGGTCTCAGGCTATATCGGCGTAGCGATTGAGAACAGCAGCCTTTATCAACAGCAAAAACAGCAGACGGAAGAGCTATCACTGCTCAAGGAATTCAACGAATCGATCGTCGAATCAGTGAACGTTGGTTTGCTTGCCGTTGACGAAAACGGATCGATCACGCGTTGCAATTCGACGTTTGAAGAGATGATGGGTGTGCCTCGCGACGAGGTGGTCGGTAAGAAGTTTGAGCAAGTCTTCGACGAAGGGTTCGCCTATAACCTCAGCAACATCCTAGGCAAGTCGAAATGGCATTTGACCGAGATCCGAAACGCGTACAAGATGCACGCGACGGACGCTAAAGGGAAATCCCTTATGCTGAACGTAGCCATCGCTCCGCTGCGTTCTGTGACGAATTCCCAATCTGGAGCGATCGTAGTCCTTGAGAACGTAACGTCGCGATTCAAACTCGAAGAAACGCTTCAGCAGAGCGAAAAGCTTTCAAGCATCGGCCTGCTCGCGGCCGGCGTTGCTCACGAGGTCAACACGCCGCTCACCGGTGTTTCGAGCTACACCCAAATGCTGCTCGGCATGGTTCCGGAGACCGATCCGAAACACGCCCTGTTGCAAAAGATGCAGCGGCAGACCGACCGGGCAAGCAACATCGTCAGCAACCTGCTGAATTTCTCGCGTATCGGAAACGTGACCGAATCGACAGACGTCAATATCAATCGCCTGCTCGACGACACGCTTCAACTGCTTGAACCGCAGATCCGGAAGTCCAACGTCGAGATCGTTAAGTTTTACGCGGAAGACGTGCTGCCGATCTTTGGTAATGCGGGCAAGCTGCAGCAGATATTCACCAACCTTATCTTGAACGCCCGCGACGCGATGCTGGGCGGCGGTAGGATCACGCTTCGTACGGATCTTGTCGGCGATGATGAGATCAAGATCGAGGTCACTGATACAGGCGAAGGAATTGTGCCCGAGAACCTCGGCAAGATCTTTGACCCGTTCTTTACGACGAAGGGCGTGGGTAACGGAACCGGCCTGGGACTGGCGGTCTCCTACGGGATCGTTCAGGAACACGGCGGAACCATCGAAGCATTCAGCGAGATCGGAAACGGCACTACGTTCATGCTCTCATTCCCGGTCGCGTCTAAAGTCCGTCAGCGAGCAGTCGGTTAAGCTGTTACCGGCTGGTGCTCGCGTACAATTTTTACCGCATAGATCGCTGCCCCCATCGCAACGAACATCACCAAAGAAGCAGTCCAAAAAGTCCGTGTTACCGTTACGTCGTCGATCTTATTGATCGCATTGTTTAGCAGGAACCCGCCGACCGTCGGGCCGATCGCGCGAGCCAGGCTCGCACCCGACTGCATGATCCCCATTGAAACTCCCTGACGATCATCGGGCGATATTTTCGACGCAAGGCTCGTTAACGACGGCGAAGCGAACGCGTTGCCGATCGAGAGGACCGTGCAGGTAACGAGCAGTGCAGTCAACCCGCCCATCGAAGGTCCCAGGAATGGAAACACCGCCAGACTTCCCGCCATCAACAGACAGCCGATCACCGTCAGCCGCGTCTCGCCGATCACTGTCACCAGCTTGTGAAACAGAAAACCTTGCCCGATGATCGCGATAAATCCTACGAAAGCGAACAAGTATCCGTTCTGCTCGGCGTTGTATCCGTACCGGTATGCCGTAAAGAGCACGAATGCGTACGTCATGATCGAGAATGCGGAAACGAGCAGGAAATAGACGATATTGACCGTTCCGAAAACTTTTTCTTGTAACGATGCGACGAGTTCCACAAACCGGTTCCTGCGCTCGCCCGTATGCACAATACCACCCGGCTTCACCGTTTCCGGCAGTATAAAGTAGAGGGCGATCGCGTTTACCAGAGATAAGCCAGCAGCGAAATAGAACGGAACGTGTACCCCGTACTTGCTCAAGATCCCCGCAAGAGCCGGCCCGAGGATGAATCCAAGTCCGAACATCGCTCCGAACATGCCCATCCCTTTCGCCCGGTTCTCGCGGGTGGTAACGTCTGCGATGTAGGCTTGGGCGGTAGAGATATTGCCGCCAGTGATGCCGCCGATTATGCGTCCCACAAAGACTAGTACCAAACTTCCGGAGATCCCGATCAGGTAGTAACCGACAGCCGATCCCAATAGGCTTACCAGCAATACCGGCCGACGACCGTATCGATCCGAAAGCCTCCCGAGAATCGGCGAAAAGAAGAACTGCATCCACGAGTAGATAGAAAATAGAAATCCGATCTCAAGCGGCGTAGCGGCAAATTCATTCGCGTAAAACGGAAGTATTGGGATCACCATGCCGAATCCGATCAGGTCGATAAAGACCGTGACCAGAATTATGATCATCGGCGGCGTGAAAAGCTTGTCGCTATTGTTCGTCGTCGTGTAACGCGGCATTCTTATCGAGTTTTGCACGCGTTCTGCGATCGGGCAAGCATGAGAACTGGAGAGCTTGGCGTTGCGATTTTTCGTAACGTTCGGGCGCGTAGTAGAATCAAATAACTTATCGCAAACCCTATGAAAACCTTTGATCTTCTGCGCCTGCGGCGCCTGACTGTACTTTCGCTTTTCGCGGCGGCCCTGCTTTCGATTATGTCCAAAGAAACACCTGCTCAGGAACGGCCCGCCAGAACGACGCGGCCGGCTCAGACGCAAACATCGACGCCCGACATTGCTTACGCCGTTTCGATGTCGAAGCCGGCGACGCATCTGCTCGAGGTCGAAATGCGGCTCAAATGGGATCGTATGCCCGATCAAGCCGAGCTGAAAATGCCTGTCTGGACACCCGGCAGTTATCTCGTGCGCGAATACGCTCGCCACGTGCAGGATTTCGCTGTGAAGGATGCGTCCGGCAAGGCTCTCGGTTGGCGGAAGGTCAACAAGAACACCTGGCAGGTGGATTCAAAAGGTGCGGGTGAGTTGGTTGCGACCTATCGTGTCTATTCGAACGAGCTCACCGTCCGCACCAACGAACTCAACGACGAGCACGCATTCTGGAACAACGGAGCTCTGTTGATGTTCCCGAAAGGGCAGCTCGCAGCGGCATCGACGGTAAAGGTGAATCCGTTCGGCAATTGGAAAGTCGCTACGGGTCTGCCGAAGGTGGCGGGGCAGGCAAATGCATTTCGCGCACCGAACTTCGACGTTCTGTACGACTCGCCGTTCGAGGTCAGTAACTTTACAGAGATCTCGTTCGACGTGCAAGGGAAACCGCACCGATATGTGATCTCCGGCGAGGGAAACTACGACCTGAAAGCATTAGCTCGCGACACGGCAAAGATCGTCGAGGAAGCGTACAAGATCTTTGGTGAACTGCCTTACGAAGATTACACATTCATCGTCAATCTTCGGGGCGGCGGAGGCCTTGAACATCTGAACTCGACGGCCTTGCAGTGGAATCGCTTTGGGTTCAAACCGGCGGCCCGATATCGTGGTTTCTTATCTCTCGTCGCTCACGAATATTTCCATCTCTGGAACGTCAAACGCATCCGGCCGGACGCGCTCGGCCCGTTCGATTACGAGAATGAGAATTACACAAAGCTCCTCTGGGTGGCCGAGGGAGCGACGTCATATTACGAAGGCGTACTGCTTCGACGGGCTGGGCTCACGTCCGATCAGGAGATCTTGAACAGCAAGGCGGGCGCGATCACCGATCTTCAAAATCGTCCGGGACGATTTGAGACCAGCCTCGAAGAAGCGAGCCAAGACGCGTGGATCAAGTATTATCGCCAGGATGAGAACTCGGTAAACAACCAGATCTCGTATTACGACAAAGGCGACATCGTAAGCATGATGCTCGATTTGACAATCCGGGGGGCGTCGAACGGCACCAAGTCGCTGGATGACGTAATGCTGCATCTTTATAACGAGTTCTATAAAAAAGGACGGAATTACACACCTGAGGACTATCAAAAGGTCTCCGAAATGATGGCGGGACGCAGCCTCAATGACTTTTTCTCAAAGTACGTTCGCGGCGAAGGCGAGATCGATTACGCAAGCATCATGTCACCCTTCGGACTCAAGGTAGATGTGAATCAGCCCGGCAAGAGTCGCCCGTACATTGGAGCTGACACTGCGGATGAGGCTGGACGGCTCATGATTCGCACCGTAAGTACAGGCACGCCTGCGTACGATCAGGGATTGAATACCGGGGATCAGATCGTCGCAATCGATGGAAATCGTGCGAGTACTCAGTTCATGCAGACATATATCGCCGAGAAGAAACCGGGCGACACGGTCCGGCTGACGCTGTTCCGGTTCGACCGGCTGCGCGATGTGAATTTTGTTCTCGGAGCAAATCTTCGGCAGGAATATTCATTCGCACCGGTCGAATCGCCGACCGAGGCTCAACGCAAGCTCTATCGCGAGTATTTCAGA
>JBEBGW010000431.1:0-3515 GCA_040081025.1 Pyrinomonadaceae bacterium | reverse complement strand
TCGTCGATCTGTCTGGTTGATATGTCGGGGTTTGAACCAATAGCCTTCGCGGCTGTACTTGTCAGATCTCGGAACATAACGCTCGTTAGTTCGATCGGACGATAGCCGCGTTCGCCGAGCAGCGTTAGGATCGATTGATCAGCCAACGGACTAACTTCGTGAAACACCGGAGCTCCGCGTTCCTTGAAGAAACTCTCGATCTCGTCGAGATGCCCGGCTGTTGCCTCCTCGAAGATCCCCAAGCCGAACGTTTGAGTCAACGGCGATTCGACGCCGTCGAACTGCGCGTATGTTCCTCCAACCTCTATCCATTCGGCCCCGTAAGACGGATCTAGCCTTGCACGCGTCTCAACAAAATCAACATTGCCCCTCGCCTCGGTTCGTTCAAGTTCTTTCGAAAGCTCTCGGTCTGAATAGATCATACATGTACGTCGATTTTGAAGATTCTACGCTGAAAATATTTTTACGGCGACTACGCAAAAGTGCAAGACGTGTCCGTCAAAGGATCGGAGTCCTATTCCAAATCAATTTCGTGTGACGTGCGTTCGGATCGAATCTATAAATTCCTTCTGGAACCCAGTCGCTACCATCCTAACTTTTGCTCGAAACAGGGAGAAAATATGTTGAAAACCTCACTCTTTACCTTGGCAATGGTTATCACCATTTCAGTCGGAGCGGCCTTCGCCGGAAACTGTAACAACGACAACTTTCCGGGAACGTACACCCGCATCGATCCGCCGATCGATATCCTGGGCGACGGCAGCGTTGTTAACCAACACGTCTATACGCTTACCCTTAATACTGACGGGAGCGCTCGGCAGGACTGGACCGGATTTCAGGACTATATCATCAACCTCGGATCCGGCACTCCGGGAATCGGCAGTTGGAAGTGTCGTGCGGACGGGAAACTCGTCGTCACTATACTTTCTACCCTTTATCTTCCGACTCCTGCCGACCCAAATATTGGAACCGTGCCGGACATTACGCTCTATCGGCATCTGCGCACAACCATACTCTTCAACGTCAACAATCAAAACAAGCTGACCAGAATCCAGTCGCGCAGCCGGAACTACCTTCCCGGCGAAGATCCCACGAACCTTGCTGGTGGAACTTTAGGAACGCTCAGCAACACACAGATCGTCTACAACCGTATCGTCGCAACCGATGCGGATCTTCTCGCTCCATAGTCGATTTTTGACGCTAGGAGAACGGCGGCCGAATCAGTTGGCCGCCGTTTTTTCTATTTAGCGAGCGTTCGAGTGTCTGAAACGTCGACACCCAATTTCTTTAGCTCTTCAGCTTTCTTGCTGCTGTCAGTCAAAAGAATGATCGATCTCACTTCGAGTGCGTTGAGGATCTTCGCCACTGGATCGTAGGTGCGGGCATCAGGCGCGTATCCCGCTTTCTCGTAGGCTTCAGATTGGCTTGATCCTGCTTCCTTAAAGGGAATGCTCAGCATAAGTGCGAGATGTCCGTTTCCCTTTCCCTCCTGGTCGAGATAGATGATCACTCCGCGGCCCGCATCCTGTATCGCGCTCTGAGCCGCCGCCATCTCTGCAGCACAATCACATTCAATGCTATTGAAAACGTGTCCGCCTATGCAGGCGGAGTGAATACGACAAAGAACCTCCGCTTTACCGCGAACATCGCCCAACACGAGAGCGATCGATTCGCCGTGGCCGTCGGAATAGAGTATCTCGATGAACTCCCCGAACTTAGTTTTAAGTTTGCGCGTTGCCAAGCGAGTCGTCATATGCCTTTGCGGAGTTATTTGATCCCAAATGATCGAAGCCAGTACGGCATGGCGTGAAGGTGATCGACATGATCCGGCGCGGTATCTCCGGCATAACCAAAAACATGAAAGCCACGTTTCCCAACGGAACTTAGCCGCCGCATCCCCATCGGCCCTTTTCTTCGACTTGGCTTCCTCTTTAGGTCGATCTGGCCGAGAAGATAGTCCACGCACTCTGTTGTGCTAGCGTAAGTTCCCGGAACGATCTCGGAATGGCTCAGTACAAAGGTCTTTTTCCCTGCCACCGCGTCTTTCGCAAATTGAACGAACGAGTCGAGGTCCGCGGGCGATATCCTTCCGCCATCAGCCAAGGTCTTCCCTTCCGGCTCATAGCTGGCGTGAATGCCATCCAGCAGAAGAACGTTCGATATCAGCTTGTAGTTGTCTGGCTGTCTCAGGATCGCCCTAACGGCACCGTAGCCGGCAGAGAATCCGATGAGCGTGATCGAAGACCAGACTGATTTCGCCTCGAGTTCGTTTTTTGCCTCCGCCAACAAACGGCCAAATAGTTCGGGCTCGGAAAACGGTCTTCCGTAAGCCGAAGAACCTACGCCGAGTTGAACGGTAATGAGAATCGCGTCCGGCATCGTCTCGGCGATGTGCCGCTGGACAAGCCATGGGGCTCCGTGAAAATGAATGACCAATGGGACAGAAATACGCCTCTTAAATTTTGAAGAGGTAAAAAGCGTGGCCCCTTTAAGGCTCTGAAGTTCGACCCGCTTCCCGGCGACATCTATTTTTTCGATTCGGGAATGAGACGGGGAGCCGGGAGTCGGTAAAGGAGTCTGCCCGACCGATAAACTGACAACCGGAACGAGAACTAGAAGTAAGATCCGGAGGGCAAGCATTGTCAGATCTTCACACACTCGCCGCGCTTGATGAATTGTCCGTCTCCGCTTTTTCCCTTGTGTTCGCCATTCTCAATGACGACTCGGCCGCGCGAGAGAACGGTTTCGACCTTACCTTTCACCGTCCAGCCTTCATAGGAAGAATAGTCGACATTCATGTGCTCGTGTTCAACTCCGAACTTCGTCTCGCCGTTCGGATCGAAGATCACAATGTCTGCGTCCGACCCGACCGCGATCGTCCCCTTCTTCGGAAACATCCCGAACATCTTCGCCGCAGCGGTTGAGGTCAACTCAACAAACCGATTCAACGAGATACGATTCTCCACCACGCCGCCGTTGTAGATCAACGCCATCCGATTCTCGACGCCCGGAGCGCCGTTAGGGATCCTGTCGAAACTCTCCTTTCCAAGCTCCTTTTGCTCCTTAATACAGAACGGGCAATGATCGGTCGAGATCACTTGCAGGTCGTCCATCTTCAAGCCTTTCCACAACTCGCCGCAATTGTGTTTTTCGCGAAGCGGCGGCGTCATCACATACTTAGCACCGTCCCATCCGTCTCCGTAATCTTCTATCGAATGGAAAAGGTACTGCGGACACGTCTCGGCAAAGGCCGGAATGCCGCGATCCCTCGCCTGCCGAACCTGGTTTAGTGCGTCCGTGCTCGACAGATGAACAATGTAAACCGGCGACTCGGCCATCTCTGCGATCGCGATCGCGCGATGCACACCTTCAGCCTCGGCTATCGTCGGGCGCGTCAGAGCGTGAAACTTCGGCGCTGTTCTTCCGTCCGCGAGAAAGCGTTTGATGATCTCGTTGATGACGATGCCGTTCTCGGCGTGCATACACACGAGTCCGCCCCGAGTTCCCGCCGCCGA
>JBEBGW010000430.1:0-3530 GCA_040081025.1 Pyrinomonadaceae bacterium | reverse complement strand
CCCCATGCGGATTCACCGCCGTAACCTTCGCCGAGCGGATCGCCGCCCTGGATCATAAAGTTCGGGATGACGCGATGAAATATCACGCCGTCGTAGTAATTCTTATCAGCCAAAAGCCGGAAATTCTCGGTCGTTTTCGGAGCGTCCTGCTCCAGAAGCTCAAATTTGATCGTACCTTTATTAGTTTCGATAACTGCAGTTCTATTAGCCACTTAGTTCTCCTGATTTAATATGAATTTCTCTATCGCGACGGCAACGCCGCATTGATTGTTACTTTCAGTTTTAAAGAATTCCGCACGTTCAAGCAAACCCGCGTCCGCATTTCCCATCACCACGGGGGTTCCGGCGAATTCGAGCATATCCAGATCGTTAAAGTTGTCGCCGATCACCATCACGTTCTCAGCCGTCAGGCCGTTGAGGATCGCAAGCTTTTCGACTCCGGTTCCTTTCGAAGCGTCTGGCGGCAGAATATCGATCAGTGTGAAGTCTAATTCCGGATAGATCGTCGGCAGGATCTTGACCGAACCGCCAAGCTCTTCGTCCAGGAAAGCGAGCATCCGCGACATCGCTTCGCATTGGCCGGAGAAGGAGATATGGATAACCTCGTGCTCCGGCAGAGCGTCGCGAAGGTCCTCGACATGGATCACGGCCGTTTCGGCTTCGTCGCCGTGCAGACGAGTCGACCATTCCAGGTATCGCTGCAGCGGGATGTTGTCCGCCGACACCTGGTCATACAGCATCGACCCCTTCCCATGCGGGTCCGCACTCACCAACGCATTCCCGCCAAACTTCTTTCCGACGCGAACGATCTCCTGTACCGTATCACCGGAAAGAAGGCTCGCCGATACGGTCTCGAGCGACTCCGCGTATTTCAGCAACGCACCGTTATGCGTGATCAGCGGAGCATTGAACTCCATCTCGATCCCCACCGGCCTCGCATCCCGAAACCTCCGCCCCGTAGCGATCGTCACCAACACGCCCGCGTCCTCAGCCGCCCGTATCGCCCGCCGATTCGCCTCCGGAACCTCTCCCCGCGAATCCAACAGCGTCCCGTCCAGATCAAGTGCCAAGAGTTTGATCATTGAGAACGTCGCACCTCACGAATTGGAGAAACAATCACATAGCAAGGGAGAACGGTAGCGGTCGGTAGCTCGGTCGGTTGGACATGCTCGGCAATATCAAGACCTGGCATCATATCAACTCGTTCAGCCTTGTCATTGAGAATGGGAAAGGTCCTCATCGCTTCAACGCTTGTATCGCACGAGCGGGAACGCTTGACCTTGAATTGGTACTCAACCCCTCCATTTATTGCGACTCTACTAAGTGGATTCATTCCAACCGGCGTGTGAAGTATCACATACGGCGATGTTTGATTACGCTCGTTGGTTCGCGTAAGCCTCAGAACATATACGCTCCAATCAATCAGAAACCTTTCAGGGACCGTTTGATTTACAAGGTGAAATGCTATTACCGAACCTTCCACTTTGTGTGTCGGTTTCATTGAGACGGGCTGCCCTCGAATGTTGCTGCTAATGACAAACACGAAACTGAATGCGACTAGGAATGTGCGAGATAGTGACATGCTGTTTACACGGGATCCGTCACTGCAGGTTCGAATTATTCGCCTCGTTCGCACGCTTCTCGGCACGTTGTTGTTCGAGCCAGCGTTGGTAGTCGGCTTTGGCACGTTCGAAGTCGGTGGCGGAGGCGAAGAATAGGTGGGAGCCGTCGTTCTTTTGGACGTTGAGGACGTAGAAGATGTAATCGGTGGTCGCGGGGTTTAGGACGGCCTCGATGGATGAGACGGTGACGCTGGAGATGGGGCCCGGGGGCAGGCCGGCACGCTTGCGGGTGTTGTAGGGCGATTCGACGTCGAGGTCGCTTTGGTGGATGGTGCCGTCCCAGCGTCCGAGCATCTTAGCGATGTAAACGTTCGTCTGGTCTATCCCGAGCGGGATGCCCTTCGACAAACGGTTGAAGATAACGCTCGCGACTATCGGCCGCTCCTGCGGATACTTCGACTCGGTCTCCACCAGCGAAGCGATCGTCACCACCTGATGCGGCGTCAGGCCCTTCGCCCTTGCCGCAGCGGTCCATTCCGGTTTCCACTGCTTGCGAAACTGTCCGACCATCTGCCTGATGATGTCTTCGGGGTTTGCATTCGGATCGACCTCGTACGTACTCGGGTACATATACCCTTCGAGATTCTTTGCCTCAGGCGAAAGGTCCTTGATCAGCGAAGTGTCGTTCATCATCAACAGCACTTGCTGATCGGAAAGAGGCGTCGGCTGCGGAGCGTTCAGATCGTCGGACTTGTTCGCGTTGTGCCAATTTGCGAGACGCTTGGCGATGTCGTAGATGGTGAAGCCTTCGGGGATGGTGATGCGGTCGGTGCGTTCGACTCCTTTTTCGAGTTCGGCGAGCACCTGCAGCGGGGTGATCGGGGAAGGGAAGCGGTAATCGCCGGCCTTTATCTTCGAGGCGTCTCCGTACAAACGCAGATACAGCATCACCGGCGAACCGTCGGCTATCACGCCTTCGCTCACCAGCTTCCCGATCACCGCCGGCGGGGCGGTTCCTTTTTCGATGGAGATATACTCGCTTGCCTTCTGGTGTTCGTGCGGCCTGTCCATCGCACGCTTCACCCACCACAGCGTCCCGCCCAACACCGCCAACGCCGCAAACACCAACAAGACCACCACTATCAAAACCTTTCGGATCATACGGAAAGTTTACCAAAACTCGACTCGTTACATTTGCCACGTTTCTGCGAATTCCGGACTTTGCCAAACCATGGTTTCGGTTTATACTTTTCGCACTTTCTAGCCGCTCAATTACAAACAACTTTTAGGGGACTCTTAATGATGTCTGACCGCCGTCTATCGTTCCGCACTCTAACCGTAGCCGTTGTCAGCACCACCGTCGTTGCGGCCGGCATTTTCGCCTTTCCGACGGTTCTGCCGACGGCTTCATCGATCGTAGCGGTAGTTCAAGGATTCTTTGAGGCCCCAGCAGACTTAGATTCTCGTTCATCAAGTTCAATGGTCGTCGCTCCGACAGCGGGATTGCTTAGCTGGAATACTTTCGGTAACGCGGGAACTGAGACTACGGAAGCAAGTATTTCCAACGACCCAAATATTGGGTCTTCAAATCTGACATTCGGCGCGGGCGTAACACCTGCGGCGAATGCGAATCGGTTCGGCGGTCTCGGCTGGTTCGATACAGGGGATACTTTTCAAACCACCCTAGCCGAATCGATCGCGGGGAACGACTATCTTGAGTTTGTAGTGCAGCCAAACCCGGGATACACAGTTTCTTATACGTCGTTTGCCTTTCGATGGGACAGATCCGGGACGGGTCCCACTGCTGTTACCCTTCGGTCGTCGGCCGATAGTTTTTCGTCCGACCTCGGTTCGATTACCGGAATTGGGTCATCCGCTTTCATAGAGAACACGATTACCATCTCCGGATTGAACAGCATCACCGGCCCGACCACGTTTCGCGTCTACGGCTACGGAGGACCCGGCACA
>JBEBGW010000091.1:0-13206 GCA_040081025.1 Pyrinomonadaceae bacterium | reverse complement strand
CTCCGTCAATACCGGCGACGCTCACTGATAGCGACATCATCTCGGCGGTGATGCGAGTACCGGAAGCGTTCCGGCAGGTCGTGCTGCTCGCGGATGTCGAGGAGTTTGCCTACAGGGAGATCGCGGAGATGATGCAGATCCCGATCGGGACGGTGATGTCGCGTCTGCATCGCGGGCGGAAGCTGCTGCGGATGGAGCTGTCGGAATACGAGCAGGAACGCGGACAGGTGCGGGTGTCGAAATGATGAACTGCAAAGATCTTAGCGAGATCGTCGATTCCTATTTGAGCAACGAGCTGTTGGTCGAGACGAATCACGATGTCATACGCCACCTTGAGAGTTGTCGCGATTGCCGCGAAATGCTTGCCGAGCGGCGGGAGATCCGGGCCAGATTGAAGAGCGCGATAATTGCCGCTGACGAGTCGCAGATCGATCCGCAATTCTCGGTGAGGCTTCGGGAGAAACTGCGGTCGAAGGGAGAGCAGCCTGCTCAATCGCTCGCCGGGCTGAGATTCGCGTTTGCGGGGTTGGCTATCCTTTTGTTAGTGGTTCTAGGTCTTGTTTACTTCGCCTTCAGTGGAGGGACTAAGATCGAACAGGCCGTAACTCCGCCCGAGGCGGTACCATCGAACACGAGCATTCCACCGGATGGGACACGGGTCGTGCCGGCTTTTCTTGTCGAGGTTTCTCACGATGCATTTGATGACCACAAGGATTGCGCACTCGCGCACAAGCTGAAAGAGCGGCCGATCTCGTTGGAGAAAGCGGCGAGAACAGTCGACGCGGTGAATCTGGGTTTTGACCGAGATGTGATGGACGCCTTGCGTGAGCGGTTCGGGAACGACGCGAAGCTGATCAAGGCGCATTACTGCGTTATCAATGGACGATACTTTACGCACGTCGTCGTCGCGCTCGCGAATCGAACGACATCGGTGCTGCTGACAAAACAGACGGATGCAGAGCGTGACTCGGCGGATCCGATGCCCTGCGGTACGAACGGCGATCTTTCTGCGGCTTGTTTTTCGTCCGGTGGATACGCGGTGTTTGTTGTTTCTAATTCGTTGGAATCGGAAACGCTTCAGGTAGCGAATACAATATCAGGAGCGGTTGTGCGTCACATCGCAAAGGTTCGGGTTGCGGCATGAGTAAAGAAATAAAACCAAGCGAGATCACGCCTGAGAGCGTTTATTTCAACCGGCGAAACTTTATCAAGGCGGGCGTGTTCGCGGGGTCGGCTCTCGCGACCGCGGGAGTTTATCGATTCTTTAATCCGCCTCCTCCGCCGGAAGTTGTTACCACGCCGATTGGGAACGTTTCGGCAAACCGATCGCTTTCATCGACGGAAACTCCGGATTCGTTTGAGACGATAACGACCTATAACAACTACTACGAGTTTTCGACTAGCAAAGCCGGACCGGCTCGGGCGGAGGAGAAGTTCGTGACCCGACCGTGGACGATCGAGGTTGACGGGCTCGTCGGGAAGCCGCGCGTTTTCGATATCGAGGAGCTGCTGCGGTTCGAGCAGGAAGAGCGGATCTACCGGTTCCGATGCGTCGAGGCGGGGTCGATGGTGGTGCCGTGGACCGGTTTTCCGCTTAAGAAATTGTTGGATCTCGTTGAGCCGTTGAGTACGGCGAAGTATGTGGCGTTTCAAACGTACTACGGCGGGCGCACTTCGAGTCCGGATGCAAAGCTGCCGCCGGGTCCGAACGGGATGCAGTCGTCGTTTTCGGCGGGGATCGACCTTCCATATGTTGAAGGACTGCGGATGGACGAGGCGATGCATCCGTTGACGCTGATGGCGACAGGGATCTACGGCAAGCTGATGCCGAATCAGAACGGAGCTCCGATACGGCTGGTCGTGCCTTGGAAGTATGGATTCAAGAGCATCAAGTCGGTCGTAAAGATCTCGCTGACCGATGTCGAACCGCCGACCACCTGGAATCTCGCGGCGTCGGACGAGTACGGCTTTTACTCGAATGTGAATCCTGACGTGCAGCATCCTCGATGGTCGCAACAGCAAGAGCGACGCCTGCGCGATTCGCGAATGCAGCCGACGGTTTTGTTCAACGGATATGGTGAAGAGGTCGCGGGGATATACGCGGGAATGGATCTGAAGAAGTATTTTTGACTGGAGTGGCAAGCGTCCCGCTCGCCCATTGTGTGCGAGACGCACACGGCTTCAGTCGTGCTATGAACGATGTTCGATTCTATAAAATTTTGGTTTCGGTGAATGCTCTGATTCCGCTCGCGTTGCTCGGGTACGACGGTTGGCGGGGGCAGTTGGGCGCGAATCCGATCGAGTTTTTCCTGCGGACCACGGGCGTGCTGACGCTGGTTTTTCTGATCGTGACGCTGGCGATCACTCCCCTGAGGAAGATGTTCGGGTGGAATTCGCTGATCAGATACCGGCGGATGCTCGGGCTCTTTGCGTTCTTTTATGGGACGCTGCACCTGCTGACGTATTCAATCTTTGACCGGGGCCTGAGCTTTTCGTCTATTGTAGGCGATGTGGCTCAGAGGCCATTCATTGCGATCGGTATGGCGGCGTTCTTTATGCTGATACCGCTGGCCGTTACGTCGACGAACGGTTGGGTGAAGCGCCTCGGCGGAAAGAAATGGGCTCGGCTGCATAAGCTGACGTACATTGCGGGGATACTCGGCGTCATTCATTTCTGGATGATCGTGAAGTCGGATGTGTTTTATCCGGCGTTGTTTGGGATCGTTTTGGCTGGGTTGCTGGTCTATCGGTTGGTGCCGAAAGGGAAGCCGTCAGCCAAAGCTACCGAGGCTGGTTCTTAGACCGTCGGAAATCCTGCCCAGACATTTCGACCGTGCGGCACATCTCGAATAATCGTGATCTTAGCCGGACGCCGATGCGGTCTTCGAGGGTTTCTTCTTTTTCACGTTTACGTTCGTCCAGATAATTTGTGGTGAAGATCGTGAGCTTGCGGTCGTTGTAACGCGAGTTGATGATGTGTGCCATCGTGTCACGGACCCAGTCGGTGGGTTTCGAGGCTCCGAGTTCGTCGAGGACGAGTATCTCTGCGTTGAGCACGGGTGCGAGAACGCCAAGCTCCGAGGATTTTGTGGCTGGGTTGTACGAATCCTGGATCTCTTTGAGCAGCGTCCCGAACTCATAGAAGAGGCAAGTGAATCCGCGTTCGGTTAGGCCTTTCAGTATAGATACGGCCAAATGTGTCTTTCCAACGCCGACGGTTCCCATCAATATCAAGCCCTGATTGACCGCGGGATATTCCATCGTCAACGTCGAAGCGAACTTATATGCGCGTTCCTGAGTCGGGTTCTGCGGCTTGTAATTGTGGAAGTGGCACTCGGCGTATCGTCGGGGAAGTTTGGCGCGGTCGAGAAAGCCCGAGTGCGAATCTCTCTGGCGGCACTGGCATGGCCGGGCGCCTTTTCCGGGAACTGTTTCGACTCCGGTTCCGTAACAAATGTCACAGACCTCGCCGTCATCCGTGCGGAAAAGATCTTCCTTTTCAGGAAGGTTCGGCACGACGCGGAGTCTTGCAGTTTTTGAAGTGTTCGCCGGCATCGTTACAGGGAATTGAGAGTATAGCACCGCATGGGTCGAACTCAAGTTTGAGGCGGAGCGGTGCTGACGTTTGTCGCAATCAAAGAAGTTTCACGCAAAGACGCAGAGGACGCAAAGAGTTGATTCGTAGCGGGCTTGCTCCCGTGTCTGCATGGTATATTAGAGGTTGTTCACCGCAGTTTCTTTCGAATGAGTCTCTTTCGTAACCTTCTGATCAGATTTGGCTTAACTGATGCGTCCGCAGAGAGGACGCCGATCAGCGTGTTTCTGCTGGACGACGACGAGCGGCGGCATCGGTGGTTTGAGAAGCGGTTCGACGGCGATGTCGTGACGATCACCGAGACGGTCGATGAAGCCAAGAAGGTTCTGGAAGTTGAATCGTTCGACGCTATCTTTCTGGATCACGACCTATTGCCGAGACATTACGAAACCAACGACCACGACGACTACCACAACACCGGCTACGCGATTGCCGAATGGCTGAACGAACGCGATGACCTGCAGCGTGCCGCCACGATCATCGTTCACACCCGCAACGCCGACGCCGCGATCCCGATGGTGATGAAACTCCGTGAATCGGGCCGTAACGTCGAATATTGCGCGTTTCCGATGTTGGATCTGAAGATCAAAAATTATTGGAAGCGGTGACACAAGTAAAAAGTAAAAAGTAGAAAGGAAAAATTAAAGAGGAAAAAGGAAAGGGAAAGAATAAATGGCGGATGCGTCGCCCCAGTACAGGGATATTCGCGAAAGGGCGTTTGAATTTGCGGTTCGGGTCGTAAAATTGTGCAAGTATCTCGAGAAGCACGTCGGAGTAAGCCGTAATGTCGTTAGTCAGTTATTGGACGCCGGTACATCAGTTGGCGCAAATCTCGAGGAGGCTAAAGCTGGCCAGAGCAAGGCGGATTTCATTCACAAGAACGCCATCGCGCTAAAAGAAGCGCGGGAGTCCAATTTCTGGCTGCGGTTGATACTGGCTACAGAAACATTCGAGCCGGCGGTCGAAAACGGTATCGTTGAATTGAAGGATGAATCGATCGAGCTAGCGAATATTCTCGGGAAGATCATTGTAACAACAAAGGCCAATCGATGAACGACCGGCCCCTGTCACATACCTTTTACTTTTTACTTTTTACTTCACGCAGTCATTGCTTCGCCGACGCGACCAAGCCTTCTAACTCCTTCTGAGCCTCTTCGATCAACTGCTTGACGCCGCTTTTTACGTTTTCGTCTTTAATATTTGCGAGCGACTTTTTAAGGGCCGCGAGGTAGGCGACTTTTAGTGCCTGCTCTTTCGGGACCTTGATGTCGGGTTCGACGCCGGTTCCTTCCCAGTTGGTCTTTGAGACCGGATTGATCGCGCGGCCTTCGGGAATGAAGGCGGCGAAGTGTTCGTGGAGGCGTTGCGATCCGCCTGGGTGTGCTCCACCTCCTGTGGTTTCACCGACGATCGTGGCTCGTTTGAGATTCTTGAGGTTATAGGTGAATTCTTCGGCGGCAGAGAATGTGCGGTTCGCGGTCAGGATATAAACATCCTTGTTCGGGAACCTGACTTTCGCTAGTTCCGGCTTCGTCCAGAATTCGTCGGTCTTATCGCCTTTTCGCCAATAGAGGCTGTTGAGGTGAACCGGCTTGTCGCCGAAAAGATAAGAACTGATGAGCGCGACCATGAACGGATTGCCGCCGCCATTTTGTCGAAGGTCGAATATGATCGACTCGGTATTCTCTAGAAACTTCATCGCGGCTGCGACCGTTTCGGCGCCGTTCTCGTTATCGCTAAAACCGCGCAGATCGATGTAGCCGATGTTACCGTTCATCCGCTCCACCCGTTCAAACCCGAAGTTGATGCGTCGGGTGAACCAGCGATTTTGCTCGCGTTCGGCTTCGGTCGGTTCGCTTCGCTGGGTTCGAACCGGGATCGGCTGCTGCGAGAACCGTACGCGGAGATGCTTGTCTTTGCTGATCGCCTGAAGATCATCGGTCAGCTTCTTTGCAAACGCTTGTCCGGACACGATCGAATCGTATTCTTTCGCGGACTGGCGCTTGCGAAGGTCGGCTTCCATTTTCTTGGCTACTTCAGGGAACACGTATGCATCATTGAGTTCCTTTATCAGGCTGTCAAAAACGGTAGTCCGCGTCGCAGCGTCAATGGTCATGTCAGGCGGCTGCTGCTGTCCGACTGCCGGATGCGGTATGCCGATATATGCGGCGAGGGCGAGAATCGCGATCGCAAGGTTCTTTCGAGAGAACATATGAATGCGTGCTCCTTATGTTTTAACTATCGTTTTAGAAGTCCGTTAAGTAAGAGGTCGGCCACGTTATTGGTCTTTTTCTCTATCTCGCCGCGCTCACCGAGTTCCCATGCGCTCAGGCTGTACGGCAGGAGCGCGTTGGTGGCATCGATCAATGCTCGGCCCGTTTCGACCGGATCTTTTATCTTGAAGATCCCGGCGGTTTTTCCTTCTTCGAGCACATTCGCGAACATCCGGGCTTCTTCCTCGAAATATCGTTTGCGCCGTTCGAGTAGTTGCGGCCGCACTTGTGCGAGCAGTTCGTTGAGGCTCTGTGTGTAGTGCTGTACGCTGTCAAACCGCATCATCACGCGGTCGATGAGCATCTTACGAAGTTTCTTTTCGGGCGTGGTTTTAGACTGAGCCGTCGAGAACAGCGAGGTCTTGAGTCGCTCGACAATGCGGTCGATGTGCGATAGCGCGATCTCCTGTTTGCTCTCGAAGTGCAGATACACACTGCCCTTGCCGATGCCGACCTCTTTGGCGAGATCGTCTATCGTCATCTTTTTGTATCCGTAGCGAGCGAGAAGACGATCGGTAGCGTCGAGAATGGCGTCGCGGGTTGTAACGGGTTGAGTTGCGTCTTTCATATGACCAATGACCAGAAAACGATTCTAGTCATAGGACGCACGAAGGGCAAGAAAAGTTTTGTAAAATTATGTAATGATTTTTTAGAGCCCGGCCATGTCCCATTTTCTGATCGTATCGGTTATGAGGGTCGCAACTTTATCGGTGACTTTCTTGTAATAAAGGTCCGCCTTAGCCTGATCGAACTTCGGATAGCCCTGGCCTTTCTGATAGAGGCCGATCGACGAAGGGAAGGGAACGGCCGACCACGTTCCCGCGGCAGGATATGCGGTCGCTAGGTCGTCGTTGTATCTTTCTTTGTGAACCAACGTAGGGTCGATCGCTTGAATGAAGGCAGTTTCATTCAAGCCCGCGTGACCGCCGTCCTCGCCAAAGACTTCTTTTGTCTCTTCGGAAGCGAACGACCACCAGTTGATCACCAGAGTCCGAACCCTTTTCTCCGTAGCAACTTCCGCTGCGACCGATTGGAGCACCGCAGTCTGCCCGCCGCCGTGGCCGTTCATGATTATGATGTTGCGGAAACCGTTTTTGACCAGGCCTTCGAGTATTTGTTTCACGAAAGGCCGGTACGCGGCTTCGGAGATCTGAAACGCGCCGGGATAAGCCTCCATCGAACCGGTAATACCGTATGGCAGCGTCGGTGCGATGAGTGCATTCGTTCGTCGGGCTATCGTCTTTGCCATCGCGGTAGGCGCAGTATTGTCCGCGCCGTTGTTGACGACGCCGTGCGGTTCGAGGGTTCCGGTCGGTAGTATCACGGTCTTGATCTTCGCCGGCACGACCTCTTTGAACTCCATCCAATTGATGCGGTCCATTTCGCGGGTCGAGACGATGTCCTTTTCAGTCTGGGCGATCCCGAGCGAAAACAAGAACGCGAACGATAAGACTACGCTGAGTGATCTCTTCATGATGGGTTTTGAACAGCCTCCAGTTTTCAGCTTCGAGATTCCAGTTTCAGTCGAAATATTTCTTACCGGCTAATTTCGAGGGCATTAAGTCTTCCGATTGGTCTTCGGTCTTCTTTCCGTAGCCGAGTTCCTTCATCAGTTTCGTGGGAGCGTTGCGTATGGCCATTGGCACTGGGAGATTTCCGTGCTTTTTGGCGTCTTCCATCGCAGCACCGATCGCGTTGGTCACCGAGCGATCTTTCGGGGCGTTGGCGAGATAGGCGACGCCGTGTGCGAGATTGAGTACACATTCCGGGTAGCCGATCGTCTCGACGGCCCGGAAGACCTCGTTCGCGACGACGAGTGCGGTTGGCTGGGCAAGGCCGATGTCTTCGGAGGCGAAGATGACCATTCGGCGGGCGATGAACTTCGGATCTTCGCCGGCCTCTACCATCCGTGCGAGATAATAGATCGCGGCGTTCGGCTTAGACGCTCGCATCGATTTGATGAAAGCGCTGATCACGTTGTAATGCTCTTCGCCCTTTTTGTCGTAGCGAAGGAACTTTGATTGCAGCGTTTCCTTGAGGCTTGCGAGTTCAACGTTCTCGTAGAGGCGGATGGTATTCTCGATCATCGTGATCGCCTGGCGGGCGTCGCCATTCGCCATCTGGATGAGCCACTCTTTGGCTTCGGGCGTAAGTTCGTGACCGGTACGGTCGATGATCGCCGCCATCTGCTCGTCGTTGAATTCTTCCAGGACGAAGACTCGAAGCCGTGAGAGAAGTGCCGGGATGACCTCGAAGCTCGGGTTTTCGGTGGTGGCGCCAATCAGCACAAGCTCGCCGCTCTCGACGAACGGGAGCAGGAAATCCTGCTGGGCTTTGTTGAAGCGATGGATCTCGTCGAGGAACAGGATTTTTGGTTGGTCGAGGATCGAGCGTTCCTTGATGATGCGGCGAATGTCTTCCTTGCCCGCGGAGACTGCGGAGAGTTCATAGAAGGCGGCGTTGATCGCGTTCGCGTAGATCCGTGCGAGCGTCGTTTTTCCCGTTCCGGGCGGGCCCCAAAGTACGTAAGAAAAGATATGTCCTTGCTCGATCGCGACGCGAAAAGGCTTGCCCTCGCCGACGAGATGGTCCTGTCCGACATACTCATCCAGTGATGCCGGTCGTATACGGCTGGCTAGCGGTTCCATTTGCGATTAGAGGTTAGCACGGACGGCTTTGAAGGTCAGTGAGGACCCGGTTATGCGAGACGAAGTGGTAATACCGTTCTCAGTTACAGGTTGAAGTGGTAAGGCAGATGTTTGGTTAGTTGGAGGTGGCCGTAATTTTTGAAGTTCCCCATTTACTCAATAAAATACAGCAATTCAAAAGGTCCTGAAGAATTTTTTTCGAAAAAGTAACATTTCCCCTTGCATTGATTGGTAAAACCAATTAAGATTCTCAAAGTTTTTCAACCATCCATAGGAATTTAAGAAATGCAGGAATACGCGATGAAGATGTATACAAGTTTTCGACGAGCCACGCTCGTATTTGCGGTTGTGCTGATCGCCGCCGCAGGATCGGTTTTCGCCCAGGAATTTCGAGGCAGCGTCACCGGCACCGTCTCGGATCCGAATGGCGCGGCGGTTGCCGGAGCAACGGTAACGGTTCGAAATACCGGAACGAATATTACCGCTACCGTCTCAACAAACGAGAGCGGTTCATATTCGGTGCCGTTTCTGCCTCCGGGTGTTTACAACGTCTCGGCCACCGGCAGCGGCTTTAAGACATCGTCGCGTGAGACCGTCCAGGTCAACGTCGATGACCGGCTGACGATCGATTTCAAGCTTGAGATCGGTACCTCAGCCGAAGTGAACATCGTCGCGGACACTGAATTGCTCGATCGCGGAAGTGTGACAATAGGGACGTCGGTCAGCCAGCGGCAGATCGAGGAACTCCCGCTTGCTGAAGGTGCTCCTTATACATTGGCCACGCAGGCTCCGGGAATCGTCTATACGGGCGATCCGAACTTCCAGGGGCCGACTGCTAACGGAAACCTTGCGGGATTCCGTACGAACGGCACTAGCGGAAACCTGATCAACCTTGACGGTTCGCCGAATCTGGCGTACGACGGTCAGGTTGCGTTCACGCCTCCTTCGGAAGCGACTTCGCAATTCAAGGTGCAAACCAACGCGTTCGACGCTCAGAGCGGGTTCACCGCCGGTTCGACGGTAAACGTCGCGCTCAAGAGCGGCACCAACAAGTTTCACGGAGCTGCGTACGTTTATGATCGCGATAAGAGCCGAACGGCGAATAATTTCTTTAACAATCGGACAGGACGCGAGCGGCCCGAGCGAAAGTATAATCGCTACGGCGTGACCGTGAACGGCCCGATCTTCAAGGACCGTACATTCTTCCTTTTCGCGTACGAACGCCAGAACGACAACGTCGCCCAACCGACGACCTATTCAGTTCCGACGATGCGGATGCGTACGGGCGATTTCTCGGAACTTTCGTATCCGATCTACGATCCGAACACCGCATTTACCGGCAATGGTTCTAACGGATGCGCAAGTGGCGTCGTTTGCCGTTTGCCGTTCGCGGGGAACGTGATCCTACCCGGACGTCTTTATGGACCCGCACTCGCATTCATGCAGTATTTCCCTGAGCCGAATCTGCCGGGAACCACGAACAACTTCATTACCGATCAAAACCTGCATCGTCCGTATCGATCCTACGTCGCGAAAATAGATCACAACTTCAACTCGAAGAACAAACTCTCGGGCAATTGGTATCACAGTCGAAACACCGAAGATCGATATAACCTGACGATGGAAGAAGGTTCGATCTTCCAGGGATTCGAGAATCGCCGGAACATGGGAGCGAACGCGAACTTTACGTCGACGCTTTCCGACAGCATGGTACTCGATATTCGCGGCAGCCTCGCTCAGTTCAAGCTGCGACGATTTCAGGACGGTCAGCCGACTGCGGCAGATCTCGGATTTACGGGAACCCCGGCGGATCGCCAGGGCAATGTCTTTCCGCGTTTCAACTTTCAAAACTACATGACCGTTGGCTCGCTGCGGGCTGATTATGCCGACGGCCGCGAACGTCCGTTCAGAGTGTTTACGTTTCAGCCAACGCTGACTCAGGTGTGGGGAAATCACACGCTGAAATACGGCTACGACTTTAGAAACATGAACGAGAGGTTCTTTACCGGCGGGCAGGCCTCGGGTCAGTATGCGTTCAACGGCTCGTTCACGATGCAGGCGTCGAACTCTGGCGGCACCGAGCAGAATCGAGCCGGCCGCGATATCGCCGCGTTCCTTTTGGGCATTCCCGCCTCCGGTTCGATCGATAATCCTCAGGAATACGAGGTCACGGGGACGTATCACGGATTCTTCGTCCATGACGATTTTCGAGTTAGCCCGAGCCTGACGCTCAACCTCGGACTTCGGTACGACCTTGAGACCGGTTACAAGGAGAGCGAAGGTCGAATGGTCGTCGGATTTGACCGAGATGTCGTCAGTCCGATCGCCGCTCAGGTCCTCGCGAACTACAATGCCGTCACGCCGGCGGGCGTGCCGATCGACGCATTCCGAGAGCTTCACGGCGGACTTATCTTCGCGAGCGACCCGGACGCACGAAATCAGAAGGCAGATAGAAACAATTGGCAGCCGCGAATCGGCATGTCGTGGGCGATCGACGACAAGACTGTTCTGAGAGCTGGATTCGGTATCTTTACATCACCGTTCCAGATCGTTACACAGAATATCGTTTTCCAGCCCGGATTCTCATCCGCGACGAACTTGACGCAGTCGTCCAACGGTATCGCTCCGCTGACGACTCTGCTCAATCCTTTCCCGAGCGGTGTACTGCCGCCTCCGGGAACGGCTCAGGGACTTCTTACTTTCACTGGACGCGATGTGACGGGAACGAATGCACAAGGGCCGACGACGTATATTCCTTCGCATGAGCGTCAGAATGCGAACTACACTCGCTTTGTAGTTGGTTTCCAGCGCGAACTATGGGCCGGAATAGCGTTCGAGACATCGTACATTTACTCTCGAGGAAATGACCTTCTTGTACTTCGTGATATCAACGCGGTTCCGCGGCAGTATCTTAATGATCTTTCCGGCGTGACCGACGCAACGACGATCACGAACGCGATCACGAACGTCAATACGTTTCTAAACCTCAATTTGGCCACGAATCAGAACCCCTTCCGCGGCTTGATCCCGGATGGCGGTACCTGGAATAGCACGCGTATCCTGCGGGAGCGGCTGCTAACGCCCTTTCCTCAGTTCGGTTACCTAACGACGAGCGAATATAACGGCACGAGCGAATATCAGTCGCTGCAGTTCCAGTTGATGAAGAGATTCACTAAGGGACTTTCGCTGAACGGCTCGTACACATTCTCCCGAGAGCATGAGAGCACGCGCTATTTGAATCCGCAGGATGAGGAGTTGACGGAGATGGTTTCGCCGACGGAGCGTCCGCACCGATTCACGTTCTCGGGGATCTACGAACTGCCTGTCGGCAAAGGCCGTTCGTTCGGTAACGATTGGCACCCGGTTGTCGATGCGATCCTTGGTGGTTGGCAGATGCAGGGCGTTTACGAATGGCAAAGCGGCGAGCCCCTTCAGTTCGGGAATGTCTTCTACAACGGCGATCCATCGAAGCTTCGAAACCTACTCGGTAAGAAAGACAGCGATGGCAGGCGCTACGGCATCGACATCCCCGGCTGGGATCTTTCCGGATTCTATCTGAACGGGATCCAGGGAACCGCGAACAACAACGTTCCTGCGTTCGGCAACAACTTCCAGGCGAATGGAACGAACACGCTTCGGTATTTCCCGCTCACGCTAGGGAACTTCCGAAATCAGCGATTCCTGAAGTTCGATGTAGGGCTTTCGAAGAATTTCCGGATCCGCGAGGGAATGAAACTGCAGGTGCGTGTCGAGGCGATCAATCTCCTCAATAAGCCGTACTTCAACGCACCCAACACCGATCCGGCGAACTCCGCGTTCTGTTTGTCTAACGGGCAGCGTCAGCCGCCGCGAGACATTCAGATCGGCGGACGGTTCACGTTCTAGTCGGCCCCCGGGAAGGCTGACTTGAAAAATGCGTCGCATAAGCGACTCTGATCTCAGAGAACTTATGCGACGCATTTCTACCAAACGCATTTCGAGAATCGGCATCGAATAAGGGGTTCAATAGCGTGTTATCGATTCGTCTTATATTCCTCTCCGCGTTGTTTTTGTCTGGGCTTACCGTATCGGCCGATGCAGCGTGTACGGTCACGGTCGCGGGCGACGGTTCGGGCGATGTGAAGACGGTGAATGCCGCCCTCGCAAAAGTGCCTGAGGGTAACAAGGGCCGCTGCACGATCAGGATCAAGCCCGGAACTTATGACGAGCAGATCCGCGTTCCGGCGAACAAGCCTTATGTTTCGTTCATCGGCGAAGATGCCGAGAAGACGATCCTCACTTTCAAGATCTCAAATAAAGAAGCGGGTTCGACGTCGGCTGCCTACGCGGCATACATCGGCGGACACGATTTTCACGCAGAGAACATAACCTTTGAGAATTCGTTCGGTCAGGAATCGCAGGCGGTCGCACTACTGGTCGAGGCGGATCGGGCGGTGTTCAGGAAGTGTCGTTTCCTCGGCTGGCAGGACACGCTTTACGCGAAGAACGGGCGACAATATTACCACGATTCTTATATCGAAGGCCACGTCGATTACATTTTCGGACAGGCCGCGGCGGTATTCGACAATTGCCGCATTCACAGTAAGGCTGACGGATACATCGCGGCTCCGATGCGGTTCGCGGCGACCGAGCCGAGCGGATTCATCTTCCTCAACTCAACACTCACAAGCGAGAACACGCAGAAGGGAAT
>JBEBGW010000429.1:0-3542 GCA_040081025.1 Pyrinomonadaceae bacterium | reverse complement strand
ACCCGTCGTGGCCGAAGCTACCGAACCTGCATCGGAAGAAGCCGCCGTGGCCGAAACAACCGAACCTGCAACTGAAGAAGTTGCGGTGACCGAAGAAAATCCGACCGAGGCGGCTGACGAAGCTGCCTCGGCTTCTACCGAAGCCCCTGAATCCGCAGTAACCGATCCGGTTACTGCCGAATCTGGCGGTGAAGCTGAGGAAGAATCGGAAAAAAGCGCCGCTTAGACGTTTTCAGGAGTGAGCCTAGGCTCGCGGTCCACATTCATTGACAGAGGAAAACGGAAATGACAACGGCCGACCTTGTTGAACGAGTCGCACACGAAGCTGAGATGACAAAGAAGGACGCCGAGCAGTTGGTGGAGATCGTCTTCGACAGCATTACCGCATCGCTCAACAAAGGTGAGAAGATCGAACTTCGCGGCTTTGGCAGTTTCCGCGTTCGCGAACGAAACTCCCGCAAGGGCCGGAATCCCAAGACCGGTACCGCCGTCGATATCCCCGCAAAACGCGTGGCTTATTTTAAGCCCGGTAAGGAACTTAAAGAACTCATCAATAACGCTGAATAGATCCAGCGCTCACGTTATCTAATTCAATTTCTTAGTTTACCGATTCGCCTTCGAACTAGCCTTTTCAGGTCGGTCGCTGCGGTCAAATGCTTCGTCCTCGATCTCGCCGCCTGGTGAGACGGGAATGTCACGAGGATCGGTGTATTTCATTCCGCGTTCCTCGCTATCCATCTCAGGCTCGATCTTGAAGGATCCCGACGGCGGTGGAACGTAGCCGGGATAATCGACGCGCGAATGATAGATCGCGACAAGCGACCTGATCATCGCCTCGCGGATCTGAGTCAGTTCTCGAAGCGTCAGGTCACATTCGTCGAGCTGGTCGTCACTGACAATGGCGTCGATGATCTTTGTGACGATGAATCGAATGTTCTCGGGATTCGGTTCGGCAAGCGACCGGGCGGCGGCTTCGCAGGAGTCGGCGATCATCATTATCGCCGCCTCACGAAACTGCGGCTTCGGGCCCGGGTATCGAAAATCGTTTTCCGAGATCGCATCCGATTCGCGAGCCTCGGCCTGAGCTTTCTTCAGAAAGAAATGCAGCGTCCGCGTACCGTGATGCTGCGGAATAAAATCGATTATCCGCTGCGGCAATCCCATTTCCTTTGCGAGCTTCACGCCATAAGTAACGTGGCTGATGATGATCTTCGCAGATTGGGCCGGTTTCAACCGGTCATGTGGATTCTTTCCTAGCTGATTCTCGACAAAGTGTTCCGGAGCGGCGGTCTTGCCGATATCGTGGTAGAGAGCTCCGATCCTCGCGAGCAAAGCATTTCCGCCGACTACTCGGCACGCTTCCTCGGCCAACTGTCCGACCGCATGCGAATGTTGGTTCGTACCCGGAGCACGCAATGCCAACTGCCCCAATGCAGGCAGATCCGCATTCGACAGCTCAAGCAGCTTCACGTCCGTGAGGATGCCGAAGAGCGATTCGCAGACCGGCATGAACACCGCCACGGCCGCCGAGGTAATGATCCCGCCCGCCAGACCGCACGCGATCGCGAGCAGCACCGTGTTGAGTACGAACGGCTGCTGCATATAGGCGATCAGGGCAACGGCTGCCAATGCACTCGCAAGGCCGACGAGAGCCCCCGCGATCGTCACGGTTTGTCGCGTCCGGTACGCACTGATCCCATATACAGCCACCGACGAACCGATCGCCGCAAAGATCGCGAATTCGAGTCCCCTCGGAGCAAGCAGTCCTGCTAGCAAGGCGGTAAATAGACCGGTAAAGATCGCCGTACGCCTGTCCGCAAGCAACGTCATTAGAAGGCTGCCGAACGCGAAAGGAACGGCGAAGGACCAAAGAGTCGGGTCGTTTAGTGGAGCCTTGATATTCTGTGACGCGGTAAAATCCGCCAATCGGAAAAATACGGCCATCAGCACCGTCTGCGCAATGACGATGAAGCCGAGTAGAGCGAACGTGCGCTGCTGCGACAATGCGAGCCGCGGAACAATGCCGCGATGCTCGATAAACTTCCACGCCCCCCAATACAACGCTGCGATAAGAACCAACAATCCGAAGAAACGGTTGTACTTGCGAGTCGACGAACTGTAATTGCTTATCGCTCCGATCTTCGAAAGGATGTCGGGAGTGATGATGTCGCCCTGGTCCGCGATCTTTTGACCACGCTTAAGGGAGATGGTAACCGCCGGAACACCTTCGGCTACCATACGGCGAGCATTCTCGGTAGCGGCTGCGTCGTAGATCACGCTAGGTTGTACAAGAGGTGCGGTGGCGGCGACAAACGCCTGAACCTCTGCCCCCGAAAGACTGGGAATCTGATCGACCGCTATTGCAAGTTTTTCACGGGCCAGTGACAGCGACGTCATCGACGAGATCGGATTCCGCGCCTGCCGCGTATCGCTCGGCCGCTGGCGGTCGATGATCTCGACCTCACTCTGCAGATGCTCGGCATCCTGGTCGGAAAAGATATCGCCGGACGCGTGTTCGCGGAGCAGCCGCGTGATCGATTCAAGCTCGTTTCCGGTGAACCGTCTCGCACTGAATACCTTGCCTAACTCCGCTCCACCCGCACCGGTCCATTCGGCATCACGTTGTGAGTTTGAATTGGTTCGGTTTCCCGCTCCATCCTGCTGCCGATTGAGCTTGTCCCATGCCGAGCGGAAATTCTGTACTGCCTCGTCGCCGCGTCTCGGTTCGAGCGAAAAGATCGGACGGATCGCTGCTCGAGCAGTTTCCCGATCACGATCAGTCGCCGCCTCGTCAACAAAATAGATATCCGCCGGGGTTATGATCGCCTCACGTGCGATATCGCCCTCGTTGTAGAAGTTCTCACCGGCCGACTGCCATATGGGGTTTTGAATGAAAAGGGTTGTGACGATCGAGAGGAAGGCGAAGCCGACCCAGAACTGTTGACGCGGCGAGAACGCTCCCAGCGGGCCCTTGATAGCGCTCCAGATCTTTCTTCGCCATCTTTGCAGCGGCGATTGTAATTCTTGGATTCGATTGCTCACGCTGATTGGGTCGCAACTGTCTCGTCCGATACTCTCGCCCCGATCCGGTCCGTCAACGGACGAAGCGAATCTTTACGAATAGCTGAAATTGCCACGCTATCTACTTGCTTGTCAAGGGTTATCTGCCGCTGAAGGTCGGCGATCACGTCGTTCGAGACAAGATCGGCCTTGTTCAGAACTATGACCTGAGGGATTGAGTTGAGTTCGAGATCGCCCAGTATCTTCGAGACCGATTCGATCTGCTGTAGGGCACGCGGGTTCGATGCATCAACGACGTGGACCAGCAGATCGCTGTCCGAGATCTCCTCCAGCGTCGCTCGAAACGCGGCGACAAGCGGCTGTGGTAGATCACGAATGAATCCCACGGTGTCGTTAATGATCACTTCCTGTTCTATCGGCAAACGCAGCCGCCGTGATGTCGGATCGAGCGTGGCGAACATTTTCTTTTCCGCGTAGACGGCTGATTGAGTAAGCGTATTTAGCAGCGTCGACTTCCCTGC
>JBEBGW010000428.1:0-3543 GCA_040081025.1 Pyrinomonadaceae bacterium | reverse complement strand
CCTGCGGCCGTTCGTCCGCCGCAATATCGACCTGACGAAGATCGAGAGCCGTCCGATAAAGGGCCAGCCCGCCGAGTTCAACTTCTATCTCGACCTGCAGGCTCCAGCGAGCGACAGCGACCTTCGTGGAGCGTTCGATGAGGTCGGTGAACAAGCGGCGAGCGTCCGATATCTCGGCCGATACCCAACGATCGTGCTGACGAACGAAAAAATAAACGAGATCTCCTAAAGCATTATTTCGACCAATGATACTGATACTTAAACCGAACATCAGCCTCGAATCACCTGAGTACAAGACACTCGAAGCGCATCTTCAGCACCTGACGAACATCGAGTACCGGATTCACAACGTGCAGGGAGCGACGCAATCGCTCACTGAGATCTACCTGATCGGCAGCACGTCGGCCCTTTCGATCGACGAGATGAAGGCGTTTCGGGCCGTCGCGAATGTCGTTCGCATCTCTGAGGAATACAAGGTTCTCGGCCGTCATAAGGAAGATTCTCGCGGGACGGGTTTTACATATCAGGGCATCGAGTTCACGCAGGACACGCTCAACATCTTTGCTGGATTGTGTGCTGTCGATTCGCCGCAGAGTGTCGAGACGATGATGAAGGCCCTGCAGGAGAACGGTCAAGTCTGTACCCGAATGGGAGCCTACAAGCCGCGGACGAGTCCGTATTCATTCCAAGGCCACGGGCCGAATTGTCTGCCGTACGTTTTCGAACTGGCAGGGAAGTACGGCATCAAGGTGATCGCGATGGAGGTGACGCACGAATCGCACATCGACGAGATCGACGGTGCTCTCGAAGCGACCGGCCGCCCGACGGGAGTGATGCTTCAGATCGGGACGCGGAACACGCAGAACTTTGAACTACTGAAGAGTGTCGGCCGTCAGCAGGAATTTCCTGTGCTGCTCAAACGCGGTTTCGGCATCACGCTCGACGAATCGCTTCACGCCGCCGAATATCTGGCGAGCGAAGGAAATCACAAGGTCGTGTTTGGCCTTCGCGGAATGAAGACGAACATCGGCGATCCGCATCGAAACATGGTGGATTCGCACACGTTCCGGTCGTAAAACGCCTGACCCGAATGCCCGTCTGCATCGATCCGTCACACTCGGTCGGCAGCCGCCACCGAAGTTCCGACAGCATCCTCGACGTGATGCATGTAACCGCTCAAGGCGTGATCGCCGGGGCGAATATGATCCTCGTAGATTTCCACCCCGACCCAAAAGTCGCTCTCGTCGATGGCCCGCAGGCGCTTAGACTCGAAGAACTCCCAATGTTCCTCGAAGACGTCCGCATCTGCCGAGAGGCTTATGAACGACGGCTTACGAATGCGTCATAAATCTTGATTCGATTCATTTCGCGTCCGACTTTTTGATTCATTTGAATCACGATCAACAACTTACGGTCTGTTCTCTCCATTGATTTGGACCGTAAGTTGTTTGTTTCGTTCCATTCTGCGCCCCATCTTTTGTTCCAGTTGAAACAAGATCTAGACTTTAGGGTTGCTAGGTTAAAGTCCCACATTAGGTCGTCTGGCTCAGATCGGAATACTGAGAGATCGATGGTTCTTCGGCCCTGGAGTCTCATCGTTGGAGATTGTCAAAGAACAGCGGGACGACCCGCGGCCGATCAGAATGCCATAGATGCAACGGCGTGTCAATACATGATTTCGTGTAGGGGGCCTTGCCGAAATCGAGTGCTCGAACCTGCTTATTTGATCTCGAACACCGTGATCTCTACCGCAAGCTGACGTTCCAGTTTCTCCTTTTCGGCGTTGATCGTCTTTCGCTCCTTCTCCATCTCCTCAAGCCGCGTTTCCTGCTCGCCGGCTTTCGCGATATAACGGGCGATCAGCGACTTAGCCTCTGCGGTTTTTGCAAGAGACTCGATATTTTCGCGGAGACGTTTCTGATCTTCCTCGATCCTTCTAACTTCCTGGTCGAATGCCGTCAATTTTGCATTCTGCTGATTTATTTGTTGCCGAAGTGTGATCAGCCGTTCGAGTTTCGTTTTTGTAGCTTCGTCAATGTAACGACGGGCGACGAACAAATTAAGCTGATCGGCCGTTAGGGTACGAAGCTGATAGGAGTCCATGAGACCCTGTCGTTCGGTCACCGAAAGCTCAGAGGTTTCGAAGGGCTTTAGCTCAACGCGAAATCGGTACAATTTGTCGGTGACAACTTCCGGCTTTGCGCTATCATCCGAAACACCCCATCCTTTTCGGACAGGATGCTCCACGTAGATGACCTTCTCCCGGTCGGTTTGATTCACGAGTTTGTATTTCTTCTGCTCGATCTTGAAGTAATGAACTTGAAAGACCCCGTTCACGATCTTCACAAGCTGTGCAGGACGCTGGTCGCCGTTCGTCTCGGTCGAGACGCGCGTTCCAAGATCGAGGGCGAATGAGATCAGTCGGCGTTCTTTCGGTTTCAGACGCTCCATCAGAGCCTCACCGGCATAGGCATCGTGATCGAGCACGGTCATGCTTCCGCCTTCGAACGTCAGCGCAGAAGTGTTCGTCAGCATCATCCCACCCATCGGCCGATCTGCTCGAAACTCTTCGTTATAGATGGAAACCCGCTCGCCGTCCATTCGCGTCTGGACGATCGGGATCAGCGCGGAACGATTCCGCGATACGGTCACCGGATTTGTGATCTTGTATTCAAACAGGTCGCCGACCTCTTTGCCAGACGCTGCGGTCTGGATCCCGCCTTGTTCGGTTACCAAAGCGTCGCTTAGTTTTGTTTCAAATTCGTCGGAGCGATAAACGTTCGCGTCTGGAGGTCGAGATCCCCCGTCGCCACTACCAGAACCCGATCCATATGCTTGCCCGGAGCCGCTACCAGATCCATATCCGCTGCCGGAACCGCTTTCCGCATCGTAAACCTGCGGATCTAAATTCAGATCGTCAGGGATCGGAATGATCGGACGATAACGGTAAAGCGGCTTCTGGAGATTCTGGATGAACGACACGGGCGAACCGGAAACCAGCGAAAGCTGCACGCCGTTCCAATCCTCATCGCTGACATTATCAACAATGGCCCAGCCTTGGAAGAATGGCTTGCCGTCATCATCCAGCACGACCCGGTAGGTGGTCTTCCAGATCGGGGCGGCGACGGTATAGCTGACTACCATCTCGCGCTGGCCGGCGCCATTTGAGGTTACCGTGATCGTCTTTGCGTCGCGACGCCGAGTCGAGGCTGTGGCGTTTGCGAACTCGTTTAGATCGCGTTTCGTTCCTTCGTCGAGCAGTTTCACGCTGCGGATGTCGGAAAGGTCGAAGCTCGAAATTTCACCCGTATCGGATGCGATAACGAGCGAATGTGTTTGAGTCGCAGGCCGGTCTTTGTCCGCCGGAGTGGTTCGCTTCTCGACGGTGAGGACCGAGCCAACTGCAACCGCCTTGACCGACGTAACGGCTACCTTTGCTCCCTGCAATTGGCTTAGTACCTGAGCCAGTCCACCCGTGCCCTCCGATCCCGATTCCGCCTCGACCGAGAACGGGATCTCGGCTGTCCTGGCAGATGCAGGGGC
>JBEBGW010000090.1:0-13273 GCA_040081025.1 Pyrinomonadaceae bacterium | reverse complement strand
GGAATGGTGCAAAATGGCTATTCTCGAGTGAAGAGAATATGGCCAAGTTTATGGCGGATCCGGAGGCGTTCGCACCGCAGTTTGGCGGATATTGTGCCTATGCTGTTTCCGAAGGTTACACGGCGGACGCCGATCCTGACGCGTGGAAGGTCGTCGACGGGAAGCTTTACCTTAACTACAACCGGGACGTACAGAAGACCTGGGAGGAAAACGAGGCCGAGCGGATCGAGAACGGAAAGAAGAACTGGCATCAGTTCAAAACGAAGAAGCCGGAGCACAAATAATGAATGCCGAGCAAGCGCGACTAAAGGAGTCGGATGAGCGTACAAAATATTGGAAGCGTTGGGGGCCGTATTTAAGTGAACGCGCCTGGGGAACCGTCCGCGAAGATTACAGCGCGGACGGTTCGGCCTGGGACTATTTCCCGCACGACCACGCGCGTTCACGCGCATACCGGTGGAACGAAGACGGCATCGCCGGCATCAGCGATCGGCATCAGCGGATCTGTTTCTCGGTCGCTTTGTGGAACGGCAAAGACCCGATCCTTAAGGAACGCCTTTTCGGACTCACTGGCAGCGAAGGCAATCACGGCGAGGATGTAAAAGAACTCTATTACTATCTGGATTCAACGCCCACGCACTCCTATATGAAGATGCTCTACAAGTATCCTCAGACGGAGTTTCCGTACGAGCAACTTATCAGCGAGAACCGTAGCCGTGACAAAAACGAAGGCGAATTCGAATTGATCGATACCGGCATCTTCGACGACGACCGTTACTTCGACGTGTTCGTCGAATACGCAAAGGCCGACGACGAAGACATCCTGATCAAGATCACAGTCGCCAACCGAGGGCCGGAAGCTGCGTCGATCAACGTTCTTCCGACAGTCTGGTTTCGCAATCGCTGGACGTGGTACGGGAAGGAATCGCTCTGCGAACTGCGAGCGGACAAGACAGGCTGCGTCGAGATCGAGTGCCCGGAGTATGACACACGCATCCTGCATATCGATGGCGAGCACGAACTGCTGTTCACCGAGAACGAAACGAACGATGCGCGGCTTTTCAACTCGCCGAATCGAACTCCATTCGTGAAGGATGCGTTTAATGAATACGTAGTCAGCGGCAACACGCAGGCTGTGAACCCGGATCGGAAAGGCACGAAAGCCGCCGCGAACTTTCGGCTCGACATTCCTTCTAAGTCCGAAACGGTCATCAAACTCAGGCTCGCCGAAACCAAACATAAGAAGGCATTCGCAGAGTTCGACCGCGTCTTCGAACTTCGCAAGAAAGAAGCCGACGAGTTCTTTAGTGACCTCATTCACGGCGAACTCTCGGACGATGCGCGAAATGTCCAGCGGCAGGCATTCGCCGGCATGCTCTGGTCGAAGCAGTATTACCACTACGTGATCCAGGAATGGCTCGACGGCGATCCGGCGATGCCGAAGCCGCCCGAATCTCGACAGGAAGGCCGCAATCACGAATGGCCGATGCTTTTCAACTCCGACATCATCTCGATGCCAGACAAATGGGAGTATCCGTGGTACGCCGCGTGGGATCTGGCGTTTCACTGTATCCCGCTCGCCATCATCGATCCGCACTTCGCAAAGGACCAACTGCTGCTGATGCTTCGCGAGTGGTACATGCATCCGAATGGACAGATCCCTGCCTACGAATGGGCTTTCGGAGATGTAAATCCGCCGGTCCATGCCTGGGCGGCACTTCGGGTTTATCAGATCGAGAAGAAGCACAAGGGGGTCGGCGATCGAAAATTCCTCGCTCGCATCTTTCAAAAGCTGTTACTTAATTTCACTTGGTGGGTGAATCGAAAGGACAGCGAAGGGATGAACGTGTTTGAAGGCGGTTTTCTCGGACTCGATAACATCGGTGTATTCGACCGATCTCGTCCGCTGCCGACCGGAGGCAAACTCGCACAGGCTGACGGAACGAGCTGGATGGCGATGTATTGCCTGAACATGCTCGCGATCGCGCTTGAGCTTGCAGGCGAGGACGATACCTACGAAGACGTCGCGAGCAAGTTCTTCGAACATTTCATATTCATCGCCGACGCGATGAATAACCTCGGTTCGCACGGGATATCGCTGTGGGACGACGAGGACGGCTTCTATTACGATGTGCTGCATATGCACGGCGAGGGAAGCTGGCCGTTAAAGGTGCGCTCGATGGTCGGGCTTATCCCTCTGTTCGCGGTCGGCACCATCGAACCCGAAGTGCTCGACAAACTGCCGAACTTCAAGAAGCGGCTGTATTGGTTCGTCGAAAATCGCCCCGACCTAACCGACAACGTCTCATGCATGCGTACGCCCGGAATGGGCGAGCGGCGGCTGCTCGCCGTCGCATATCGCGAGCGGCTTGAGAAGGTGTTGAAGATCATGCTCGACGAGAGCGAATTCTTATCGCCGCATGGCGTACGGGCCCTCTCGAAGGTTCACGAATCGCGCCCCTTCGAAATGCCCGTGAACGGCGATGTTCACCGCGTCGACTACGAGCCGGGCGAATCGACCAGTGGGCTCTTTGGGGGCAATTCCAATTGGCGCGGGCCTATCTGGTTCCCGGTCAACTATCTGCTGATAGAAGCGCTGCAGAAGTTTCATCACTATTATGGTGACGACTTGAAGGTCGAGTTTCCGACAGGGTCGGGCCAAATGCTCGATTTATGGGAAGTCTCGCAGGAACTCTCGAGGCGGCTCTCGCATATATTTCTCCTCGACGGTGAAGGGAAGCGGCCGGTCTTCGGCAAGAACGACAAGATGCAGAACGATCCGAACTTCCGTGATCACCTGTTGTTCTTCGAGTACTTTCACGGCGACAACGGCCGGGGAGTCGGAGCAAGCCATCAGACAGGATGGACTGGCCTGGTCGCGAAGCTGCTCCATCAAAGCGGCGAGTAGTGTCTCCCGTTTCTCAGGAATAAACCGGCAAGGTCCTTTGATTAAACAGGTGCAACACGCACCTGTTTTTTATATGAGGATCATGAGAGAGATTGAGAATAGCAATAGGTACGCGGTGATTTTAGCCGGCGGCGAAGGGTCGAGGCTGAAGTCGTTGACTAGAGCGATCTCGGGCGATGATCGGCCGAAACAGTTTTGCCCGATCCTGGGTGGTAAGAGCCTTCTCGACACAACCCGCGATCGGGTTCGATTGTCTGTTCCAATCGAGAACACATTCTTCAGCCTTACGGCCAAGCACGAAAAGTTCTATCAAGCGGCTCTGTGGGACGTGCCGGAAAGCAGAAGAGTTGTTCAACCTGAAAGCCGCGGAACGGCGCCCGCGATACTCTATTCACTGATGCGTGTTAGCGTCGAGAATCCCAATGCAGTCGTTGCGATCTTTCCGTCGGACCATTTCTTTACCGACGATGAGAAGTTAATGGCGCAGGTCGATTCGGCTTTCAGGGCAGCCGAACTTGAATCAGCATCCGTCGTGCTGCTCGGCCTCGAGCCGGACAAACCCGAGACATCCTACGGCTGGATCGAACCCGCTGCGTCACTCTTCGGCGGCGAGCCAGGCGGCATTTCGCGCGTTTCCCGATTTTGGGAGAAGCCTAGTCGAAAGGCTGCAGAGCAGTTGATGGCATCAGGGTGTTTGTGGAACAGCTTCGTAATGGTCGGCCGAGCTGTAGCATTCCTGGAAATGTTCCGAGCTCACCTAAAGGAGTCATTTCGTATGTTCGACATCTCAAAGAGAATGCTGTGTACCAATCAAGAAAAACCTCTGATGCGTGCGATATACTCCTGGCTTCCCGATTCTAACTTCTCGAGTGACGTTCTGGAGAAGGCAACCGAGATGCTCATGGTAAAGCGTGTGGCTGAAGTAGGATGGTCCGATCTCGGTGAGCCCCAGCGGGTACTGGGAACATTGAAAGACCTCGGGATCAAAGCGAACTGGTCGCCCGCACTTGCGGCCTAAAAAATATGAAAGCGATAGCAGTTATCCCGGGTACACCCGGTTCCGCACATCTGGTTGAAATGCCGAAACCGTCGATCGAGGAGATCGCGGATGGCCGCGGAGTGCTCGTAAAAGTTCTTCGAGTCGGCATAGACGGAACAGACAAAGAGATCAACAACGCCGAGTATGGAGCACCGCCGCCGGGATCCGACTTTCTCGTGATCGGCCATGAAGGTTTCGGAGTCGTCGAAGAAGTCGGGGCGAACGTCCATGAACTCAAAGCCGGCGATTATGTAGTCGCGACCGTCCGTCGTCCCGGAAAGAGCATCTACGACGTGATCGGCACGAACGATATGACCACCGACGACGTCTACTACGAACGCGGTATCAACCTTCGACACGGGTTTCTTTCTGAGTACTATGTTGATGACGCAGAGTTCATCGTAAAAGTTCCACGTGGATTGAAAGATGTCGGCGTTCTACTCGAACCAATGACGGTAGTCCAGAAGGGAATTACACAGGCATACGAAATACAACGCCGGCTGAAAGTATGGAAGCCAAAACGCGCCGCAGTGCTCGGAGCGGGAACGATCGGCCTGCTCGCGACGTTAGTTCTCAAGCTGCGCGGTATCGAGGTGGTGACCTTTGGACGTTCTGCCAAGCCTTATCTAAATTCTGACCTGGTTGAAGAATTGGGAGCTCAGTATGTCTCAACCTCCGGCACGACGGTTCACGAATTCGCAGCCGAGGACGGAGCGTTCGATATCATCTTCGAGGCAACCGGGTTTTCGCCGATCGTCTTCGACGCGATGCAGGCGCTCGCCAAAAACGGCGTCCTCGTACTTTCAAGCGTAACGGGCGGCGATCGAATGGTCGAGGTCCCGGCGGACAAGATCAATCTCGAATTCGTGCTGGGAAACAAAGTCATGGTCGGCACCGTCAACGCGAACCGCTCATACTTCGAAAGCGGAGCAAAAGACATGGCCGCGGCGGTCCTGGAATACGGAGACTGGCTATCAAGACTATTAACCCATCCAATTTACGGACTTGACGACTTCGAGGAACTGTTCAACGTCCTCACCGACGGAAAAGACGTGATAAAGGCGTATTGCGAAGTGTCGTAGATGAACTGATGCTTTCAAATAAGATCGCGAGTTTTTAACGGCGGGTTGAGGTGCCCATACGCGACTGATCTCGTTTCTCCGCGCTTCCAACACGGTTCCTAACCACTAAATAAGATCGGTGTCAATGTCTGTTCTCGCCAGCCATGACATAGGAGCACGCTGCACCTCATACGTGAGAATTGTCCCTCTACCTGGAGCCGGTGGCAAGGCAAACTCCGTAACACTTTGTTATTGAGAATTTCACAATCGCCTAAGTTCGCCGTAACACTCGCCAGCTAGTATCCTCTTTCGGTTCCACTCAAAAGAAGCAATATGAATGAGTCTTCAAAAGACCCTCGGACGGGTGTGTCCGTCGATGGGTTTTTCAGAACGAGGCCTTTAATGCAAACGATTTCTTCTTCAATCGAGACGGGATCGAACGCCAAAAAGCAGCCCGATTCGAGGGCGGATTTTCCCTCGGCGGACCGATCATCAAAAACCGGACTTTCTTTTTTGGAGGCTATCAAAGGACGGACGCTTCGACCGCCTATGTTCCACAAGGGTCGAGCTTCGTAGTTTTGCCACAGGCTCTTGCACTTTTGACGGGTGAACGGACGGCGGAGTCGATCGCGAATGCTTTTGGAACTGCTCGACGTGACAATCCTGCGGGTGTTCCCAACCCGAACAGCCCGGGGACAGGTTTTTTTCAGGCGGGGTGCATTATCGGCAGGACCTACCTGCCGACCGAGTTCAACCGCGGCCCGTCACAGATAACAAACTCACTTGGCCGGGCCGGGATTTGTATCAATACGTTTAGTCCGTTTTTCCGGCTGTTGACCCTCAGGAATCCGGTTACCGGGGACTATGCGATTCCGACGATCCGGCCCGGTTACCAGTACCTTACGGCCGACCCGGTAAATACGGTCTACGGCGAAGATGTGTCGGCAATTTTTCCGAATGGCGTCCCAATTACTGACAGTGGACGAGAAAGCGGTTTCGGTGCTCTGAATCCGCTCATCCGCCAAAGAAATGCTTATCCGGCAACTTTTGAACAGGACCAGTTTACTTTTCGCGTCGATCATCAGTTGCTGGCGGGTAACGACAAAGGAAACGGGATCAACAGCATCGCGGCGACGTTTTTCTTTGCAAATTTTCCGGCCACCGAGCCGTTTTCCGAGAGTACATTGGCTTCGCCTTTTCCACTTGTGAAGGACGACAAGAACCGCACTCTCGCCGTAACCGACACGCATATTTTCAACTCAAGCCTTTCCAACGAGGCGCGATTTGGCTATTTCTCGCTCGATAATTCAAGAACGCTGGACGAGCGGCTGTTATCGGGCGACTTCACCAATACCAATTTTGGCATACCGAATCCGGCCTCTGTCTTTGCGCCCGGAGCTCCGAGTGAACGCTGCGCTCATCAGTCAGGCAGAGGCAATCTTCAGGATTTTTCCGCGTGTGCTCCGAACGACATTTTTAACAAACGCAAACAGTTGACCCTAACCTTTGCGGACAATATTACGTATGTTCGCGGCAATCACACTATGCGATTTGGCGTGGAGTACAAACGCAATGCCTTTGATACCAGCCTGCCCGAGGAACAGGGAGGCGAGTTCGAAAAGTATGACAACTTTGGACTGGCCCTGGTCGGCTATGCGACTGAGGCAGATTCCGCTTTTGGTATCACGGACAAGAAATTCAGATTCAACGACCTGTCTTTCCACGCGAGTGACGACTGGCGTTTCTCGGAACGATTTTCCGTGAGCGCCGGACTCCGTTGGGATTGGTTTGGACGCCCATACGAGAAGAATGGACAGTTTACGAACTTTGACCCATCTATTTTGACGAACCCTGATGACCCTCGACCTGGGTTTATCCTGCCGGGCAACGCCGGGAACACAGGATTTGTCGCGATCGACGCAAGTTTGCCGGGCATAACTCGTGGCTCAAACAATCACACATTGAATGGCCAGGACCTGAACAATTTCGCGCCGAGGGTGGGATTCAGATATAGCCCTTTCAAGAGTGGGAAAACGGTACTAAGCGGCGGCTACGGGATCTTCTTCGATCGTCCGTCCGCTTCATTCATCAATACTGTTTACAGTAATTATCCGTACCTGCGCGAGATCGAGGAAAGGGTCGAACAGATACCGTACTCCATACCATATAACCTGGTGTTCCGGGGACAGTCGCCGACACGTCCCATAAGTGATTACCTTCCTTTTCGCATCGGACTCAATCCCAACACCTCTGGAAACGGTTCGCAGTTTGCCCTATACGACGCGACCCAAGCCATCGGAAACGGATTTTTCGCCGAGCCTCTCGAGTTCCGGGCTGTGGATCGCGATCTCAAAACACCGATGGTGCAGCAATGGAACGTCGGTATCCAGCAACAGATCGGAAAAGATTGGGTTATCGACATGCGGTATGTCGGAACGAAAGGTCAGAACCTTCTGCTTTCCGTCGGATTCAACCAAGCCTACGACCTGAATGACACAAACACGCCCGACTACATATTCAAGCGTCTAAACGATGCTTACGTCGCGGCTGGTAGCCCGCAGGGTCCTTTGCGAAATGGGGAGGGCAGTGAGCGGCAACGCGGTTGCGGAATCGCTTTTGGAAACACAGTGATCATCAACCCGATACCTGGTTTCGCATTTCCGTTTGGCCCGGCTTGCGCCGACATCAGCGGCGGCTTCGACTACAACTTAGACCGCGGTCCGGCGATCGGTGATGCCCGCGACATCCTCAATGCAGAGCTTCGAGTGCCTTATTTAGGTCTCGACCCGACCGACGCCGTAATGCTTCAATCGCGAGGTTATTCGCTGTACCACGCGGGTCAGCTCGGGGTGCTTGGAAGGTTCGCGCGATCAGAGCCCATGATGCACAGGTCGAATCGGAGATCCTCAGGGGGTTGAGTGAAGAGCAGGTCGTAATTTTGCTCAAGAATCAGGAGCTTGTTGAGCCGTCCAAGACGCTTTCGGTGGTAGAAACTCCGGAAACTCGGAAGTCGTTTCTCAAAGGACTTCGAGAGTATTTAGCACTGGCGGCGCGGGCCCGACGGGAGGGTATCTTCGAACGCTCCGAGGTGAAACGTGTACTTAACTTCAAGGTCGACAGCCTACTTTCGAGTTTGTACCTGAACCGCCTCGACAATCAGAAAGGCGACTATTTCGAGTTGCCTAAAGATCAGATCGAGACCTACCTCGTGGACGCGTCAAACTTGGGCGAGTTTGACGCAGACATGCAGGCGATACGGGAGATCCAGCGAAGCGTCGCGAAAAGTACCGGGAATCCCTTACCAACCTCTATAGCAGCCGAAGGTGAAGGTATTGCAAAAACAAGAGAAAGTTGGGCGAAGTCCAAGATCCTCAGTTCGATGGCACGGTCAGACGCTGAGTTTATGAATGATCCGGCTGTCCAGCTTCGATTGAAAGTCCTTGAGGCGGGAACGTTGGCAACTAATTACCTGAATGCCCATTATGCCGAGCGCATACTCCCAAGTGAGGTTGAGGTAGCTGAGTATCTGAAACAGCACCCGGAACTCGAACCAAAAAGAAAGCGGGAACTCGCCGAGAGAGTCTTGGAACGGGTGGAGGCGAGTGAGGACTTCGCCGCACTCGCAAAAGAGTTTTCGGAAGACCGCACTAACAAGAGCCTCGGCGGCGTTTACGAAGGCGTTTTGCCTAATTTTCTGTGGCCAGAAGTTGAAAAAATCGCACTTTCGATGCGTCCGGGAGATGTTTTTCCGCAACTGATTGAATCAAAGGACGGTTGGCACATACTCGGTCTGATCTCCCGCAATACCAAAAAGGACGATAGTGGAACTTCGGTTCCTGTTCTGGCGGTTCGACACATCCTTCTGCAGAAAAAGTTTGCCGATCCGTCGTCGACAAACCCGGATATCCCACCTCCTTTCTTGAGTCCGAGAGAGATCGCAGAGGCTCAGTTGACGAAGAGTAAACGCCAGGCGTTTGTAGACTCGATCGTCTCAGCCGAGTCCATACAACTTCCCGAAGATTTCGCATACGAGATCTCTGACGATTTAAGGCAAAGCGGTGTTCGATTAGAAAACCGGCTTCCTCAGATCGAAGCCGAAGAACAAGAGGCGGTAAAGAAACTCGGCGAACGAAAACCGAAGCGATGATCGTCGCTTGGAGAGTAACCCATTCCCGCTCGACGTCGAGTGATCGAGGTAGAAGTTTATGACCAAAATCAAAGCAATATTATTCCTAGTTGTTTTTGCCACGGCAATCTATTTTGCTGTCGCCTCCAAGGCTGGATCTCAGCCCTTCCTCGTGAACGAAATAGAAGCTGACGCGCCGGACGCGACCTTTCAATTTGCTTGTCAGTACGTAGAACTGAGAGGCGAGCCGGGGTCTGTCGTGCCGGCGAACTATTACTTCGTCAGCATCAACGGAGCTAGCGCTAGCTTTGGGGATCTGTCCTTCATTGTCCCGCTCGGAGGACGAACCGTCGGCTCTAACGGAACGATCTCGATCGTTAATGATATCGAGGGGACGTGTCCGAACAGGACCTTACCCGCAGGAACGACACTCGTTACTGTTCAGGACTTCGACGGCCTAGGTTTGATCGATGGCGGTGCGCGGACGTTTGCAATCGTCGCCGCTCCTACGGCACCTCAAGCGGGCGACGACCTTGATACCAATAACGATCGGACTATCGATCCGTCCAACGGCATCAGCCTGGTGGATGGGTTCGGGTTTACCACGAACGAGTTGTTTCAGACAGCCTATGGTCCGAATCTCTTCGACGCCGCTACGGACGGCGCCCCAGGCACCATCTTGCTCCCTGACGCCGCGTCACGATTTCCGACGGACTCCACGCCGCTCAGTGCCAACGCATGGTATTTCGGAGAACTCGCCTCGAGCCCGGCCGAGACTATTTCCTATTCGGGTGCCCCGCAGAGTGCGAACTTCCCGTCGGGGGGTGAGTTAACTCCGGGTTTGCAAAACGCTCCGGGAGGTATCGATCCGACCCCCACACCGACCCAAACTCCAACGCCCACTCCGACCCCCACAATTACTCCTACTCCTTCACCAACCCCAGTACCGTCACCGCGAGATGCGATCGTAGATTTTAACGGCGACGGAAAAACAGACTTCTCGATCACACGGTCTGTTAACGGAGTGTTGGAATGGTGGACTTATTTCATCGGTACTGACGGACCACTTGGTGTCTCATGGGGTTCGCCGGGAGACATTCATACAGCAGAGGATTTTGATGGTGATGGTAAAGATGATTTTGCAGTGTGGAGACCTAATGCGGGCGGGGATGCGAACTTCTTCGTCTTTGAATCTTCGACGTTCACGTTCAGAGCTATTACCCACGGTTCGTCGGGAGATGATCCGACTGTCGTCGGCGATTGGGATGGCGATAATATAGCCGACGCTGCGGTTTTCCGCGAGAACGCTACCGATACCTACGCTGCCTTTTACATTCGCATGAGCACTACAGATTCGATCGTGGAACTGCCTTGGGGAGCGGTCGGCGATCGTGCGGTGCGAGCGGATTTCGACGGAGATTCGAAGATCGATGCCGCAGTTTTTCGACCGTCAACTGGATTTTGGTATGTCCTGAGGAGCTCTGATTCCCGCTTCTCCGCGGTACAATGGGGAATTTCTTCGGATAAGGTCGTTGTTGGCGATTTTGACAATGACGGACGAAATGATCATACGGTGGTTCGCGATGGTTTCTGGTACGTTCTGAGAAGTTCCGATCTCGGGGTCAGCTACTATAATTGGGGGCTATCTACCGACACACCTGTTGCTGCCGATTACGATGGTGATGGAGCGACAGATGTTGCTGTATGGCGGGACGGCACTTTCTACGTTTATGGATCTTTGGGCGAGGTGAGGTTTGTTTCGTGGGGTTCCTCGAGCGATTTCCCCGTCGCGTCAGTTTTCAACCGGTAGAAGGTTTACGATTTCAAGAATGACAGTTTCGAGGTTGGCCGCCGCACCTGGTAGGCCGACCTCGATTCGTTTTTGTTCATTTAATAGTTCGGTAACCCCCGATTAACCCGCATTTAAGACCTAAGGCTCAAACTCACTGTTTTGGTCGCACCCGGCCTCAAACAGATTCAGTTCACCTAAGGAGTTTAAATGAACCGTAATGCCGTCAAGGTCGCAGCCGTCGTAATCTGCTTTTTTTCGCTATTACTGAGTTCAGTTGAGGCGCAGTCCTCGACTAGCGTCTCCGGAAGGGTGACGGACGCCCTCACAGGCAACGCGCTGCCGGGAGCGAGTGTTACGGTTGACGGAACCGCCCTCACGACGGAAACCGACATCACAGGAGCGTTTACCCTCGTCCGGGTTCCCTCAGGAAACCAAAAATTTGTGATCACGTACCTCGGGTTCGAAACAAAGTCGATGGATATCACAGTCGGCACTGGAAACAGTCAGAATCTTTCGATTCAGCTCTCGAGCGGTATTCAGGAATCGGTAACGGTGAATGCACCCCTTCTTGAGGGGCAGTCGAAAGCTCTCAACCAGCAAAAGGAAGCGCTCAATATTCAAAGCATCGTCTCGGCCGATCAGATCGGTCGCTTTCCGGACCCGAACTCGGCAGAAGCTGCTCAACGCATTCCTGGTATCACTATTGAGCGAGATCAAGGCGAGGGTCGATACGTGCAAGTCCGCGGCACCGAGGCTCGGCTTAATTCGATGCAGCTCAACGGTGAGCGCATTCCATCCCCTGAGGGAGATGTCCGAGCGGTTGCACTCGACGTAATTCCGGCCGACCTACTTGATTCGATCGAGGTGTCCAAGGCCCTTACCGCAGATCAGGATGCTGACTCGATCGGCGGCAGCGTTAACCTTGTGACAAAGGGAGCACCCGAAAAGACTCGTGTGTCCGCGACATTCGGTTGGGGATACAACCGCATCGCCAAGAACGACCTGCAGACCTTCAACGGAACGGTCGGAAGGCGGTTCTTTGACAAGAAACTCGGATTCCTTTTCTCAGCAAGCTATCTCAACACCGATCGCGGATCCGAGAGCGTTGAGCCCTCATACGACGACGGTGACCTGGAAGAATTGGAGATCCGTGACTATCGAGTCAACCGCACACGGTGGGGGATCAATCCCTATCTCGACTATCGGTTCTCCGATTCGTCGGAGATCTATTTCCGCGGTATTTTCAATCGCTTCGGTGATCAGGAATATCGGCGGCTCGTCAACTACAAGGTCGCCGACAACGAGATCGAGCGAGAGCTAAAGGATCGCTTCGAGGAGCAGACGATCTCTCAAGGTGCATTTGGCGGGCGGCATCTTCTTCCCGGGTTCATGCAGATCGACTACCGCCTGTCATACGGATACGCAGACGAGAATGAGCCAAACGCAGCTTACTCGACATTCCTTCAAGAGGATGTTGATTTCGATCCTAACGTCTCGGAAGGTTCGATCGACCCGAAGAATATTCAGGCGAATCCACTTAATGAAGATATAAGTCAGCACTTCTTCGACGGAATAAATTTTGAGCGGAACTTCACTGCAGAGCGCAGTTTCACCGCACAGTTCAACGCGGCACTTCCGTTTCGGTCTGGTAGTGGATTCGCAGGGACGTTGAAGTTCGGCGTGAAGAACCGCTTCAATAAGAAGAAACGCGACAACAATCTTTTTGACTATGACGTGGACGGGGATGACGTTCCGCCATTGAGCGGAATTCTCGATCCTAACTACAGCAAAGGTTCGTATCGCGGCGGCCTATACAATTTCATACCGTCGTTCCAAGATCCTCAGCGGATGCGCGATCTGGCGAATGGTGTTGAATTTGAACTCGACCCTGAGGAAGATTCAGCCGACTACCGGGCACGCGAGAACATCTTCGCCTTCTACGGAATGGCTCAGCTGAACTTCGGCGATAAATTCGTGCTTGTTCCGGGTGTGCGGTACGAGCAGACAAACGTCCGCTACACTGGATACTCGGTATTGTTCGATGAAGAAGGCGATTTCGACTCGATCGAGGAGAACAACGGGAACAATGATTTCAGAAATTGGTTTCCTTCTCTTCACGCGAAATATCGATTTGCCGAGAACACAAATTTCCGGGCGGCGTATACCCGAAGCCTTGCGCGTCCGAACTATGTCGATCTCGTTCCGTTCCAGTTGATCATCCAGGAAGACCTTGAGATCGAACGCGGAAATCCATTCCTGAAACCGACGACCTCGGACAATTTCGACGTACTCGTCGAGCATTACTTCAGCAACGTCGGCGTCATCTCGGGCGGATTTTTCTATAAGC
>JBEBGW010000089.1:0-13299 GCA_040081025.1 Pyrinomonadaceae bacterium | reverse complement strand
GAAGCGGTCCTTCTGTGGAGCGGGCGGCCCTTGCTGTCCGGGCTGCCGGGGCGGGAATCCCTGATCGCCGCAATCGACGCGTCCGTTCGCACCTTCCACGGACATGAACATTAGATTCTTGTAAACCGAAACGTCACCCTGTCCGCCGGGGCAGAGCATCGCCGTAAGCAGTTTCGGATTCGCCGGCTGGGCAATATCGAAGATGCCTATGCCGTGATAGTTACCCTGAAACAGGTAGTTGCCCTGAAACGCCATATCGGTGTTGTCGAATCCGGCGTCGAGAAAATCTTTGAGAGCCGGCAGCCGTTCCTTCGGGAACTTCGTAATATCGGGGATCCCGAATCCGACAAGGGCCTTTTGCACTTTCGGATCGTCAAAGTTGGATCCGATCTTGAATGTATCGGACTTCTTGAATAGTGTCAGATGCTTCAAGCCGAACGCTGCCTCGCCGGCATCGAACATTCCTGGCGACAGCTTTGATCTAGGATCGCTCGCGTCGGAGCCGGTCATTCCAGGCGGAAGCGTAGGCGCCGGCGTCGGCTGCGGCTGAGCGAAAGCGGTGAGCGAAAACGCGCAGAAGAGAAGCGAAAAAGTTAATAGTGCTCGGTGCATTGGTTGAACAGCTCCTTATGGATTTTTATCTCAGATAGTCTTCAAGTTTAGTCGATGCGTCGGTCTTTTCGTCACGGTATTTGACGATTATCGGGCAATAGATCGAGAGGCCGTTCTCGCGTCCGAAATCGTTGGCGACTGCTCGCGAACCTTGTACGACGACGGCTCCGGCAGGGATCTCGAGCGGTTTGTCGCCGTCGGCTTTGATGACGCGTTTGTTGGGCAGATCAAATACCGGAGTCGAACGCGTAAGGATCACGCCTGTGCCAAGTACTGCACGTTCGCAGACGATCGTGCCTTCGTAAACGCCCGTGTTACCGCCGACCATCACGTCATCTTCGATCACGACGGGAACGGCTCCGACCGGTTCGAGCACGCCGCCGATCTGTGCCGCAGCAGAAAGGTGCACGCGTTTTCCGATCTGCGCGCACGAGCCGACGAGCGCGTGAGAATCGACCATCGTGCCTTCGTCGACGTACGCGCCGACATTGATGTACGCCGGTGGAACGACTACGACGCCGGGGGCAACGTAGCTGCCGTCGCGGATCGCCGAACCGCCCATCACGATCCGCACTCCATCATCGAGCGTCATCGGCCTTAGCGGAAATGTGTCCTTGTCAAAAAACTGCAGCGTCTCGGTCGGCTGCGACATCTCGACCATTTTGCCCATCCGAAAGCCAAGCAGAATTCCCTGCTTCACCCACGTATTCGCCCGCCAGTTACCGTCCGCACCTTTCTCAGCCGAACGGATCTCGCCGCGGCGGAGTGCGGTCTTGAATTCTTCGTAGATCTCGCGATCGGCGGGGTCGAACTCGGTTTTGGCGAAGAGAGCTTCGATGTTTTGTTGAAGTGACATTCAGTTGGATGTTACGCCCTTACAAACGTGCGGGCTTCTGCATTATTTCTTCGGTTCGACGAAACGATTATATTTCTTCAATGCTTCCTGCAGGCGGTCATGCGGCAAGGCGTAGACGGTGTTGCCTTTGTAGCCGGTCGTGGTTTCGGCGGCGACTAGGGCGTTGATGATCGCCTCTTCGGTCGCTTGGGCGGTTGCCCAAAAGAGCATATTGATGCGGTCGTTTGGCAGCATGTCTATTTTAGCGACGCCATCGTTCTTGCCGACTTCAACTGCGTTCGCCGTGGAGAACGCGATGAAAATGTCACCTGACGAATTCTCTCCGCGGCCGCCTACCTTGCCTACGCCCAAGCCGATCCGATGAGCGATACGTTTTAGCTGATGCGGCAGCAGCGGGGCGTCGGTAGCGAGGACGACGATGATCGATCCTGCTCCTTCTTCTGAGTTCTTATTGATCGATGAAGTTGCAGCGCCTCGCTTGATCTGAAGGTCGGCTATCTCGCGGCCGACCGGAACGCCTGCGACGGTGAAGAGTTGGCGTGAGCCATAGTTAGCCTGCACCAATACGCCGACAGTGTAACCGCCGAATCGAGCTTCGAGTACACGCGACGAAGTTCCGGTGCCTGCTTTGAACCCGTGAGCGACCATTCCGGTTCCGCCGCCGACATTGCCTTCAGCGATCGGTCCGGTTTTCGCGGAATCCAGAGCGGAGAAGACGTGTTCTTTCTTGACGTGAAAGCCGTTGATGTCGTTGAGGGTGCCGTCCCACGTTTCGGCGACTACGGGCAACGAAAAATCGCCCGAGTAGCCCTCGCCCGGAAACTTTTTCGCTCCCCATTCGATCACGGCATCACGAACGATGCCGACGCTGTGCGTATTTGTGATCAGGATCGGCGAACCAAGCCCGCCGGATTCCTCGATCCAGGTCGTGCCGGTCATCTCGCCGTTGCCGTTAAGCGTGTGCCACGCGGCGAAGAGGCGCCCATTGAAGCTCTTGCCCTGCGGAAGGATGGCAGTGACGCCCGTGCGGATCGCCTTATCGCCAGTGCCCGAGTTGAGCGTCGTGTACCCGACCTCTACGCCCTTCACATCGGTGATCGCGTTGTTCGTTCCCGGCGTTCCGTCGAACGGCACACCGAGATCGCGAGCACGCGGCTTCGATTGAGCAAACGCCGCTGACGACAAGATAGTGACCAGAAGAAGCGAGACGACTGTTTTCATTTGAGTTATCCGTGCGACCGCACCGACTTCGCCAGCAGGCCGATGCCGCCCGCGAAAAGTACGAGCATTACGATGGTGTTGAAAAGGCTCGTCGGCTGAAAGTAGATCTGGAGGTTCATTATGATGCCGGCGAGAATGATCACCGAGCCGACGAATACGAGCAGCCATCCGATAATCGAGCGGCCGTTGAAGAACACGATCCCGATGCCGAAGATCAGCGGGACGAGCGATAGTCCGAAGGTGTTATAACCGCCCCAATTCCAAAAGCCGCTCGTAACGGTGACGCGGCTGATCAGCATATAGCCGCCCGCAACCGCCATCGCAAGGCCGAGCAAAAATTCCCAAAGCCCGCCCGGCGTGCCGCCGACATTCTTCAGATCGTCAATTTCCATATCGGGGTATTCTAATCGCGAATGCTTCAGAATTCGAATGTCTCGCAATGGCGAACGTTCGGCTCGAACTCGAGGAGATACTTTTTGTCTTCGGGGTAATACTTCGCTTTCTCGTAATCGTCGCCGGCGAACTGCTTGATACTGTCGACGGTGTCCCACTTTGTCACCGTCCAAAAGTGACAGACACCGCCCTCCAACTCCCGCCAGATCTCAACACCCAAGTTGCCCGGAACGCTCTTGTAGTCCGCGACGCCTGTGTCGATGACAAACTGCAGATACTCGTCGGCGTGTTCGGCTCGAGTTCGACCGTGCCAGATACGCGTGATGACGTTCTTTTTCATTCGATCAGATCCCGACTTCTTTCATCACCGCCTTGAGTTCGGTCCGAGTTGCCGCCCTAACCGGCACCAGTGGCAGGCGGAGATTCTCTTCGAGCAGGCCCATTTCCTTCATTACGAATTTGCACGGAGCGGGCGACGATTCCATGAAGTTCGCTTCCATCAGCGGAAGGATCTTGTAATGAGAGCGGCGTGCGAAGTGGAAGGAGCCGTTGAGCGCGTGTTCGACCATTTTCGATGTTTCTTTCGGCATCTCGTTGGCAATGACGGATACGAGCCCGTCGGCGCCGAGCGATATGAGCGGGAGCGCCGATGCGTCGTCGCCGGAGAAGACTTTGAAGTTCTTCGGGCGATTCGCGATGATCTGCATCACCTGCGAATAATCGCCGGACGCTTCTTTGGTCGCGACGATATTTTCGTGGGCTTCGGCGAGTCTGAGCGTCGTTGCGGTGGAGATGTTCGACGATGTTCGCGATGGGACGTTGTAGAGCATGATCGGGAAGCCCTTCACCGACTTCGCGATCTCGGAAAAGTGAGCGAACATTCCTTCCTGTGTCGGCTTGTTGTAATAGGGGGCGACGAGCAACGCTGCGTCGGCACCGCCTTCTCGGGCCTTGCGCGTGAAGTCGATGGTCGCGGCAGTATTATTGCTTCCGGTCCCGGCGATCACTTTCGCTTTCGTTCCTTTGGCAGCGAGGACGGTCAGCCTGATGATGTGAAGTCTTTCATCCTCGCTCATCGTCACGCTCTCGCCGGTCGTCCCGCACGGCACGAGCAGATTCACGCCGCCCTTTATCTGCCGCTCGACGAGCTTCGTAAAGCACTCATCATCTATCGAGCCGTCCTTGTGAAACGGCGTCACCAATGCGGTCGCACACCCGCGCATCCAATCAACTCTGCTGGTCATAACTTAAGAAACGCCAGTATATTCTTATCGGCGGATAACTTACAAAAATACGTTGCGAGATTTTATAGTTGCCATAAGAATTGCCGTCGGTGTTGCCGGGTTGGCTGCATGCGGAACGACACCGCCGTCTGATAGGCCGGTTTCGAACGCTGCTTCGGCCATCATTGCCGATCGTTTCGCATATCCGCTCGGTGACGGCAAGAAATTGACGGCGGCGAAGGACGCTAAAGATGCGTGGTTCGACGCTCTCGACTTTGGCGACGACAATCATCTGGGCGAAGACTGGAACAAGAATTCGGGCGGTAATACCGATTGCGGTGAGCCGGTCTATGCGGCGGCGAATGGTGTGGTGACGTATGCCCGCGATGCCGGTCCGGGTTGGGGAAACGTCTTGATAGTTACGCATTCGCTGCCGGACGGAACGAAAGTTCAGACGCTTTACGGTCATCTGAAAGAGATCCTGAGAATTGATGGTGAGGTGAAGATACGCGACAAGATAGGCACTATCGGCAATGCAAACGGCAAATATCTGTGCCATCTGCATTTCGAACTCCGCGAAGCGTCGTCACCTATGTGGGATAAGGCCGGAGCCGGATACTCGCCGGATCGTTCGGGCTGGCTGGACCCGTCAGACTTTATCGATGGTCAATGACACGAATACCTGGTTGCCGCAAATCTGTTTCGCGGTAACGTTTCAGTAATCGTTACGATAAATTTGTGAGTTTGGGGAGCATCAGAATGAGAAGTGTAATATCGTTAGCCGTTTGCTTATTGCTGCTGGTATTTGTCCAGGATGCCTTTTCTCAAAAGGCTAAGATCGTTAGCCGTGCTTGCGGTGATCCATCTGCCGCCTGCGCCAAACGGGCGGCGTTCAAGAACGAGGACATTCCTTTCAGTTACGTAGAGAATGCCGTGGTTGCGGAAACGGTCGAATTCTATGCAGTCATCCTGAAGAACGCAAAATTGGGTGAGGGAGCAGATTGTGAAAAAACTCCGGAAGATTTTGATATAGAGTCGTATCAGTTTAACTTCCTCAAGAACAAAGTGTTTGTTGCCCGCGGCTGCTATTCGATCTTAAACAACTACTATACGAAGATCGGAGACAATGTAATGCTCTCGCTGTTTTCGCCGGAAACACAAAGGCCGAGGCGGATACGTTTTTGAGAAAGGTCAAAAACCTCTCGCACCTGAATAGCAACGGAGCATACATCCTAAAGATCGCTACGGGATTCAACGGTACCTAAGTCCCCTTTGTATCCTTCAGTTCTCCGATCACGTCGGAGAACTCGAAGAATCCCTTCTTTCCGACTATCCATTCCGCTGCCTTGATCGCACCGAGTGCGAAGCCTTCGCGGGAGCGGGCGGTGTGTTCGAGCAGGATCTGGTCGGCAGCGGAGTCGAAACCGAGTCGGTGGGTTCCGGGTATGCTGCCGGCGCGGGTCGCGGCGATGTCGCCGATCTCTACGTGTTTCTCGACTATTTCTTTAAGCTTGAGAGCGGTTCCGCTCGGGGCGTCTTTCTTTCGCGAATGGTGCTGTTCTTCGATAAACGCTTCGTACTCAGGGAACTTCGCAAAAAGCTCGGCGGCGTATTCGGCGACCTTATAGAAAAGATTCACCCCGATGGAGAAATTCGCTCCGAAGACAAGCGCCCCGTCACCATCCATCACAACATTCTCGATCTCGGTTCGCTGCTCGTTCCATCCGGTAGTTCCCAGCACGACCGGAACCCGTGCCTTGACGCACGCCTCGACATTCCGCCGCACGGCCATCGCGACGGTGAAATCAATAGCGACATCGCAGCCCTTAAGCTTCTCTGCGACTTCGCCCGAAAACGAGTTGGCGTCGGAATCGTCAATGATCACGCCGATCTCATGCCCCTTTTCGACGCCAAGATGCTCGATGAGCTTGCCCATGGCTCCGTATCCGATGAGTGCGATATTCATTTTAGTTCACAGTGTTTCCACCACATAGAGACATAGAGCACATAGGAATTTATCGGTCCGGCAGACTTCGATATAAATCGTTTACAAGCGTTTTTTGACCGTTCTTGAAGATATTTACCGAATTGAAGTTGATAAGGAGGCCTTTCGGAGCACTCAGCAATTTCATGTACGTCAGCAGTTGAGCCTGATGGATCGGGGCGAAATCGCTGACCGTTTTCAATTCGACCACCAACTTCCCTTCGACGTAAAGATCGCATCGAAGATCCGTCGTGACAGATACTCCCTTGAACGTCACAGGCACAACAAGTTCAGTAAGGAAGTTAATTCCGCGAAGATTCAGTTCATGCTTGAGGCACTCATGATAAACGCTTTCGAGAAGTCCAGGACCGATAGCCTTGTGAACCTCGATTGCTGCTCCGAGCACTTCATAGTTAAGCTTATCCAAATCCTTCTTTGTCATGAACTCAACGCATCCGCCGAACAATCTCTCTATGTAGCTATGTTCCTATGTGGTTAAAAGTCTCTTCACAAGTTCGACATAGAGCCGCACAGCTTCCTCCAGATCCCTCTTCAAGACAAATTCATTCTTAGTGTGCGCAACGAGGATCGAGCCGGGGCCGAGGAGGAGCGGTTTGCCCCAGTTCGGCAGGTGCGGGATGTCGGTGGTGAAGCGGACGACCTTTTGGTTGAAGCCCTCGACCTCGAGCAGTTTTACCGGTTCGCTGCACGACAGCACCTCGATCTCGCCGCGGTCGCGGACGATGTTTTGCAGAGCGGTTTCGATCGGCTCGCGTTTAGTTGTCAGACGGATCAGAAAGCTCGCCTCGGCCGATGGCGGGATCACGTTCAGCGCAACACCGCCTTCGATAACGCCGATGTTGACAGTCGTGTCGCCAAAGAAATCATCGTTCGGGAATTTCGTCTTGCGGATGTCGTCGAGGATGTCGAGCAGCGTCAGGATGGCCGAATCGCCCATCTCCGGATACGCCGAATGTGCCGCCTTCCCTGTCGTCTTGATCTTGAGGCGGAACGAGCCCTTCGACCCGATCGCGAGGTCGTTGTCGGTCGGTTCGCCGTTGATCATGTACTCACACTTTGCCGCAAGCGGATGTAGATTCGCGGCCTTTGCTCCGGTGCTCGACCGCTCTTCCTCAACCGTGTAGAGCAGGCCGATGTCGGTCACGCCTTCTTTTCGTAATTGCTCCGCCGCCGTGATCTGAGCGGCGATGATCCCTTTCGCGTCGCACGCCCCGCGGCCGTAGATCTTCTCGTCATCCTCAGTCGGCGGAATGTACGGCGGCACCGTGTCCATGTGCGTCGAAAGCCACACGCGCGGAGTCTCATTCAGCGTTGCAATGACGTTGTTCTGATTCCCGCTCACCGGCTGAAGTTCGACGCTCCACCCTAGCGATTCCAGATGATCGCGCAGCCAGAATCCGACCGCTTTCTCTTCACCGGAAGTGGACGGGACAGACATGAGAGATTTGGTTAGTTCGAATAGATTCATGTGCATTAGTCGATCGGGTCGAGCTCCGGGAATTGCCGATAAACGATGGAGAGCAGCTCTGTATCGATTATTCCGATCGCCAGTCCAATCGCTCGTCTGCCTGCTTCGTACTCGTCAGGACTGCATTCGCGTTCGATCTGATCCAATACAAGTATCGAGGTAAGCTCCCTGATCGCAGTCTCGCCACGCCGCTTAATTTTTTCGGCCGTTTCCTTATCCATACAATCGCTGTCTAGAAAAACTCTTCATGCAGTTTCTTGATCACATCCGCTGCGTCCGATTCCTTGACAACAAATGTGAGATTCACCGCAGACGCTCCGTGTGAAACCAAAGCCACATTCACGTCTTCGATGGTCGAGAAGATCTTCGAGGCGAGGCCGGTGGAGGCTCGGAGTCCTTCGCCGACGACGCAGATTACGGCGTAGCCGGACTCGACCTCAACATCGCCGAGACGACGCAAGTCTTCAACCAATTTGTCGATCCCATCGGCGTGGTCGAGCGTTAGGGCGACGGACACCTCGGATGTCGAGATCACGTCGATAACGGTTCGGTGGCGGTCGAACACCTGAAAGACCGCGCTCATGAAGCCGTATGCGCCAAGCATTCGAGCCGAGTTGATGCGGAGGATCGTGATGTTCTTCTTGCTCGCGATCGACTTGATGGTGTTCGGAGCGTGGCCGGATTCGGCAAGGATCATCGTGCCGATCTCGTCGGGCTTGAACGTATTGCAGACGCGGACAGGGATCGCGTTATCAACAGCGGGCTTAATGGTTTTAGGATGCAGAACCTTCGCGCCGAAGTACGCAAGCTCGGCGGCTTCTTCGTATGACAAGACAGGGATAGTGCGGGCGTCGGACGATATGCGTGGGTCACACGTCATCACACCCGTCACATCGGTCCAGATCTGAAGTTCGGAGGCGCCGAGTGCGGCGGCGATGATCGCGGCCGAATAGTCCGATCCGCCCCGGCCTAGCGTCGTAGTTTCCCCCGCTCTATTTCCTGCTATGAACCCGCCCTTGATCGGAATCTCGCCCGATCTGATTGAAGACTCAAGTTCCAGGCGGACGATCTCGTTGGTCTCGTCGATTATCGGCTGGGCGGCGCCGAACTCGTCGTCGGTTATTATCAGTCGGCGCGAATCGAACTGGCGTGCGTTCAACCCTTTAGCTTTCAATACTTCCGCCAGCAGCCGCGACGAAAGCTGTTCGCCGTAGCTGACGATCGCGTCTTTGAGCATCGAGAGCGGGAGCGAGCGGCGAGCGGCACGCATTAGCAGGTCGGAGAGTTCGTTTCGTGCGAATTGCAGTTCGGCGTCGAAAAGGTTTGGCGAGCCTTCGGGAATGAATTGGCTGACGACCGCGACGTGGCGTTCGAAGTGCGGTTCGAGCGATGCGATAGCAGCGGCAAAATCCCCTTTTTTCGCCATTTCGAAGGCGGCGAGCAGCGCATCCGTAACCTTGGTCATCGCCGACACAACGACGACCGGACGTCTTTCTATCTGGGTCGAAACCACATGAAAAACGCGCTCGAAGGCGGCAACGTCTCCCACGGACGTTCCGCCGAATTTCATTACTGTCGGGGCGATCTCTTCGGTCACAAAAGAGGATTTTGCCACGAATTACACGAATTGCACGAATCATCGGATTCCTATTCGTGAAATTCGTGTAATTCGTGGCTAATTTGTCATCCGCACAAGACGGAACCGCCGTTGATGTTCATTATCTCGCCGGTGATATGCCGTGACCAGTCGGAGAGCAGGAAGCAAATGGCGAGAGCGACGTCGTCGGTGGTGGCGACACGCTGAAGCGGGATCGAGCGGACGACTGATTGGTAGTACTCGGCATCGTCGAATGCCGGTCGCACCATCGCGGTCTCGATCCAACCGGGCGCGACGGAATTTACGCGGATCTTCGGGCACAGTTCGGTCGCGAGAGCTTTGGTGAACGAGATCATCCCGCCTTTCGACGCGGAGTAGTTGGAGTAGTTCGCCTCGCCGCGTTGGCCTGAGGTCGACGAGACCATCACGATCGACGCATTCTCGCGACGCTTCATTGCCGGGACGCAGGCCTTGGTCATTGCCCACGCCGATTTGAGGTTCGTGTTGATGACCTTGTTCCAGACCTCTTCGGTCATGTCCTCGATCGCGGCGCCTTCCCAGACGCCGGCGTTGCACACGAGCAGATCGATCCGCCCGAATTCCTCGAGCGTCTGCTTCGCGATCTCATGTGCGGCCGCGAACTCGGATACATCTCCTTGAACGGCGATCGCGCGGACGCCTTTCTCCTGGCACATCCGCACCGTTTCAGCCGCTTCGCCGATATTCGATAGATAGTTGACCACGACATTCGCACCACCCTCAGCAAGGCGAATCGCAGTCGCTCGGCCCACACCGCGGGAAGATCCCGTGACGATAGCCGTCTTTCCGGCAAAGAGTTCAGATGGAAGCGGAGTAGCGTTTGAGGTGGTCATTCCATGTCAGCCAATGATGGATTTGTTGAAATCTAACACGGCGAACGTGAATTGTTAAATGAGACGAAGGAACCAGGCTTAGGCTTCTGTCGAGTCTTTGTCCGTCCGTCGCTTTATCAAATACCCGAATGTCAGCGTCAGCGGAAACGTAAGCCAAATGAACCGACCGTAGAAGTCTCCCGGGACCATAGACGCCGCGATCGCGTAGATGATCCCGAATATCGTACCTGACAGGAAAAGGATCGCCGGAACTCGCAGGTAACGAAGATCTGTCAACTTTCCGATCCCCAACATGACCATAAAAACGCTTACGATTAGCCCTCCGAGGCTTCCGACCAATATTCCAGGCGACCAGAAGCCGTAGAGGAACAGCATTCCGAATCCGATCATGATCAGGTGAATGACGGCAGCCCCGGGCAGAAAAAGAAAGACCAGTTTGAGTGTGGTGATCAGGCCGTCCAGGATCGGCTCGGAGTCGTCCTTGGCGCGAGTTTCCGCGGGCGTCGCAGTTTCACTTTTCGCGATCGGCCCTGCCTCGGCGGGCGCGAACGGATCGAAACCCTGAAATTTTTCGGCCTCTAATACATCCTTCATCGACGACTAGTTTTCCTTGTAGTAGATCTTTAGCTGGCGTTCGGAAACGATCTTCCAATCGCTGTCGGCGCGCTGGAAATGAAGCTTGGTATGAGCCTTGCCCGATGCGAGTTTCGGATTGGCTTCATAATCCCACTCGTTATCGAAGAGAGCCGTGGCCGCGGTACCTTCGGCATCAACGGCGACGCTCATGTTCGTGATGTTGACGTCGATCTCGTTGTATTCGTCGAAGATCTTCTGCAGGCTGGATCGTACCTCGGCGGTGGTCGTTCCGGATTTGCCGAGGTAATCGACCTTTTCGCCGTACATCTGCGACAGCTCTTCGGCGTTGTGACCTTCGGTCAGGTCCTTCCACTGCTCGACGAGATTCGCGATCTCGGCCCTTACAGCTTCCGCGTCAGTCGAGACAGGCGGATCATTGACCTTCATTGTTTCAGGCACAGCCGAAGCGGCCGGCACAGGAGCGGCCGACATCTGATCTTCCTGCTGAGTTTCCTTCTGCTCCAACATCGCCGCCAACCGGTCTTTGAGTAAGTACCAGCCCGAGCCGATCCCGGCGACCGAAAGCGTCGCGACCGGAACGATCACCGCCAGCGCGACCAGAGCCCGATTCGATCGCTTCGCCGTTTTCACCGCTTCAGGGCGGACGTTGTGCTGCGTGCGATTCTGCTGTTCGACGCGAAAGCCGGTAGTAGGCAGGAAACTCGTTTCCGTGATCGGCTGCGAGAACGCTACCGTGTCGATCGTGCTCTGCTTCTGCGGCGGTTTTTGGGGCATAACGGACAGCGGCGTACCGTCCTGAAGACAGAACTTGAGCGTAAGGTCAGTGTATTGATTCAGGCACGAGGGACAGTATTTCATACGGGCGGGTTGGGGACGCGGTAAGTTTCTGGCGGGACAAGGCCGGGGATGGCCTTCATTTTCTATTCTAAATGATTGTCCCGAAACCGTACAACAATATTTTTCACCGTCCCGCCGTGCGGTGTCCCACTGTCCCACACACATCAAATTTGTGTTTTCAGGTGGATTTTTAAAGTTTTCAAAGACCTAGCCGTGAAGAATATGCCATAGATAGGACAATATTGCAACGACTGAATTTCGTACACTCTTTACTGCTCGGCTCTAGCTTCCTACGCGGGTCGCTCCTCGACTCGCCATCCGGTGCGGTAGAATGCCGCGTATGCATGATACGAATCTCCTCGAAGATCAGCCGATCGCCTGGACGCCCACGCCGGAGGTGATCGAACGCGCCAGGCTCACGCAATTCATGAAGCAGGTCGGCGTTTCGACGTGGGATGAGCTTTACGAGTTCTCCATCCGGGACGTGGAGAAGTTCACGGAAGAGGTCCTCAAGTTTCTCGACATTAAGTTCGACCCGCCGTACGAGAAGCTGTTGGATACGTCGAACGGTGTTGAGTTTCCGAAGTGGTTTGTGTCAGAACCCCCTGCGTCAGCGGGGGGTCAGGAAGTTGACTCCGATTCAACGAACTGGCCGCCCGCTCACGCAGGCGGTTCTGACTTGTCTGCAGGCCTGAACATCACTGCGATGTGCCTCGACCGCTGGCAGACGGATGAGATGAGGGACCAGCCGGCGGTGATTTGGGAAGGTGAGGACAGTGCTCACTGGCATTGGACGTACGAAGAACTTCTGGAACAGGTCGAGTTCTGTGCAAGCGGGCTACGCTATAACGGAATAAAAAAGGGTGATGCAGTAGGAATTCATCTGCCGATGACACAAGACATTGTAACGATACTTCTGGCCATCGGTAGGATCGGGGCAATCGCCGTACCGGTTTTCTCCGGTTACGGTGTCGAGGCTATTGCGAGTCGCATGAATGCGGTCGGAGCCAAAGCGATTTTTATTTGTACTGGTTTTCCGCGTCGAGGTAAATTGGTTGACTCATACGCAATTGCGAAGGAAGCGATTACCAATTGTCCCACGATCAGGAAGGTCATAGTTCGTGACACGATTGGCTCTGACCCAGAATTCTCGGACAACAGATTTGAGAACTGGCACGACTTTCTCAGTTTCGACTACGTAGTAAAAGGTGGAGCAGGCTGGCACGAAATGCAGTATGCCGAGCCCACCTCCGCCGAAGACCCGCTCATCATTCTCTACACCTCCGGGACGACAGGCAAGCCAAAAGGGATCGCGCATACGCATGCGAGTTTTCCGATAAAGGCGGCGCAGGATATGGCGTTTGGGACGGACGTCGGCAAGGGTACGCGGATCTCTTGGTACACGGACATCGGCTGGATGATGGGGCCATGGCTGATATACGGAGCCCTCATCAACGGCGCGACCATCTGCATCTACGACGGCGCTCCCGATTACCCAACGCCCGACCGAATGTGGGAATTCTGCGCAAAGCACAAGGTCGAGGTACTCGGCATCTCGCCGACATTGGTTAGGGCATTGGCGGCGCACGAGCAGTCAGTACCACCTGCGGTAGCGGGT
>JBEBGW010000427.1:0-3559 GCA_040081025.1 Pyrinomonadaceae bacterium | reverse complement strand
GATCGAGGTCGGCAGCGAGCGATTTGGAAAAGAGGTAGCGAAGCTTTCCGATTATGAGCACCTCAAGCGTGCATCGATATATCAATTCAATCGCGACTTCGCCGACGCTCGGCTGCATTTTCTTGCGATCGTCGAAAATCATCCAACCAGCGGGCTCGCTCCCGACGCTCTCTATCAGATCGGGCGAGGCTATACGCAGATATCGGAGTTCGCGGACGCCGTGAAGTGGTACGAACGCGTCGGCGAACAGCATCCGGAACATCCCGTAAACAAGGACGCGTTGCTGCAGCTCGCCTCCGGCTACGCTCGACTGCATAAGTACAAAGAGGCGGTCGCACGGTACGAGCGCTATATCCAGAATTATCCTGGCGACGACAAACTTGATCGGGCATATCTGAACATCGTCGACGTGCTCCGCGATTCAGGAGAGGATACCGAAGCCGCGAACCGGGCGGATCGAGCGGCTGAGGTCTTCAAAGGCAAAACGGCCGAGGCCCAGGCTGTGTTCGCAAAGGCCCGGATCCGGATCGCTCAAACGGAATGGGCGAGTGCTCTGGTCGAGCTCGATCGACTGCTGACAATGAAAGATCTTGGCGGAGCGGGAATACCTGGAGGAACGACTCGCACGGAAGTCACGTTTCTGCGCGGATTCGTCCTTGAAGAACTGCGCCGTTATCCTGAGGCGATCGACACCTATCTTTCGATCCCTGACGGACGAAACGAATACTACGGTTGGCTTGCTACAAATAGATTGAAGTCGTTGGCAGTGAACCCTGATGCGAATGTGACCCGTCTCGATGGACCTCTTCTGGATCTCGCAAAAGAGGGCGTTACACCGGAAGAGAAGAAGAATGCAGCCCAGGCTGGCGTTCGTTTATTCATCGATGAAAACGTGCGAACGAAGCTGTTGGAAGGACTCAGAGGTGTTTACGCTAATCTCGCAGCGTACAAACTTCCAATGCTTCCAAAGGCGATCGAAGTCGGTAGGAAGGAATTGCGATCGGCATCCCAGACCGAAACAAGGAGCAAAAAGTCGCTCGCGGAAGAACTCGCTTTCCTCGGACTTTTCGACGAAGCCGCACCTGAATACGAAGCGTCGGTTCGCGGTCTGAATACTGCCGAAAAGAAGCTCAGTCCCGATATCGAGTTCACGATCGCATCGATGTATTTGAAAGGCGATCGGGCCGATCGAGCTTCGGCATTCATCGAACCGATGCTACGAACTCTTCCAGCGGATTTTCAGCCGGAGCTTCTGACCAAAGAGATCGCCGTGATGCTTTATCCGGTTCCCTATCGAGACGTATTGCTCAAGCATGCTCCCGCCCGTGGCGTTGATCCGCGGTTTCTGCTCGCGATAATGCGGCAGGAATCTAGGTTTCGTCCGAATGTGAAATCGGTCGCGGCGGCTCGGGGTCTGATGCAGTTCATCCCGGACACGTCGAACAAGATTGCCGGTGAACTAGGGAGGGAGCGGTTCGACCAGAACGAGCTTTACTATCCGCCGACCGCTATCCTTTTCGGCTCGCAGTATGTCGGAAACCTGTTGAAACTTTTCCCAAATCAGGCCGACGCGGCTACGGCGAGCTATAACGGCGGCGAGGACAATATGAAACGCTGGCTCGGTAGGAGTAAGTCAAATTACGCCGGCCGGTACGTGCCGGAGATCGGGTTCGCTCAGTCCAAAGATTATGTATGGCGTGTAATGGCCAACTACCGAATGTATCAACTGCTTTATGACGAGCGGCTGAATCCAAAATAAGCAGCACTCATCACTCAACTCTTTGCGTCCTTAGCGTCTTTGCGTGAAACTTCTTAGATATGCCTTATTTCGTCTTGTTCCTATCTTGCGTGCTGTTGCTTGCAGGTTGTCAGCCCGCGGCTTCTACCGAATCGAATCCCGCAAATCAAAAACGCTACGACCTCCGCGGAACCGTCGTATCGGTCGACAAACTCCAAAAGCGGGCGAAGATCGACCATGAGAATATTCCCGGCTTCATGGAAAAAATGACGATGGAGTTTCCGATCCACGAGAACTGGGTTTGGGAAGATCTCGTGCCCGGAGTTCAGATCAGGGCTGAGTTGGTCGTGGATAGTTCGGCGAAAGATCCGTACTGGCTCGAAAAGATCGCGATCGTAGCCAATTCTGCGCCGAACCTGCCGCCGGTTGAAGAAAAACAGCCGGAACAGATCGGCAAGACAGTCCCCGATCTTTCGCTGACGAACCAGGACGGAAAGAAGTTCACATTTAAAGATTTTCGCGGCAAAGCTCTAGCCGTGACGTTCATTTACCGCGAATGCCCGCTGCCCGAATTCTGCATCAAGATGTCGAAGCAGTTCAGCGAGATGGCGAATCAGCTCGCCGTAGACCCGGAGGCAAAAGAGAAAGTGCGTTTGCTTTCCATCTCCTTCGACCCGGAACGCGACACGCCTGAAAAGCTCAAGCAATACGGACTCGGCTATCTCGGCAAGGATGCGAAGGACGATCTTACAGTCTGGAATCTCGCGGTCGGCAGCGATAAAGAGGTTCGAGCCGTGGCCGATTTCTTCGGACTCAAATACGAGACCGACGCCGCCGACAAGACCCAGATCAACCACTCGCTCGTCACCGCCGTGATCGCCCCCGATGGCAAGGTCACCCGCCTCTTCACCGGCGGCCGCTGGACGCCAGACGACGTACTTGCGGAACTTAAGAAAGCCGCCAACTAGTCCCTGAGAATTTGCTTGAAGTCCGATTGAATACGTCTTATTCTTGACCGTATGAAGCAGACCTTCGAAGAGATCGAACAAGTGGTTTTGGCGTTGCCAGACTCTGAAAGATCAAAGCTTGTAGCCCGACTCAACGAGAGCCTTGCAGATACCAGTATCTCCGACGCGTGGCTTCGACTTGCAGTAACCCGGCTTGAAGGTATTCGCTCCGGATCTCGAACACCAATTGACGGTCCGACCGGACTCAAATCGATGCGGGAATGTATTCGAGGATGAAGTATCTATGGGATGAGGGTGCCCTTGAAGATCTTGAAGAGGCTACTAGATTCTATTTTCAACAGGACCCGAGCGTAGAAATTCGGTTTGCCGAGTGAATAGACAATGCCATCGAACATGTAACATCGCGACCTCGTTCATGGCCGATCATCGAAGGTGATGTGAGAAGTTTTGTGGTCATAATATTTCCATACTCCCTCCTTTATTCTATAGTAGAAGATCATGTTTTGATCCTTGCTGTCGCCCATCATAGCCGTCATCCCGAGTACTGGAAAGATCGCATCAACTAGCAGCCACTGATATTCCTGGCCCTGGAACGGCTAGCGGTCGACCTAGGATCAATCACGGCCTGAAGGATGACCTACTTGCGGAACTAAAGCGGACACTCTAGAATTCTCGCACCGTTTTTAACCGGTGCCTGAATCTCTATGAAGAAAGTCTGCCTGCGCCTCGTCGTCGTTCTCTCCCTGCTTGCTTCTATCGCTCCGGCTCAGAAGCGGGCTATCACAGAAACCGACCTATTCGAACTCGTCTGGATCGGCGATCCACAGATCTCGTCCGATGGAACTCGCATCGC
>JBEBGW010000426.1:0-3561 GCA_040081025.1 Pyrinomonadaceae bacterium | reverse complement strand
TTCGTGATCTCTGTGATCGTGCTGACGCGGGCCGCGGCGGCGCAAACTTACACGACATTTGCGAATTTACCTTACGTCACGGACGGCAATGTTGCTCATAAACTTGATCTGTATATCCCTGACGGAGCGACGGGGCCGATTCCGTTAATTATTTGGATCCACGGCGGCGGTTGGCAAAATGGTGACAAGTCGCTAAGTCCAACAGGTCATCAGCTTCGTTATGCACGAAACGGCTATGCGGTCGCGAGCCTTAACTATCGCTTGAGCGGTGAAGCGATCTTTCCCGCACAGATCTATGACTGCAAATCCGCTATCCGCTGGCTGCGGGCAAATGCCGCGACCTATAATCTCGACACGACCCGTTTTGGCGTTTGGGGAAGCTCGGCGGGGGGGCATCTGGCGGCTTTGGTTGGAACTTCCAACGATGTCGTTGATCTGGAAGGAACTGTCGGCGGTAATAACCAGTTTTCGAGTCGCGTCCAAGCGACTGTCGATTGGTATGGACCAACCAATCTGCTCTTGATGGATACTCAGCTTAAGGCCCAGGCCGGATGCGGTAGCGGAAATCACGATGCCGCTGATTCACCAGAATCCCGATTTGTCGGGTGTCCGATACAAACTTGTCCGGCTACAGTTCAGCGGGCAAATCCGATGACCTACCTGACACGCGACGATCCGCCGTTCTTTATCGAACACGGAACCGCAGACTGCACCGTGCCGACCGCGCAAAGCCAGATATTCCAGACACTGATGCAAAGCTCGGGGCACAATTCGGTTTTTACCACAATAAGCACAGCCGGGCACGGCGGCCCACTTTTTGTAACTGAATCTAATCTCCTTCTTGTCGATGCGTTTTGGAATACAAATCTGCGACGATCGGTCAGTCCGCTTGTCAATTCGATCAAGATCTTTCGAAGGACTAAGGAAGCAAACTTTTTTAAAGCACGTTCTCTTGGTTCCTTTTATCGCATCAAAATTACAGGCCTTAACTTTCAGGCTGACACCAAAGTGTTGATTAACGGCGTCCAAAGAGGAGTCACATTCACAAACGCAACCGAAGTTGTGGTCTACGGACTAGTCGGAATAATTCCTCCGTCGGGTGAGATCACAATTCAAACCAAAAACGCGGACGGGCGTTTTTCCAACGTCGTGAGAACAGAAATCCGTTCGGAATAATTGGCCGTCATATTCACGCCGATTTTCAAGAACGTTACCGGTAGGTTGGGATATACCTTTTCCGAAACTATCCTAATTATTTCTTTCTGATCATATACAGCACGAATCTATCTTTTCTTTTTTTGGTAGTGGAAAGCTCCTTGGTTCGGCTCGACGGTAAATGCTTAGGCAAAGCCTTTGTGCTCTGAATCTTATCCGGACCCCCCAAAGGTTCCTTAAAAGGTCTGCCGTGTTGACATAAACTTCTCAAACATTGACTGGCGGTAAATGGCACCGTATCCATGTAAAATACAACTCAAGCTGGTCGGTTTTCATTTCCAAAATCGTTATAATCCGGTATACCTAACGGTTAGAAAAATGAGTCTTTATATTCATTATCCTTAACGCAAGTTTCAATAAAGATAAGCACGGCGCATGACCCGGCGAATTTCGTCGTTCTGCATGAACCAATGCCAGACTTTCCCGCTGCGAAGGTTCTCAATGCTGAGCAACGTGATTCCGAGGTCGATGCCGATGACGTCGCGGTTCACCCAACCGGTGTGCGGGTTGAATGCGTCGGCAAAGCCGTACTTACCGTAAATGCGATCACCGTATTTTGCTTTCATCTCTTTTAGCGCGGCTAAAGTTATGTCTGGCGCAAACATCAACGAGCCTGCTGCTGCGCACGGAACCACGCCCCGGCTGTCCCTGAAATGATCAGGAATCAGGCTATCTTTTCATCGGACAAGTTTGATAGTCGGGCGAGGCAGCAGGCGAACGGAATTACGAGACAGGATTTCGCACATATATACTTTTTGTTCAGGCCAGTACAGAATGTGCAGGGGAAATTACCCGAAAACCAATTCCTGCTAAGCCAACATATGGAGCTCGGAGTCTTATTAGGTTTGAACATAATTTTCGTGATGTGTAACCAATGTTGATATGAGACGGATCGACTTAAAAAAGGTAAGCGTCGCCCACTCGAACACGATCCGCGAGATAAACCGGCAGATAGTCCTCAATTATATCCGCGAAAAAGGTCCGATCTCTCGGGCTGACATTGCCAAAGAAACCGACCTCGAACGCTCGACCGTCGCGCACATCGTCAAAGAACTTACCGATTTCAATCTGATCAAAGGGGTGTTGGGCGAATCGTCCGGGGGCAGGCGACCGGCTCTTCTGACGCTTCGATCGGCCCGTCCGGTCGCAATCGGCGTCGATCTGGGAACTGTCAAAACGACAGTCGGCTGCTGCGACCTTACGGGACGAATCATCGACAAGGAAGAGTTCCTCACCGACCGTGACGAATCCAGAACTACTGATCTGATCATCGCCGCGGTTCGATTTCTTGTGAAGAAGCATCAGGGTCTGATCGAAGGCATAGGGATCAGCCTTCCCGGGCTGGTTGTTTCAGAGGATCAGCATGTTCTCTTCAGCCGGCATTTCATCTGGAGAGATCCACTGGTAGCCGAGAGGATCCACGACAGCACCTCGCTTCCGGTTATGGTCGAGAACGCCGCAAATGCCACCGCTCTCGCTGAGCTTTGGTTCGGGCGGCTTGACGTTCGCGATTTTATCCTTGTATTCATTGAGGACGGCATCGGTACTGGCATCGTCTTCGACGGGCAGATCAATCGCGGGTCGAACGGTTTCGCGGGTGGGTTTGGCCATATGCGAATCGGAACGGATGCCCCGACGGAATGTGCAATGGGAAGCCGGGAGTGCTGGGAAGCTTTCGCGTCGGAGAGGTCCGCACTAAGCCGTTTTGAAAAGCTTGCCGAGCGTTCGGTCGATGAAATGATTTTCGGCGACCTTGTCGGGCTTGCTCAAAATGGCGACAAGAATGCGATCGCGGCTCTCAAGGAAACCGCACGATTTATCGGCCTTGGAATGGGCAACCTAATCCAAGGACTTTCGCCGGAAGCCATTGTCGTCGGTGGAACACTCGTTAATGCCTGGCCGCTGATAGCGGACGATATCAAGGCTGCAGCGGCCAGTGTCATTTGTCAGGGAATACATCGAACGAAGATCGTTCCTTCTTCACTCGGCGGCCAACCTGGCCTGCTCGGAGCCTTTAGTCTGGTACTCGCCGACAAGTTCGCCTCGATTTCCTTCTAGGGGATTCAGGTAGTTTATGCTCACCAATATAATGGTCTTGTCTGATTGCTCCCTTCATTTCCGTAAGGAACGCAACAAGTCTCTCGCATACGTTCCGGGGCAAGGCCTGTAGTAGGTTCGTCCAACAGTCAGCAGTGAGTCTGCTGCGCGATCAACATCTCGAACGAGAGTAAATGACGTACGACGTCGTTCGTTATCTTTTATACGCTGTTAGGAATCCCGTTTGGACGAATGGCGGACAAGTAATCGCGGACGAAGATCATCGCAGTTGGCGTTGCGGTATGGAGT
>JBEBGW010000425.1:0-3561 GCA_040081025.1 Pyrinomonadaceae bacterium | reverse complement strand
GCACCGCGCGTGGCTGAAGACACCGCAGGATAAGAACGGCATCGAAGGCGTTCAGTACCCGCTCGCGTCGGACGTCGGCGGCAAGCTCGCCGCGGCTTACAACATCCTTGTCGAAGACGCGAACATCGCCCTCCGCGGCCTGTTCATCATCAACCCCGAGGGCATTCTGCAGTATTCGGTCGTGCACGATCTGAACATCGGACGCTCGGTCGACGAGACGCTCCGCGTTCTGCAGGGCCTCCAAACCGGCGGCCTCTGTGCAGCCGACTGGACCCCGGGACAGGAGAACCTCACGGTTTAAGAGTGAATCAACCGTAGATGAACGCCGATCAACGCAGATCAGATTTTATCAGCGTTCATTTGCGTGCATCTGCGGTTAGATTCTTAACGAGGTAACGAAATGCCAATGAGAATAGGAGATCCGATGCCGTCGATGGAAGGTGCTACCACCTGGTTCAACGGCTCGTGGGAAGACCTCCAGGAACAGATCAAAGGGAAGCCCGTGCTCGTCCATTTTTGGGCGGTGTCGTGCGGGATATGCAAGACGAAGATGCCGCAGCTTCAGGAGATGATGGCCAAGTACGGCGAGCGTGGATTGCAGACCGTCGCGGTACACATGCCGCGATACGAAGCCGACACCGATCTCGACACGGTCAACGAAGCCATGTTCGAGAACAACATCACCGAGCCGGTCGCGGTCGACAGTCTTCACAAGCTGAAGGACGCGTTCCAGAACGAACAGGGCTGGGTTCCGGTCTATTATCTTTTCGATGTGGAAGGAAAGCTAAAAACCCGAGCCGCCGGTGAGTTCGGCGTCAGCGTCCTGCAAACGGCGCTCGACAAGATGTTCGCCCCAACCGCTGAAGTAGCGGGAGCATAGGAACCAACCGCGGATGGACGCAGATACACGCAGATTTCAAAACCATCTGCGTTTATTTGCGTCCATCTGCGGTGAAAGAACAGTCTAAATATTCCCGGTAAACAACTCCCAAAGGATCCCGTAGATCACGTACACGCTCACCAGTATCGACCCGATCAGCAGGGCCACCAGCAAGCCCATGATGATAAAGACGAACGCGTAGTCCGAGCCCGTACCCTTCTCGCCCGTCGCTCGCGTGCGGATCAGCTCCATATTCTGCTTGTTCGATTTCCACACAAAGTCGAACGCATCGCCCACGAATGGCACCATCCCGACCACGTAATCCAGCCCGATGTTGAACGCCATCCGCAGCAGCGTGATCTTCGGCACGCCATAACGCACACCCGCGAGCAGGATGTAGAACGACGGAAACATCGTCAGCGTATCGCCGACGTTCGGTATCAACCCGATCAACGCATCCAGCCCAAACTTCCACGAAGTCCCCGGCACGCGAAACAAGCCATCCAGATACAACGAGAGATTCTCCAACCCCTCATCGATCTTCACCCGCCGCCGCTCAAGTTCCGTGTCGTTCATTCGGTAAATAGTATCACCGCGTCGCGTCCACTAAACACGCTGCGTGACCCTCGATCGCATCGCCGTCCTTCCGATTCGACGGAGTCGGTTTCCAGCCGTTTGCGACTCGGCGTTCGAGCAGTTCGTCGGCTGTCGGATGTTTGTCCCAGACGGCGACCGCCGTCACGGCTCCGAGTCATGTAGTGTCGTAAACGAGAAATACATCGCGATACGGAACGATCACGTCGTGCGTGAATTCGTCCTGCGTTATCACCTCAGCTACAATATGCGGATGCACGTCTGCCTTCGGCTTCGTCGCCGCCCAAGCCAAAACATCCGTCAAGCCTTTGTGACCGGCGATGTTGGCACGCTCGATTTCACTCAGTCCTCGCTCTAACAATCTCTGCGCCTCCGCGTCTCTGCGGTGAAAATCATCTCCCAACTATTCGCACGTTCACGATCTTATCGCCGCGGACAATTCTATCTACGACTTCCATGCCCTTAGAGTTCACTCGGCCGAAGACGGTGTAGCCGCCGTCGAGGTGGGGTTGGGGCGAGTGGGTGACGAACCATTGCGAGCCGCCGGTGTCCTTGCCGCTTAGCGCCATGCCAACGGCGCCGCGCTCGTAGGAGACCATGTTCACTTCACACCTGATCGACCAGCCCGGCCCACCATTGCCGTCGCCACGTGGATCGCCGTCCTGCATCACAAAATTCGGCACGACGCGATGGACCTCAAGCCCGTTGAAATATCCGGCCCGAGCGAGCTTGACAAAATTATCCACCGTCAACGGAGCGTCTTCGGGGAGAAACTCGATCGTGAATGCGCCCTTCTGGGTTGTTAGAACGGCTCTGATGCTGCCGTTCTTTCGCGACAACGCACGGCGATAATCGATTTCCGTATTCAGCACCTGACCCAACCTTGTGCCGAACTCCGGAGCGTACGGCAGCACCTTGTCCTTGTTGTTTTTGCGCGCGTTTGCGATGGACGTTGGAAGGCCCGGAAAATCCTTCTGCAGATCGGCGTTCGAGAGTTTATCGAGGGCCGACCTACGAACGAGATAATCGGCACTGCTCAAAGCGACCAACAGCGTTCCGACCGATTCCTTTTTGTCGAGCTTGTACATGGCGTCAAGCATCGCAAGTTGAGCATCGTTTTCCATCTTGTCCGTCAGCAACGCTCTTGTGAACGCCGCCTTCAGGGCATCGACATTCTCCTTCGAAGCCGGCAGATCCGCGAGAATTCCAGCCGCGGCCGCTCGCAGATATACATCCTTATTATTAAGCAATGCGGTCCGGGCGATCTCACCGAGATCATCTGTCTTGTACCCCGCGAACGATTGCAAAATGTCGGATGCGGCGAGCATACGTTTTCCTTCCGCCGCGGGATCGGCCGCGGCCACTGCTTTTGCGAGAGTTCGCATCGGTTCGACGCCGCCCGCCTTGTAGGCCTTGCTTTCCTCGTCCGGCATGTCGAGGGATGCGACCTCGCCCGCGATCAGCGCCAATGTACGGAATTGTTGCCAGTGGACAAGATCCGGCGGATTCCCTTCGCTGCGCCGCGGGTTGATCCGAACGCGAGCAACATAAACTTCCGCCGTCATACCTTTATCGATCTTGCCGAACTCGCGGATCACATTGATCGCCCGTTCGTTCCTCGTGAACTGAAGAATGCGTCCCAGCGCCGTCATGATCTCGACGAACTCGCTCTGCTCGTCGGGAATGAAGTTCGGTTTCAGCGCCTTTGAATAGACAGCGAAGAGCTGTTCGCCGCGAGCGAGCAGTGGGTCTGCGGCTTTCTGATCCTTGAGCGCCGCCAGCGAGCGGATCGCCGAAACACGCACACGACTGTCAGTGTCTGTTGTCGCCGCCTTTATCAGCAGATCAACGGCTTCTTTGTCTTCAGCCGCACCGAGCAGCCTCGCCGCGTTGGCTCGCACAACTGCGTGAGGGTTCGTCTCAAGCAGATCCCTGGCGTCGCGATTCGCGTTCTTTGCCCGCAGCCGCGAAAGCGTATTCAACGCATCGCTGACGACTCCGGGATCGGTGTGGCTCAGGAAGAACCGGACGTTTTCCTCCGCTCCCGCTGGCCGTGCACGCAACGCCGCAGTCAGCGCCAACCGAGC
>JBEBGW010000424.1:0-3568 GCA_040081025.1 Pyrinomonadaceae bacterium | reverse complement strand
GAACAGGCTCTTCGGATCGCTATCCAACACGCTAACCAATCCATCTTTACGATGTCGAGCGAGTTGCCGCAACTCGCGTCGATGGCTACGACCATTGCCGCGCTGCATGTCAACGGAAATATAGCCACCGTCGCACACGTAGGTGATTCACGGGTTTACCGCATCGAACCTGATGGAACACTTAAACGTGAGACGGCAGATCATTCGGTAGTTGAAGAGGAAGTTCGCGCCGGCCGAATGACGCCGGAGCAGGCTCTAGTTCACCCGAGCCGAAACGTGATCAGCCGGGCCCTCGGTGCTGAAGAGAGCGTTGATATCGATATCAAAACCATCATGGTCGAGCCGGGAACAATGTTCCTGCTTTGCTCTGACGGCATTACTCGACACATCGAAGATCCGGAACTCGAAAAGCTCTTCAACGACGAGATCGAACCTCAAGCTCTGTGTGAGCAAATGCGGTCTATTTGTTACAGCCGCGGGGCTGAAGACAATCTCACAGCGGTTGTCGTTAGGGTCTCGAGCCAGATCGCTGATACTTCTGCCGCACCGGAGACAGTCGAACCGATCGGAATCGTGGCACCCGGGCTGGAACTCGGCGTTGAGGCAGAGGAAGAAGAAACTGTTGCCACCGCACGCTCGCCTTTCGACGAACCGATATCCGAGACGGCGTCGGAGCCGGAACCGACGGCCGATGCTCACGATGACGAAGCCTACCTACTCGAAGAACCAGTCCCTGAAACGGTCGAAGAAGTTGAAGCCGAACCCGAAACGGAATATGCGTCGTCGAGTATCGTCGTGTCCGCTCAGCCGGAGGCCGTTCAATCCGCGGCTGCTTCGACTGCTGCATCGCCTTTCAGTTACGCTCTGGATGAGGAAGCACCTGCAAAACGCGGCGGCAGCTTATTTCAATCGCTGTTGTTTCTCATCCTTGGCGGCGCGATCGGATTTGCAGCACTTTGGTTCGGGCAGCAATATTTTCCTGCACCGGTAGTTCCGATTCTAAGTGAAACAAAGAGCGGCAACCCACCACTGACAGCTTTTGAAGAGGGTCGACGCATTGTCGACAGCGAGCCAGCGAGGTATCTCGCCGCAAACGCAGCCTCGCCTGAGAACGCCGAAGATCACTATCTGCTGGGCAGAGCCCAACTCCTGACAGGCAAATATGTTGAGGCAAAGCGACAATTCACTCTCGCAAAGGAGCGGCTGCCTCAAACCGATCCCGCAAACATCAAAACCTTGGCTGCGGATATTGCACTTGGAGCAGCGATCGCAGACAACCCGATCGCCGCTGAAGCATTTGCAAAAGAGATTGGGTTAGGAAGTCAGCCAGCGGGAGCAGGCAACACTGAGACCAATACGAATGTGAATTCAGTCGCGAATCAGCCGATCCGCTGACGTCTCGCTTCGAACAAGATAATTCCCGAAGATACGGCGAGGTTGAGGCTTTCAACCGCGTTTTCCATTGGTATTAGGACCTTTTCGTCGATCATCCCGAGTTCTCTTGCGTCGAGTCCATGAGCCTCCGACCCGAACACAAGCAGCCTTGGGATCTTCCAATCTACGTTCGTGTAAGCAACCTCGCCGGAAATATCTGCGCCGGTTGAAGCTAAACCTCGTTCACTTGCCCACGCGATGGCATCGTCAAAGTCCAGGCCCTCGATGATCGGTAATCGAAACGCCGACCCCATTGATGCTCGCAGAGATCTCGGTGAAAAAGCATCGGCCGATCCAGTCGTCGTTATCAGACCAGCGATACCGGCGGCTTCAGCGGTTCGAACAACAGCCCCGAGGTTCGCTGGATTGTTGACGCGGTGCAGCAGAACCGTTAAGCCGACGCGTATATTCTCCAAACCAGAGCTTGGTTTCGCGGCCAAGGCAATCACACCCTGAGATGTGGTGGTATCAGCGATCGAATCAAACAAACACGATGCAACTTTTGTCACCGCCGAGCGTTGATTAACCGGCAGTTCAGCCAACGTTTTCGAATCTGAAACATCTGAGGAGGTCAGAATCAGTTGAATTTCGAGGCCTGATCTTATAGCCTCCTCAAAAAGTCGGACGCCCTCGATGAAGATCAGCGACGGTTCCCGGCCGTCGCAAACCGCTCGGGCGAGTTTTAGTTTCGTGTTATCGCGGCTCGTTATTAGTTCGGTTTCGTTCATTTGGCCCTGCAAATCTTACATCCTGGAGATCGAGATATGAAACGCTGCATCCTGTGTGCTTTGCTGTCCCTATTACTTCTTACGATGGTCGGCATCGGCCAGAGCACGGTTCCCGAACAAGGCAGACAGGCGGCTCCCCGATCATCAGACCCGATCGAGAATATCTCCAATGATGTTGCTCGGACAGCCCGCGCGGTCGAGTCGCTCAGCCGAACCTGGACACAGTTTGCGAAAACATTCTCGACCAACCAGGGACTTCAGCTTGACGAGAAGCAGCGGAACCTTCTCTTGGCTCTTGAGGTCTTGAACCGATTTGAAGTAAGCCTCGCCAATATGCAGAAACTCCGATTTGACCTAACCGAGCGTCAGACCAACGCAACCACTCGCATCGCGCAGCTCAACGATGACCTTCTACCGGAAAGCATCGACCGATCAGTCTCTCTACGAGGAACCACCGATGCCGAGTCGCTACGCACGATCCGCCGCCAGACGCTTACAAGACAGCTTCGCGAGTGGCAGACGCTTCTCGGCCAGATCACGCGTGAGCTAGACAATACTCTCGAAGACATTCGCCGGACCGAATTTCAGGTAAAGAATCTTCGGAACCGCATTTTTGGTGAACTATCCAGCCAGCTCGCCGATTTCTAAGACCTGTTGCAAACCGGCCGTTTCTCGGTAAACTTAATCTCGATGAAACCCGAAAGCCGGCCGATGAGCAAGCTGGAATTGCTAAAAGACAGATCGAAACGAGCCGAGGAAGGCGGCGGAGCGGCTCGCATTGAAAAACAAAAGGCGAGCGGCAAGATGACCGCACGCGAGAGGATCGATTTCTTTTTGGACGAAGGTTCGTTCGAAGAGTTCGATAAGTTCGTCGTGCACCGCTCGACCGACTTCGGGCTAGACCAGCAAAAGTACCTCGGCGACGGCGTCGTTACGGGTCACGGACTCGTCGACGGCCGCGAGGTTTTCGTGTTTGCTCAGGACTTCACGGTCTTTGGCGGATCGCTTTCTGAAACTTTCGCGGCAAAGATTTGCAAGGTGATGGATCTCGCGATGAAGACTGGTGTTCCGGTGATCGGGCTGAACGATTCCGGTGGCGCCCGCATTCAGGAGGGCGTCGTTTCCCTTGGTGGATACGCGGACATCTTTCTTCGCAACACCCTCGCGAGCGGCGTGATCCCGCAGATCTCTTGCATCATGGGCCCGTGTGCGGGCGGAGCGGTCTATTCACCTGCGATAACGGATTTCAACGTGATGGTGAAGGACACGTCATATATGTTTATCACCGGGCCGGACGTGATCAAGACCGTCACCCACGAAGACGTTACGAAGGACGAACTCGGTGGAGCCATGACCCACAACGCCAAGTCCGGAGTCGCTCATTTTGCCGCGGATTCTGACGAGCA
>JBEBGW010000423.1:0-3599 GCA_040081025.1 Pyrinomonadaceae bacterium | reverse complement strand
CCCCGTCCCAGATCCCACAAAGAAACGGGAACGGATCGTTCTCAAAGGTGATGTGCCCACGCCCATCAATCCGCCGTCTGGGTGTCGGTTTCGTACCCGCTGCCCGTACGCGATCGACGAATGTTCAGCCGTCGACCCCGAACACAAAGAGTACGCGCCGGGGCATCTCGCGGCGTGTATTCGGATCAACGAACTAGGGTCGATTCAATAACTGGAACAATTTTCAGTCAACTGACGTAATTGTTGGCAGTTCTACAGTTTTCACACAATTTGAATACGCCGCTGGCATTTTTGAGTGGCCTAGAAACAGGAGAGATCGTCTATGGAGAACAATGAAACTCCCGATTGGGAACCGCCGCCGCCGCCCGAAAAGATTGCCCCCGTCGAACAAGCCGAAATGTCGGAAGTTTCAACACTTCTGAACATCTTCATGGAACCAGGCCGTACTTTTGAGGACCTTCGGAAGAAACCGAGGTTTCTCTTGGGCTTGCTGTTGATCTGCGTTCTGGCAGCCGCGTCTGCCTTCGCGCTCTATCAGAAGGTTGGAGAAACGGGGGTCAGACGTGCAGTCAACGAGCAGCTCGACAAAAGCCCCCAGACCGCAAACATGCCCGCCGACCAGCGGCAGGGGATCGTCAGCTTCAACCTTACTCTCCAGAAGTACATGCCCGTGGTGGTACTGATCATCGTACCGATCTTCATTTTTGTGATCGGCCTTTTTTACTTCCTCGGAGGGAAAGCGTTCGGCGGAAACGGGGGATTCATGCACGCCGTTTCGGTGGTGGTTTATTCCTCTATCCCGCCAACGGTCTTTATGACCATCGCGTCGATTATCGTGCTCGCGGTCAAATCCGCCGACGAGATCGACCTTACGAGCGCCCAGAGAGGCGGTCTGGTTCAGGCCAATCCGTCAATGTTTCTTGATCCTAAAGCCCAGCCGGTCCTCAGTGCGATCCTGAGTTCGATCGATGTCTTTCAGATCTGGGGATGGATCCTCGCGGCGATCGGCCTTCGGATAACAAACAAGCTGTCGTCCGGCTCAGCCTGGGCGATCGTGATCATCTTTGCGTTGATCGGAACTCTCTTTAAGGTTGTAGGAGCGTTCTTCTCTTAGTACCCTTCTTAAGAAATTCGAATGGCCGCACCGAATGAATTTCGGTGCGGCCATTTATTTTCACATGAACAGATCTATTCGTATCTAAGTGACTCGATCGGGTCGAGCCGGGCCGCCTTCCACGCCGGCCAAAGGCCAAAACCCACACCGATTCCAACACTGGCGATAAAGCCGGCAAAGGGAGCCCAAAGTGGCACGTACGAAGGAAATACGAGCGAAATGAGAAAACTCAACCCCCATCCGATCGCGAGTCCCAGCAGCCCCCCGAATCCCGTGAGCGTTCCGGCTTCGATAAGGAACTGGAGCAGAATATCGCTATTTTTCGCGCCGACAGCTTTTCGAATTCCGATCTCGCGTGTTCGCTCAGTGACGGACACGAGCATGATATTCATCACGCCGAGTCCGCCGATCAAAAGGCCGATCGAGGAAATAACGACCATAAACACGACTATTCCCGCGGTGATCGACTGAAACTGCTCGATAATGCTGTCCGCTGTGGCGGTCGAAAAGTTGTTCGGTTTGCCGAAGGTGACGTTTCGGCGAACGCGGAGCATGTCTTCGATCTGGTCCTTCGCCTGTAGTATCCTGCCTTCCTTTGCAACCGCGAGTATGAACACATCGTCCGCGTTCGGTTTTATCCGGAGTGCTGCGGGGAACGGCATAAAGATGGTATTGCTTTCGTCGTTGTTCCCGCCGCCTCCACCGAGAAGCTGAGCCTTCTTCTCCAACTCGCCGATCACGGTAAACTCCCGTCCGTTGATCTCTAGCTTCTCGCCGATCGCCGAATGGTACGGCCAGAAGGTTTCCTTGACCGTGGCGCCGATCAGGCAGACGTCCTTTTTGAAGTCAACTTCAGACTGGGTGAACCAGCGTCCTTCGACGATCACCTCGGTTTCGGAAAGGGCGATCTCGGGTAAAGTCCCGCTGAGCTGAATGTTCTGCGTCTGCTTGCCATTAGCCGATACAATGGTCGCATTGCCAAAGAACCCGCTTGAGACATTCAGAAACGGCACGGCGGTATCCATCTCGGAAAGCTCGCGAAGAGCGAGAGCATCCTCGAGCGTTAGGTTAGGGCGCATTCGCTCTTCCCGAGTCGGATTGCTGAACCGGAGTCCGATCTCCATTTTATAGACAAAGATTGATCGCGTTCCGAAAGCCTTGATCTGCTCTTCGAATGCGAGACCGATACCGGAGATCACCGACGAGATCACCATCACGGTCACGACCCCGACGACAACGCCGATAATGGTCAGAAACGAGCGCAGTTTGTTGCCTCGCAAGGTCGCGAAGGCCATCTTCAAATTCTCGAGAAATCTGCTTGCTGCTACTCTCACTTTGTCAATCCGCCCTCAATGCTTCGATCGGGTCCAACTGAGCCGCTTTCCACGCCGGGAAGAGGCCTGCGAGGATCCCGACCGCACCGGATACGCCGATCGCGAGAGCCGCCGCCCACCAAGGTATTCGAGTCGGAAATACGAATGTTGAGATACCGAAGCTGATCGAATACGCCAGTATCAGTCCGATCGCACCGCCCATTGCCGCCATTGTCGCCGATTCAAAAAGGAATTGCCGTAATATGTCGCCCTGACGTGCGCCGAGAGATTTTCGAATTCCGATCTCCTTCGTTCGCTCGGTCACGGCTACGAGCATGATGTTCATGATCACGATCGCTCCGACCACCAAGGCGATACCCGGGACTACGAGCAACACGGTTCCGAAGGCACTAGTGAAACCACCGATCAAGCTGCTGATCGCGTCGGGAGTGATCAAGCCGAAGTTATCTTTTTCACCCGGCTCGACTTTGCGCTTGATCCGCATCAGCGTTCGGACCTCGTCGACCGCGTCGTCCATCTTCACGTTCGGCTTAACCGTAGCCACGAAATAGGGAGCGCGATTTCGGCGAAGCCCCCCAAAATTCGCCCCGAAGGTCTTTATCGGAAGCTGAATGAACGAGTCTTGCGATTGGCCGAAAACGGAGCCTTTTGCCACTCGGATCCCGATGATCCGGTAAGGAATACCCGACATCGTTACCTCATTACCCAGAGCATCTCCCGCCGGAAAAAGCTTCGTCGCCACGTCCGTTCCAATAAAGGCGACGCGCATCGAGTTGTTATTCTCCGAGTCTGTGAAGTAGCGGCCGGCTTCAACCTCAACTTTATCGATCTGGCCGATCACTGGCTCCACGCCCGTTATCTGCACGCCCTGTAGGCTTATCGACCCCCGTCGGATATCACGGCTTGTGTTTCCTGCCTTCGCACCAATGTTCTCGATCAGCCGTGCATTTGCCTGGATGAACTCGAGTTCGTCGAACGACAGCTCCTTGTTTCTGCGCTGCGCCGCCGCGATGGTATCGGTGTCTTTGAAATCTTCGAAGTTGAACCGCTGGATCGTTATCGTCGGCGATCCAATGCCGGCGATCTTCTCGTCGACGTAGCCGCGGAATCCAAGGAGCAGCGAAAGCACGACCATGAACGCGGTCATACCG
>JBEBGW010000422.1:0-3624 GCA_040081025.1 Pyrinomonadaceae bacterium | reverse complement strand
CCGAACGCAATGCCTCAAGCACCGGAAGCACACCATAGAGGGAGGCCGTCGCGGGCTTTCTCGCTCCTGTATCCTCTCGCCTCGGCTCTCGCCTTTCGCGTTCGCGGCCTTGGTTCCTTCCCTTCATATTAGCTTTCGCCGCGTACGCGAGTATCGCGTGAACTGGTCTTCGTTCGACGTTGTCGTCCCGATCGCTCGCCGTACGCCTAACCAACTCCTTTCGATTCCCTTCGAAGTATTTGCAACTGTTCTAGGCCAAACGTGATCTAGAATGTCGACCTTGGTCGAATAGGACCCGTCAAATATGGCATTCGGAACTAATTCTCGCAGCGCCTCCAGCAGAAGCCTCACGTTCTCGGCCGCGAGCAGCGACTTGCGTTCGCCAAGGCACGAAAAATCGAATCCGTGCGGCAGTATCCGAAAGCCGATATCATCCGCGTCGGGGTAAATGTCGATAACAGCATGATCCGATGAGGACATATGCTCATCGAATTCCTTGGTTTCTTTGCGGGTCTTTTTGAGTTTTGATTCGGCGGTGGTCGAAATAAGCGATCCAACGACGATGAGAATGATCTCAGAAATATTAACGATCGTGGCAGCACTCGAGTTGAACGGATGAAACGTCAACGAATCGCCTGCAAAGGTCATTCCCTTCAACCGCGTCGGCGGCTTTTGCAAACTGAGCGAGACATCCTCGACCCGATCCACCGAGAGCCCAAGCCGTGCCATCCGGGCCTCGACCTCGTCAGCGTCCTCTGGCCGAACTCGAAATAAAGGAAGCGGAGGTTCGATCGTCGCCAACGAGTCTCCCAAGTCGGCCCCAATCGCAACCGCTGATGCGATCGCTCCCGGATCAGCCTCGCTCAGTCCGCCTGTGACAACGATATTGACACCGGGTTCCCAATCTTCGATCTCGCTAGGTTTGAAACGAATGCCCGCGGCTATCTCGGAGGGCAGTTCGAGGGCACCTCCGCAATAGAGGCAATTTAGCCGATTCGGCGGGTTTGCTTTGGAGCATTTACCGCAGACAATAAGTTCCTCAGCCGAAAATCCGATCTCCTCGGAGCGGATCGGAATGCCGTCTACAGTTTGTGGATCGTCAGTCATTTTCGTCCTAAATCACCGAATTTTAACATTTAGCCCATGGAAATGCTTGACCGCGAACATCCTGCGTAGCAAACTAGGTCGTAAGGCTTATTGAGATTCAGTTATATATTTCGTTTTCGGAAGTTACATTATTTTTTGTTTTACCAACGTAGATCAGAACTTTTTTCGATCCATCTAGAAACAGGCAAGCCTTTAGAAACTTTAGAATCCGTAACATGTCCGACAACAATTTGTAGCTGCATCTCAAGCGTAGCCCCGACAGAATTTGGGGGTCACTACAATGCAGTTCGAGACGACCGCTAGTTCGTCGTGGAAATTCGGCCACCGCGGCCGGGTCGCTGTTTTCATTGACGGCAACAACCTTTTCCACGCGGCCAGGTTTCATAACATCGATATCGATTACAACAAGCTGCTCCGAATCCTGCTAGGAGACGGGCGGTTGCTTCGCGCGTTTTTCTACACCGGCGTCGACGTCGGCGCCGAACGTCAGCAGGGCTTTCTCCTGTGGATGCGGAGAAACGGTTTTCGCGTCGTACAAAAGGAACTGAAAACGTTTTACGACGGAACCCGTAAGGCGAATCTCGACGTAGAGATCGCCGTGGACATGCTCTCGCTCGCCGGACGTTACGATACTGCTGTGCTTGTATCCGGCGACGAGGATTTTGTATATGCCGTCAACGCCGTCGCCTACAAAGGCTGCCGGGTCGAGGTCGCGGGCTTCCGGTCGAACACGGCACCACGTCTGATCGATGTTGCGGATTTCTTTATCGACCTGGGTGACATTGCTGACCTGATCCGAAAGGACTCTTCGCAATCCAGCGAATTCGAGATCCCTTCGTTCGTACCCGACGGCGACGCGCCCGAACCAACGCCGCTTCGTCATCATCGCGAATCGTCTCAGCGAAACGTGCGACAGGAGAACGGCGACACGTCGAACCTTTTGAGGGTTCGCGACGATCAATGAAACTGTTCACCCTCGAAGAAGCAAACGCGATGCTGCCGGAGATCCGAAAGAAGCTGGTTCGGATACAGAAACTTTACGCTGCGGTCGGCGAAATGCGGGAACAAGCCGCGGCTGCGGCTTCGGCTTCGGAATTCGGCGGCGGAATGGAAGGTGGCTCGGGCTACGTACACTCTTTGTACGAGATCGGCAAGATCACGACCGAGATCAACGCGGCCGGTGTTCAGCTAAAGGATTACACCCGCGGGCTGATCGATTTTCCGTCCCGACGCGGCGATCGGATCGTGCTCCTGTGCTGGCAGCTCGATGAAGGTGACGAGATCGAATGGTGGCATGATACCGATGCAGGATTCGCCGGTCGCCAACCCCTGTAAGATTTAACATTGTCCTAACTTCTTTGTTTTCAAACTCTTTGCGCGCCGAAAGTGCTTAACACCCGTAAGCGCATCTATTTTCTGCGCTTTAATGTTGACTAGTTAAAGTAAATTCTGATAATCTCTCGTACAAGTTAGCACCGCGCTTAGCCCATAAACTCAAAATTAGGATTGCTGGCCTTATGACGTGCCCCGTCTGTAAACGCGAACTCGCACCTACGCTTTCTATTTGTTATGCGTGCGGAACGATGGTTCAGGACAGCGTTCGCGAAGAACTCGCGACGAAGATCGGCCGCGCATCGAAGCCTTTGGAATTCAGAATCGTCGAGGAGGCGGAAAAAGTGATCCCAACTTCTGAGCCGGACGTGATCGCATTCTCCGAACCGGAACCGATCGCCGCAGTCCCGAATCCGCCGGTGATCGAACGTCCGCAGGCTGTTGAACGCACGGTTCGTCCGCGAGGTGAGCAGACCGAACGCATCAGCCGTCATACAAGCCCGACGCTCGTTGGCTTTCAGAATCCTAAATCGAACGTTCCCGATTGGAGACTGCAGCTTCAGAATGCGATCCGCCAGCGAAAGGCCGAACCGATCATCGAACAGCAGGCGTTGATCCCGGGGCTTCATACCCATCTTGTAACGAACGGTGCGAACGCATTGAAGGCTCAGTTTATCGCCGAGCCCGATCCGGAGCCCGTGCGTTCGGCGAGCCCTCGACTTGAGAACGCTCTGAAGCGTATTGAGGATTCGCGCCGGAAGTTTTCAAATACGCCTGAACCCGTAAAGACCGCTCCCGCCGCTCCTGCGAAAAGTTATCCGTTCAATGTCGTCGAGAGTTCGCGGACGCCTGCAGATGCGGCAACTGGTTCCAGGCCCGCAACGGTGAACACGATCCCGAAGCCGAGACTTGTTTCGAGGACCAACGTGACCCCGCGAAAAGGACTCGACACCAACAAGCTGCCGGTAATCGCCGAGGTTGCTCCGACACCTGTCGCAATGGCCCCGGCTGTCATCGAGATGCTCGAAGCGCCGATCCATGAATTCGAACCGATCAGGATCGAGATCCAACACGTCGAGATCGAGGCAGTTGAGATAGAAGAACCAGTGCTCGAACCAGAGGTCGAGGAGGTCGACGATCTCGCTCCGCTTTCGACTCGCTTCACGGCCGGACTGTTCGACGTGA
>JBEBGW010000421.1:0-3625 GCA_040081025.1 Pyrinomonadaceae bacterium | reverse complement strand
ATCCGAACGTTTCGCCGACCTACAATTGGTCGGTGTCGGCCGGTGCGATCACAAGTGGGCAGGGCACCGCTGTTATTGACGTGGATACGAAAGGTGCCGGCGGACAGACGATCACGGCGAGCGTCGATGTTGGCGGATTCAGTCGCAGCTGCTCGACATCGCAGAGCTCTACCATTTCCGTCGCCCAGAACGTTCAGGCGAGGAAGTTTGATGAGTTCAACTATTTGGGACCCGCAAAACTCGAGGCCGAACGGTTAGACAACTTCGCGATCGAGTTACAGAATGATCCGACCGCCAGCGCGCATATCATTCTTTACCTCGGGCGAAAGGGTCTTCCCGGTGCGCTGAAGCCGTGGTCGGGTCAGACTGTAGGCCATCTGGTGAAGCGCGGGATCGATAAAGCGAGGATCTCGGTGGCCGATGGCGGCTATCGCGAGAACGGCAGCATGGAGGTCTATATCGTTCCGAACGGTGCGGCTCTTCCCGATCCGTCACCGACTGTCGATCCGAGCGAGATCACGCCTGTAAAGAAACCGGCAGCGAAAAAGCCGACCGGGAAGAAGTCATAGGATCACCGGCCGACGATCTCTGAGTATGCCGATAGCAGGGCCTCGCGAACGATCGAGGCGTCGAGGTTTTCGATTCGGAACGTCGTCGCCCCCTTCTCGCCCCATTTGTTGGGAATTGGGGAGATGTTTTTCTTGTCCATTCGACAGAAGGTCTGTTGTTCTTTTGGCGTGAGGAAAATGTTCGCGGTGTTGTCGGCTTCGAAGTAAGTCGCGAACATCCGGCGCTTGACGACCTTGAAACCGACACGTTCGAAGTGCGGCACGGTCTCGGTCCCGGCAAATTCCAACGCCATTTCCCGAAACTCTTCGCCCGTCATTATCCGCCGGTTCTCATGGCGTAGTTCGCGACCGCTTCTTTTCTCGTTGACCCGAAGGCGTAGCAGTCGCTTTCCGCCATGCTGACGAACTTCGGCCCGACGACGCAGTACTGATCGCCGTCGAGGAATATGAGTGTACCGTTCGGACCGGGTTCAGATTCCAGATCCGGGTCGTTCATCAGGAGTTCGAACTCGGGGGTCACTGCTTGGCTGTCCGTTTTGCGGACCAGGTTTCCTCGGCCTGGCCGCCGAACGAGATGGTGCCGCTCATCGAATCGCCGACGACCTTGCCGGAGTAGATCAGCGTCAGATCGTTGCCGCCGTAGTTGATCGTGTAGCTGAAATTGATGACGTCGCCTTTGATGGTGCCGGTCAATGCGACGTCGCCGCTGGTGCGTTTGACGGTGCCGGAAAGCTTCTCGCCATCGACCTTCAGGATCAGCTTGAACGGACGAGCTCCGCCGGGCGTGTTGAACGATCCGTCCCAATCGCCAGCTACAGATGTCTGGCTAAATGCAGACGATACGAGAAGGGCAACGACAAACAATGTCGATATAAATACTTTATACATATAGTTACTACAGATTCTTCTTAAAATGAGCCAGCGTTCGTTCCCACGCGAGCTTTGCTGCTTCGGCGTCGTAACGCGGCGTCGTGTCGTTGTGAAAGCCGTGCTGCTTGCCTTCATAGGTAAACGATTCGAACTTTTTCTTGTTCTCTTTCAGAGCAGCCTCATATGCCGCGATGCCGGCGTTCACTCCCTGATCGTTACCCGCGTATTGGAACATCAGCGGAGCTTCGATCTTCGGCACGTCCGCGACACCGGCCTGACGCCCGTAGAAAGGAACGCCCGCGTTCAGATCTTTGCCGAGCCGTACCGCTAGCTGATTCACCATCCCGCCGCCGAAGCAGAATCCGACCGCTCCGAGCTTACCCTTGCTATCCGGACGTTTCTTCAGCCAGTATGCTGCCGCGACGAAATCTTCGGTCATCTTCTTGCCGTCGACGGTGCGAAACAACGCTACGCCCTTCTGCTCGTCACCGGGATATCCGCCGACCGAGGTCAACCCATCCGGAGCGAATGCCATGTATCCGGCTTTTGCGAGCCGCCGGGCGACGTCTTCAATATATGGATTGAGGCCGCGATTCTCATGGATCACCAAAACGCTGGCAAACTTCTTACCTTTCGCAGGCTTAGCCAAATAGCCCTTGATGGAACCGTTGCCCTGCGGCGATTCGACGGTTTCGTATCCCACCGTGAGGTCCTTGTCGTCCTTCGGCACCGTCTGCGCCCAGGCAAAGTTCGGCGTCAGGCTCTGAAAGATCGCCGCCGCCGTCAACCCGCCCACCGCAAACTTCCCGATGCTGCGCATAAAATCACGCCGGTCCATATCGCCGTGCTGATATTCGTGAAAAAGGTCCAACAACTCCTGCGGATACTCGTCTGCCGTTTTGCGTTCCATATTTTCTCCTTGTTTGGTACAGAATACCTGACACCGCGATTCAGTCAAAAGACCGATGAATCGGTATGGTGCAAGATATTAGAACCCGATCGATATCGAATGCGTACGAATCTCCAACCACACTTTGGCCGCCAAGGCGGGTTCGATGCATAATCGAATTATCAACTTTGAATTAAGGAGAATTACGATGTCTTTGCTCAAGCGTTCACTCGTCCTGACTTTTACCCTTTTGTTCGCAGCGACTGCCGTTCAGATCGCGTCCGCGCAACGTCCGCCGACACCGCGTGGCAGCCAGAAATCGACAGTCGCGCAGACTGTTGGCACTACCGATATTTCGATCACCTACAGCCGTCCCGCAGTCAAGGGACGCGCCGTTTATGGCGACTGGCCGGCCGAGGCGAAAGGCGAGGGTACGCTCGATAACCAAAATACGCGGCCTGCCGGGGCCCCACTCGTGCCTTGGGGACACGTCTGGCGAACCGGAGCAAACGAGGCGACCTTATTCGTTGTCAATGACGATGTGCTTATCAACGGTCAGCCGCTCGCCGCCGGCAAGTACAGCCTGCATTCGATTCCCGCCAAAGACGATTGGACATTTATCTTTAACAAGGACGATGGGCAGTGGGGCAGCTTTTCATATGACGCAACTAAGGATGTCCTTCGCGTAAAAGCCAAGCCGACATGGGTCGGAGACAGCCAGGAGCTACTCACCTTCGTGGTCGATGCTCCGGAAGGCGATTCGGCGACGGTTAATCTGAGATGGGAAAAGCTTTCAGTACCATTCACGGTTAAGGTTAAGGACGTAACGGGATCAACCTTGGTCCGGCTTCGGGCATACGCCGCTGCTGCCAAGGCGGACGAATTCCAGCAGCCTTTCAATGCCGCAATGTGGGCAAAGCAGAATAAGCAGGATGCGGACGCAGCTACGTGGTTCGCACAGGCTGAGAAGGCCGTCGATGCAGCGATCGCAGCTAAGCCCACGTTTGGCAACTATCGTGCGAAGTCGAACATCCTTTTCAATGCCGGTAAAGCTCAACCTGCACTCGCCGCAACAGAGAAGGCTATCGAACTCGGCAAGGCTGAAAAGGCCGATGTCGCCGCCCTCGAAAAGCGGGCCGCGGATCTGAAGGCCGGCAAGATGTAGAACTGGCTTCGCTGAATCAATTTGAATCTCCCTCTATTTCCAGATCAGTTTCGAGAGGTAATGAAGATGAAGTTTTTGGTGGCACGCGTTCTTTCGTTTCTTTTGATCGTTGGCTTTGTGTGTTCGCCGGTT
>JBEBGW010000420.1:0-3627 GCA_040081025.1 Pyrinomonadaceae bacterium | reverse complement strand
CGCCACAGAGTTCTCGTGGTGGAGCAACTGCCACAACGATTTCGAAAAAGACCGCGGCCTCCGGATCGACTTTATCTGGGCATCCCCGTCGCTTGCCGAAGACTGCACCGATTGTTGGATCGACCGCGAGCCTCGCGGGTGGGAACGTCCGTCGGACCATGCTCCGGTCGTGGCCGTTTTCGATTGAAAAGCATTGCGCGCGCTTCGCCGCAAATGCTATAAATACTTCACCTAATTCCGTTCAAATCGCTGAATCAAACCCAGGATCTTGAATTTCGCTGCCGCTAACCCCATATGCGGCGTTGACGCTTTCAAAATACACGAGGGCCACGCTTGTCGTCGCAAAGAGTCGGTGTGTGCCATGTTCAAGGAGACCTTCAGATGAAAAAGTCAGTGTTTTTCGTGGTTGCGGCGGCAGTTTTGCTGAACGCGACGTTTATTGTCTTCGCTCAGGATACGCCGCCCACCCCGACTGAAACGCCGGCCGGCCCTGGCGGACCGCGTCCGGGCGGAACCCCGAGCGGCGAGCCGCAGCCATATGACAAAGTGATCACCAAAGACGCCAAGTCGAAGGACGGCCTTTTCAAGGTCCATAAGATCAAGGACAAATATTTTTACGAGATCCCGAAAGAACAGCTCGGCAAAGAGTTTCTTTGGGTGACCCAGATCGCCAAGACGACGGAAGGCGTCGGCTACGGCGGTCAGGCCCTTGGCCGACGCGTCGTCCGTTGGGAGCGGCTGGATAACAAAATCAACCTTCGCGTTGTCGATTACAGCATCGTTGCCGACCCGCGAAGCGAGATCGCCGAAGCGGTCCGCAATTCCAACAACGATACGATCCTGATGTCGTTCCCGGTTGCCGCATGGGGACCGAACGAGACAGCTGTTGTTGATGTATCGCGGCTGTTCACGACCGATCTCTTCGAACTCAGTGCTCGTCAGCGGCTGCAGGCCACGATGATGGACGCGAGCCGTTCCTATATCGAGGAGATCCTGACGTTCCCGACCAACATCGAAGTTCAGGCGACCCACACCTACACCCGTAACCCGACACCGGCGGGTGCTCCAGGCGGTGGCGGTGGTGGTTTTGGCGGAGCGGGTATGAGCCCCGGAAGCGCGACTGTCGTACTTCACCACAGTATGGTGAAGTTGCCGGATAACCCCATGATGCCGCGTCTATTTGACGAGCGTGTTGGATATTTCTCAGTATCTAATCTCGACTTCAGCCGACCGGAGCATCGCTCGCAAGAGCGTCGCTTCATTACCCGCTGGAGATTAGAGAAAAAGGACCCAACCGCTGCGATCTCGGAGCCGGTAAAACCGATCGTCTATTACATCGATCGCGCGACTCCGGCGTGGCTCGTTCCTTATACGAAGCGTGGCGTCGAGAAGTGGCAGAAGGCTTTCGAGGCGGCGGGTTTCAAGAATGCGATCATCGCTAAGCCGCAGCCGTCTGCAAAAGAGGATCCGGAATTTCATCCTGAAGATGCTCGATACTCTGTGATCCGATGGCTTCCTTCGACCATCGAGAACGCATCCGGCCCGCATGTCAACGATCCGCGTACCGGCGAGATCCTCGAATCGGACATTCAGATGTATCACAACATCATGAATCTTCAGCGTTCGTGGTACTTCACGCAGGCCGGCCCGCTCGATCCGCGTGCACAAAAGCTCCCGATGCCAAACGAGTTGATGGGCGAACTCGTCGAATATGTTGTGGCTCACGAGGTTGGACACACGCTCGGCTTTCAGCACAACATGAAGTCGAGCTCGCTTTACCCGCAGGAGAAGGTCCGCGATGCCGCGTGGGTCAAGAAGATGGGCCATGTCGCGACGCTGATGGATTACTCGCGTTTCAACTACGTTGCTCAGCCGGAGGACAAGATCGATGTTGCTGACCTCATCCCGGGAATCGGGCCGTATGATGTATGGGCAACCGCTTGGGGTTACAAGCCCATCTCGAACGCCGAGACTTCAGACCAAGAACGTCCGACACTCAACGAGTGGGCGCTCGAGCAGGACAAGTCACCGTGGCTTCGATTCTCGACTGCAGGTTCCGCCGGAAGCGATTTCGGCGAAAACACCGAAGCTGTGGGAGATGCAGATGCGGTCAAGTCGACCCGTCTCGGCATCGAGAACCTGAAGCGAGTTTCGAAGCTTCTTGTTCCCGCAACCACGACCGAAAAGGGTGCGACCTACAATGATCTGAGCGAACTGTACGCACGAATGCTTGGGCAGTGGACGCTCGAGCTGAATCACGTATCAGCCATCGTCGGCAGCTACGATTCGCAGCAGAAACACATCGGCCAGACCGGTTATCGCTTCAACGTCACGTCGAAGGCGCGACAAGCAGAAGCCGTACGCTTTTTGAATGAGAATGCATTCGTTTCACCGACGTGGCAGATCGACAAGGAAGTGCTTCGGCGTATCGAACCGATCGGTGCTCTGAACCGCGTTCGCAACGCTCAGAACAACGTGCTCAACAATCTTCTGTCGAGCGCACGGTTCGCGAGACTCGTCGAGCAGCAGACGATCGACGGAGCTGTGGCGTATGGTCCGGGAGACCTTCTCGCAGACGTCCGAAGCGGTGTCTGGACGGAGTTGAACTCACCTGCACCGGTCGTCGACGCCTATCGCCGCAATCTGCAGCGGGCATTCCTGGACATCGCAAATGTGAAGTTGAATGCTTCACCGGCTGCGCCTCCGCAAGGGCTCCCTCCGGGATTCGCTGCGATGTTCATATCAAGCGGAGACGAGCGCGGATTCTATCGCGCCGAGCTTCAGGACATCCGGGCGATGGCTGTTGCGGCATTGCCGAAAGCGACGGATCGCACGACTCGCATTCACCTCGAGTCGGTTCGTGATCAGATCGACAAGATCCTCGATCCGAAGGAAACGGGACGCACGGGTGGAGCCGCCGCTGTTGCGTTCATCGAAGAGCAACTGCAGAACTACTACAACCCGACCTCTTGCTGGTACGACTACGCGATCAAGCCGTAACTCGGACAGCAGGTCATTTGACCAACGCGTGGAACGGTTCGCCGCTCCACGCGTTTTTTATTTTGGGTGTAGAATTATTGCGTATGGAAGGAACGCTTTTCGCACTCCATCTTTCGGCCGCTGAGATCGAGGCGAAGATCGCCGATGTGCTAGCATCGCCAAAAAATATTGGAACCCTCGAGATGATCGTCCGTCGGCCGGCTGAAAATTCTCGCGAAGTTGTTGAGACCGGATTTCTCAGCGTCGAGAGCGGTCTCGTCGGCGATAACTGGCTGATCCGTGGAAGCTCGCGGACCGACAACGGACTCGGCCATCCGGAAATGCAGCTCAACCTGATGAACTGGCGGTTCGTAAACCTTATTGCCGGCAGCCGCGACCGCGTTCAACTCGCGGGCGACCAGCTTTTCGTTGACCTCGACCTGAGTCCAGACAACACCCCGCCGGGAACACGACTCGAGATCGGTGAAGCCGTGATCGAGATCACGCCGATCCCGCATCTCGGCTGCAAAAAATTCGTCGAGCGCTTCGGCATCGACGCAATGAAATTCGCCAACTCCGAATTCGGCCGCAGCCATAATCTTCGCGGTGTGAACGCGAAAGTCGTAACAGCCGGCAACGTTCGAGTTG
>JBEBGW010000419.1:0-3631 GCA_040081025.1 Pyrinomonadaceae bacterium | reverse complement strand
TTCCCAGAACCGGTCAAAACGCCCGTAAGCAATTTCGACTATGTTTGGAGTTTACACCTGATTTTCAGAGAGTCAAGTAGAAAGTACTTTAACTTTCGTCCTTATTTTATGGGCATTCTAGCGACACCGGTGGAAAACTCTGTGGAAAAGATTGTGGATTTCCTGTGGACGAAATGTGGAAGTTTTCATACGGGCCGAATGAACGGTATGGCTGTCTGTGGAAACAAAAAAGTGCTATAAAGCGAATTCTGTGGAAAAGAAAATTTGGGTCGCCGAAAAAAAAGTTGAATTCGTGTTTTCCTCGAGCCGAAATTACCAACAATCTAGTTGTAAAAAAGAAAAGCTGCCGAAATCGGCAGCTTTTCAAACTCAAAAGAACTCAACTATGCAGCGGCAGGAGCCAATTCCACGGCACCCGCAGCATAAACACTGATGAATTTACCCTTTCGACCTTTGTCTTCGAACTTAACTATTCCCTCAATAAGAGAGAACAACGTATCGTCCTTGCCGCGACCGACGTTCTTACCTGGCTTCCACTTCGTTCCACGCTGACGTGCGAGGATGTTGCCGCCGAGGACGTGCTGGCCGCCGAACTTCTTAAGGCCGAGCCGTTGAGCTGTCGAATCGCGACCGTTACGTGATGAACCTACACCTTTCTTATGTGCCATAACTCTGTAACTCTAGACCTTTTCGATCTTGATCTCCGTGTAACCTTGACGGTGTCCTTGCTTACGCTTGTACTGCTTACGGCGTTTCTTCTTGAAGACGATCACTTTCTCGCCCTTGCCATGACCGACGATCGTAGCCGCAACCGTAGCACCGCCTATCTTTGCATCTTTCCCGGCACCGAGAACAAGAGCCTCGACATCGACCTTCGCACCGGCATCACCGGCGATCGTCGGCACACGAAGCGTTTGGCCTTCTTCGACCGCGAACTGCTTACCGCCTGTTTTAATAACTGCGTAACTCATTTGATTTGATCTCCCGCGGCCATACGGATCCCGTCACTGGCCGAAAAGATGAAATTATACGGATTTGAAACCAGAAGGTCAATCCTCGAAGTATGGTCTACGGGCGATACTAAAATGCCGCGGTATCACCAAACTTCATCTTGGAAACCATGAACTCATACCTTCGCGGGACAAGTGACGAAAACCGATTTGATGTGACCAGGAAGTTGTTATTGAACACGACGTTCACTTCTTTACTCGATTCACTGAACAATACCTGGCCGGAATCGTCCTTCCGCGGGAAGAAGAATACTGCACTATCGCCTCGCTTCTGAGGTGCAATGAATTGGACCAGTTCTCGTTTTCGGCCCTGTTCATCCTCGATCCAAATGTTTCCCTTCATTTGTTCGAAGGTCATTCCCTGGAAGATCGCCTCTTCGACCGACTGGCCGCTTGTGTTTGGTGCTTGCGTCATCGTTACGACGTAATGCGACTGGCAGATCGCGCATTCGAGAAGGCCCTTCGCCTTTTCGTCGAACGCAACTTTTTGCTGAGTATCCATCTTGTCGTATCCGGAAGCAAGCTGATTCAGTCTGACCAGCGCTTGACGGATCGGAGTCGCTGAATGAAGCCTTGCTATTACCGGAGCCGTTCCCCCAGAACGTTCCGAGCGCCCTCGTTCCTGACCGCTCAACCTATTATCCGACTGACTTCTAGCCGCTTCGCGCATGTCTGCGGAGGCCGAAGCAGACATATTCTGGTAGATCTTTGCCCACGGGGAAGCAGTGATCACGTCCATCGCGTTTTCGCGGGACCAAGACGTAAATGGTTTGTCGAGAAACTTCTGAGCCTGGACGGATGTCGCGAAAAGTAGAAACACCGAAAAGTAAAGTATGCCTTTAAGTCTCATTAAGTTGTCGTACCTCGTCTGTGTGGAATTGATAGAGATATCAAACCATCCTCTGGCGTGGCATTCAAGGCGTGGTGCAAGATTCGAGTGAGGTGTTAGAACGGAGAATATTATGAATCATGATAATATAAAGCTGATCTGCTAATGAACATTTAAGGAGAACTTTCAATATGGAGGCGACAACAGCGGGAGTCCGAGGGCCAATTACTGAGGTCTACAAGGTCAGGGAAATGCAGCTCGGGGCGAATTGGTTCTTTTGGGTTGCGATCCTTGCTGTGATCAATTCATTCCTCGTTTACTATTTTGGTATCCCGAGCCTTTTCTTCGGACTCGGCACGACACAGTATGTCGATGCTCAGATGGTTGCGGCGGGGCCCGAGACTCAGAGACTAACGGGGTTGGCGATCAACCTCGGAATCGCGGGCATAATTGCATCGTTTGGTTACCTAACTCGAAAAGGAGGTGACGTAGCCTTCATTATCGGGATGTTTCTATACGTTTTCGATTCGGTGGTCGCCCTCGGGTATCGCGATTTCTTTGGCTTTGGATTTCACGTATTCGCCCTTTTCTTCATGTTCAAAGGGTTGCTGGCGAGCCGTCGCCGATACGACCCGTCGGTTGACTACACGGGAGCCTAGGCCTTCGACGGATCTTTAACCACACCGATGAACGGCAGGTTGCGATAACGGCCGGCCGCGTCGAGGCCGTATCCAACCACAAACTTATTCGGTATCACAAAGCCCGTGTAATCGATTTTCAACTCTTTCTTGATCCGCGGCTCGGGTTTATCCAGCAAACTTGCGAGTTTGATCGAGGCGGCACCGCGTGATCCCAATATCTCCAGCAGCCTCGTCAACGTCAGCCCTGTATCGACAATATCCTCAACAACGATCACGTGTTTGTCGCGGATCGGGTTGCTGAGATCCTTCAGTATCTCGACGTCACCGGTCGATTTGGTTCCGTCCTTGTAGCTCGACACGGCCATAAAATCGATCGTGATCGGCAGGTCGATAGCCCGCATGAGGTCGCCATGAAAGACGCTCGAGCCTTTTAGCACGCCCACCAAAACGAGGTCTTTGCCGCCATATTGCGAAGTTATCTCTTGCCCTAACTCCGAAACCCGTGCAGCGATCTGATCGGCTGTGAAGAGTACCTCAAGGTTCGGGTTCGTGAATTCGCTGTATTCCATCTGCTGGGTTCCGGATGCCATAATTTATCGCGTTTGATTGAAGAGAGGTTTTAGCAATACTATTCAATCAACGTCCGATTTTCAACAACATGGCTGCAGCCGATCCCGCAACAAGAGAAAAAGTCAGAGCCCTCGTCCGCGAGGTTCTGAAGTCTGTGCCCGCCGATCCCGAGCCGACCGTCACCGAGCACGTTATCGTTAATTCGCTGAAGGCCCAGGCTTCGCGTGAATGGGATCGGGACGAATCGGCCAAGAATTTGCTTACCGAGGACGATCTCCGCGGACTCGAGCACGGATCGCGGCTTCGCGTCTCGGCGGGTGGTAAGTTCACACCACTCGCGGGCGATCTGGTGGCTGACAAGGGAATTATCCTGATCACAAAAGAGGCGCGAGATATCGGGTTGAAGATCCGGTCGATCGCGATCGGGGCAGATCACGGCGGGTTTCCGATGAAGGAGCAGCTCAAGGGATGGCTTGGCGAAAGTGGCTTGCAGGTCCGGGATTTTGGCACGACTTCGACTGACGCGGTGGACTATCCTGACTTCGCACATGCCGTCGCGAAGGCGGTTAGCGGACGGCAGG
>JBEBGW010000418.1:0-3645 GCA_040081025.1 Pyrinomonadaceae bacterium | reverse complement strand
AGTCTGAGTTTTGAGGTTTTTCTCTTCTTACTCGTCCTTGCGGTCAGGCTGATTATTCCGCCTTTTTACCTTTTTCGGGTACTGCCGGGCCGAGGACGTAGGGGCGGTGTTGGACGGTGAAGGTCTTCTCGTCGGTGGTGCCGTCGCCATCGACATCGACTTTGACCTCAAGCTTATATTTCTTACCGGGCTCGTGCTTCTTTTCAAGGTCATAGGCCATGCTGTACTGGCTGCGGAGCAGGGCGTTGATGGACTCAAGATAGGCCGGGATCTCGCTCTCGAAGGTCATCTCGAAATGCATTCCGCCGGATTCCTTGGCGAACGTATTCATCTGATTTTTAGCCTGTAAAAACGTCATACGATCAGGCATTCCGGGCATCGTGCGGCCCGGATCCATGTACTGCTCGTACTTCTTGAAGAAGAGATTTCCGGTCGAGATGATGTAGATCGGGATCCCCGCCTGCTGGACGATCTTGCGAGCGTCGCTGTAGTTGATCCGGCTGAAAGTGTCGATGCCCGATGCCACCAGGATAACCGCACGCCGCTTCGATCTGACCGCGACCATGCCCAGATAATCGGACTTTTCCGCCTTATCGTTGTCCAGCACTACCGAGTCGCCGCGGCCGCCGTAAAGCGTGAACTTCAAAGAATCAAAGAGGTTATTCTCGCGAAACGCCGGACGATTGCGTAGGAGCAGGTTGATCGTCTGGTTGATCCGAGCCGGGTCGTTGGTGAAATCCGTGATGGGCGTAGGACGGATGTCGAACGCGATGACCGAGGCGTAATCGTCGGGCGGCTTGATGAACCGGGTCAGGAACTGCGCCACCGGTCGGATCGCCTCGTATACGCCGGGCTCGAAATATCCACCCGCCGCCGATCCGAAAGTCTCCGTCCATTTGCTGTACTCAAGCAAAAGCGTCACCGTGATAGGTGATTCGGGCGTGGTGAAGTTCGATATGTCCTTCTTCACGCCATCTTCGAATACCTGGAAGTTGGCCTTCTTCAGTCCCGTGATGATCGCGCCCGTCTTTTTATTTAGGACAACCGCGTCAAAGCTCACGATATCCGTGTCCACCGAGATCGGATCGTCGACATAGATCGAGCTCTTCTCTTCTTCAAGTCGTTGTTTCTCAAGGGCTTCGCGTTTTAACTCCTCCTCTGTCTTGGGAACCGGACGCGTGTTTTTCTTGCCGTCGCCAGATTTAGTGTTGTCCGGCCGCTGCGGCTTCGACTGAGCGCTTGTTATCGGCGCCGCAGTCGACAAGGCGAACGACAAAACGAGTACCGAGGCTAACGTCGACAATGCGGCTTTCATAATGATTCCTACGACGGAGATTAAGGTTTAGATTCAGATCGTCTCAGTTTGGTTGGCGAGATGCAATATTATTCGCTCTGCGGTTCGATCTCGACCTTGACCTCAAAGGCCCCCGAATTGTCACCAAGATTCCCTTCGTTGACGCCCAAGAACAACGCTCCATCGCGCTCGGCGATGAACTCGCGGCTCGCCCCGATGTATATGAAGTCGTTGTTGTCGTCACCAATGACCGCGATCAGCGCTCCGGTCGGCACGGCTTTCAGCAGCTTTGTTTCGTCTTCGAGATCGTACGATCCGCCCGCCGCGGTTTTATTTCCTTTACCAAGAGAGATCTCGCCGGAACCGGAAATGCGGATTCGCTGACCCTTTTTCACGACCCATCCAGAGTTGGTCCAGCCGTTCGAACTGTTGTCCGCAAGGACCTTCACCGAAACCTCGATCGGCTTTGCCGTCGAAACCTTACGAATCGGAGGCGAGGACGCCTGCGTCGGGGTGTTCGCCACTGGCGGATCCGTCCGGCCCGGTTCGCGATTGACAGTCGAGGTGTCAGAGACAATTACTTTCGGCGGTGTCTTCTGGGTGGCGGATGTCAAGGCCGCAGGCCGAGACATCGCTGGATTGTCGAACGACACCGACTCAATATCGGCAACGGCGAATGACATCTCACGCCGCCTCTCGCCATCGCCGATCACCACGACAAACCGGCCGTCGGTAAAGGTCGTTATACGGCCCTTGATAATGCTTCCGTCCTTCAATCGGATGGTGTCTGCGAAAGTCGAAAGAGTGAAAACTGCGATGATCCCTATCGAAGCGATCGTTCTAAAAATGCTACGCGAAGCTGTCATAAATCCTCCGTTCGGGAGAGCGGATGAAACTGATGAATAAGCCGCAAAACTGATGCGATCGGCTGCCGTTACGTTGCTAAAAAACGGATGAATCTAGCTGGACGAACATTATAATACGAAACGCACGCGAAGCGTCAGGTTTTGTAAAAGCGGAGCAAGGCGGATCTGGCCGGTCCGTTCTCGTATTGTAAGGCAGGAGCTGTGGAAATTCTCTTGCCATTCGTATGGGGCAACGATGGGAAACGGAAAGAAAATATTTGGGTTGATGTTTTTGGTGACCGGGTTTTTGTCGACCGTCGGGACGGCGCAGTCGAAGATCGGTGGCCTGTAGGTATGAACGCACAATGGTGGTCGAACACGGCTTCTTTGAAGGCCTTCGTTCGGCGGATCGGTTCGAGATCAAGGGCATTAGATTGTTCCTTTAAGGGCGGTGCCCAACGTCTGGAGTTCGAAGGAACTGCGAACTAGGTTCGTTGGAAACCCTGCCGAACGGCGGTCGCTCGCGGGGAACTAACAATCTTTAGAGGGGTGTTAGAGTGGAGCCACCTGTCGGACTCAAACCGACGACCTACTGATTACAAATCAGTTGCTCTATCAACTGAGCTAAGGTGGCCTTCGTTGTATCTATTATCTACCGCGGCAAACGGAGATAGTAGCAAACGGGCCTGTGGGAGTGCAAATAGTTTGGGTAAGGATGTAGGCATTGGAATCGGTCTGAATGACAAACGGTGAAAAAACTTGTTGACCTTTTCGGCGGCTGGGGTTTAGACTTCTGAAGTGTGCCCGTGTCGGGCTAGTCCACCAATTTTCCGCCTATCGTTTCTTCTCCTCTCCGGAGTTCTCAAAGACACAAGATCGGCATAATCAAAGGAGATCACAGTGAGCTTTCAAAGATTTGGAAAGATCAGCGTTGCGTCGCTTTTTGCGGCGGTTTGCTTTTTCGGTTCGTCAGCCTCCGCACAAAAACCGACGTCGGTAAGCGGCGACCTTGCGAGGCGCCCGATGCGTGTGGCGGAGGGCAATAATGTTCATTGCGCTGGGTATGTCACGAGTTCGTCGATCGATACAAGTTCGCGGCTTATCGGCGGCTATAACGAGCAGGATGGCTGGTTCTATGCGCAGGGACAGTTCGTCTACTTAAACACAAGCGGTGCGAAGGTCGGCGATCGATTCGCAGTTGTCCGCCCTCGTGGACAGGTCAATACGAAGTGGTCGAGTAAGGAGCTTGGCATGTACGTCGAGGAAGTCGGAAGCGTTGAGGTTGTTCGCGTAAAGGGCGACCATGCCGTGGCGAAGGTTCACCGATCGTGCAACAACTTCCTCTTGGGCGACTTGGTTCGTCCGATGGAGACTCGTGAAGTGCCTATGTTTGTTGAGCGTCCGGCTTTGGACGTCTTCGCCGATCCGTCTGGAAAGGCGAAGGGACGGCTCTTTATGGCTCGCGACAATCAAGAGGTGCTTAGTCGGGAGAACATCGTTTATGTT
>JBEBGW010000088.1:0-13660 GCA_040081025.1 Pyrinomonadaceae bacterium | reverse complement strand
TCCGGGAACAAGCTCATCTCGGCGGATTACTCGCAGCTCGAACTTCGCATCCTCGCTCACATCACTAAAGATCCGGTGATGCTGGAGGCTTACGTAAACAACGAGGACATTCACGCGAAGACCGCTCGGCTCGTTTTCGGTGCGACGGACGGAAACGATCTAAAAGAGAAGCGTCGGCTAGCCAAGATCGTCAATTTCGGCATCGCGTATGCTGTTGAAGCGTTCGGCTTGAGCACGCGAGTAGGGATCTCAAAGGCTGAAGCACGCAAGGTTATCGACGACTACTTCGCGACCTACAAAGGCATTCGTGCATACATGGACCGAACGCCTGAAGAGGCGCGAGAGAAAGGCTACGTTACTTCGCTCTTCGGCAGACGGCGATATTTTCCCGGCATTCGCGACCGTAACTTTACGCTACGTTCGCGAGCCGAACGCGAAGCGATCAACATGCCGATCCAGGGCACTGCCTCGGACATCGTAAAGATCGCGATGATCCGGGTTCATAACGCCATCAAGGATGCCGGCCTGCAAACAAAGATGATCATGCAGGTGCACGACGAACTTTTATTCGAGGCTCCGGAAAGCGAAGTTGATCAAGCCTGCGAGATCATCAAGCGTGAGATGGAAGCCGCTGCAACACTCGACGTTCCGCTGATCGCAGATGTCGGCGTCGGCGACAATTGGATGAGCACAAAATGATCATCCGATCGGAAGGTCTGCGATCCTCTTTAATGCGTCGGTCATCTCACGCTCGCTGAATCCCGCATAGCCGAAAAGAAGGCCACCACGTTTCGGTCTTTCGATCGCATAGTCCGATAGCGGAGCCGCTCGGACGCCTCGGTGGGACATCCTTAGCGAGACGTCTTGATCCGAAATTCCCTCTGGAAGCCAACCGACAAGGTGCATGCCCGACGGGGCAGTTTCGAACTCGATCCTGTCGAGATACTTCCTCGCCAGGCGAATGAATACCCGCTGTCTCTCGGCGTACAGCTTTCTCATTCGGCGAACGTGCCGCCCGAAATGTCCGTCAACCATGAACTTTGCAAGGACAGCCTGATCGATCAGTGACGAGTGGCCGTCGGTTACGATCCGAGCCGTTTCGAAAAGCGGGATCAGGTCGGTCGGGACAACCATGCATCCTAAACGCAGCGCCGAGAAGATGGTCTTGCTGAACGTTCCGATGTAGATAACCCGGCCGTTTCGATCCAGGCCCTGCATCGATGCGAGCGGTCGGCCCTCATATCTGAACTCGCTGTCGTAATCATCCTCGATGATAAGGGCGCCGTGCTTATCGGCCCATTCCAGGATCTCGAGCCGACGGCCGATCGACATCGAACCTCCGAGCGGAAACTGATGCGACGGCGTCGTGTAGATCATCTTCGCTATAGGATGTTTCTTCACGGCGAGATTTAAATCAAACCCTTCACCATCGAGCCCGACCGGAAGCACGTTAGCACCCGCGGCACCGAAGGCACCCAAAGCTCCGCGGTAGCCGGGATTGTCCATCCAAACCACATCGCCCGGACCGACGAAAAGCCGGGCCACAAGGTCGAGAGCTTGTTGAGCTCCGTCGGTGATAACGATATTTCCGGGTTCGCAATTGACACCTCGTGCTGCTCGCAGATGAGCCGCGACGGCCTCTCGAAGTGGCATATAGCCAAGCGCTCCGCTTTTCATCAGAAGCGTTCGCAGAGGGATCTGAGCGATCTGGCTGAGCATTTTCTGCCAGATCGGAAACGGAAAATCATCTAGCGAAACTAGCCCGTGCTGAAACGGACGAAATCCCGTTGCCGACTCATTCGCCAATATCGACGCCGAATTGAGGCTCAAGTGTCGGCCTACCGAAGAAAGCTGACGATCCGGGGTTTTAATGGTTTCCGGAGACGTCGCCGAAAGTCGATCGATCGTCAAGAAAGTCTCCGGCAGCGCCCGTGCGACAAACGTTCCCGAACCACGCCTCGTTTCGAGATACCCTTCCGCTATCAACTGCTCGTAAGCGTTCACGACCGTCATCCGCGACACGCCGAAGTCATTGGAAAAGGCCCTTGTGGCCGGTAATCTTTCGCCGCTTCGGATCGTGCCGTTGAGAATAGAGGATCGAATCGAGTCGTAAATGTTCCGATAGATCGGCCCTATAAGCCCCTCGTCCCTGACGACGGGTATTGCTTCCGGCATTTTTAGAATTGGTCTAGGACTTTTAGGCATTAGTGGCTATACACGCGATACCACTTTAATTCTAGACTTTCCTCATATCAAGGAGAAATATGGACATAGCCATCAACAAATACTGCCCGCGATCCGGCAAGCCTGTTTCAAACGATTCGCTTACCGAATACGCGGGAGCGACCGTCGGGTTCTGTAACCCAGGTTGCCGAGACGATTTCCAGGGAAATGTGGACGAGCGTCCCGCCGACCGCTCTTATTTTGACGCGGTTATCAAAGAACTTGGATCGAAGGTGAACGTATCTCCATCTCCGACGTCGTCGATGGATGATTTCGATTTCCTGATCGGAAAGTGGAACGTGAGAAACCGGAAGCTGAAGCAGCGTCTCGCGAATTCTGACGAATGGACCGAGTTTGACGCCATCCTCGAAATGCGAAAGACGCTTGAAGGGATCGGGAATTTTGAGACATTTGCCGCCGAGTTTGACGGAAAGCCGTTCGGTGGCGAAGCGGTCAGGCTTTTCGATCCGGCGACACGTCTTTGGAGCATCTACTGGGCCGATAGTAATTTCGGCAAACTCGATACGGATCCGGTTGTCGGTTCGTTCGAGGGCAATGTCGGACGCTTCTACGCGCCGGGCATTTTCGACGGAAAAGAGATCACCGTGCTCTATCAGTGGGATAGGTCCGATCGGGACCAGCCGATCTGGAGTCAGGCATTTTCGACCGACGCGGGGAAGACTTGGGAATGGAACTGGTATATGACGCTGTCTCGGGCGGCCTGAGAGCGCATCGGAGAAAGTAATGATAGTTGAAGTTAGAAGCTATAGGATCATTCCGGGACGACGAAAGGAGTTCCTGGAATTCTTCACTACGAAAGCGATACCCGCACTTCGTGAAGATGGGATGAAAGTGGTCGGCCCAATGGTCGACACCGAGAACCCGAACAAGTTCGTCTGGCTGCGAATGTTCGATTCGATCGAAGAACGAACGCGGCTAAAGACGCTTTTCTATGAAGGCGATGTGTGGAAAAACGAGATGGAGTCGATCGTAATGCCGATGCTGGATAGCTATGACGTGATCCTTTGCGAAACCTCGCATGGGTTTGTGACTGAAGGGCTGGAGGGGATCTCATGAGAAAGCCGTTGCGTCGTTTTACGTTTCTCATGGTCTGCGGTTTAGCCGTATCGACTATGATGGCCCAGGAAAAGGCACGCGATGGACAAAAAGATTTCGATTTCGAGATCGGCATTTGGAAGACGAGCCTGCGCCGTTTGTTAAAACCTTTGACCGGTTCGACGACGTGGGCAGAATACTCAGGCACGACCAAAGTCAGTAAAGTTTGGAACGGCAAAGCGAATATAGTCGAACTGGATGTCAGCGGTCCCACGGGACATATCGAAGCCTTGAGCCTCCGCCTGTACAATCCGGAATCTCGCGAATGGAGCCTTAACTTTTCCAGCAGCACGGGAGGTACGATGAGCGCACCGACGATCGGCGAGTTCAAAAACGGCCGCGGCGAGTTTTACAATCAGGAAACGCTCGGCGCTCGATCGATCTTCGTCAGGTTTGTTATCTGGTGTGACAATGTCGATACTTGTCATTTTGAACAGGCATTTTCCGCGGACGGCGGTAAAACCTGGGAAGTAAATTGGATCGCCACTGACACCCGCGTAAAACAATGACAACGATCAAGATCGCTCAAACTGATGAAGAGATTCTTTCCTGCTATCCGGTAATGTCGGAACTCAGGCCGCACATCACACAAGACGATTTTCTGCCACAGGTAAAACGGCAGATGAATGATTCGGGCTATGAACTTGTGTTCCTAACCGATGACGATGACATCAAGGCGGTCGCGGGGATTCGAATCGCCGAGTGGCTGGCGAGAGGCAAATCGCTAGATCTCGAAGACCTTGTCTCGACAGAAAACGATCGATCGAAAGGTTACGGCGGGCAGATCTTCGATTGGCTGGTCAACTACGCTCGCGAATCCCACTGCAATGAGATCCGTTTGGTCTCGCACGTAAGCCGCCACGGAGCACACCGTTTCTATCTGAATAAACGGATGCTCCTTGATTGCCACTTCTTTTCGATGTCATTGAAGTGACCGATATTAATCCGTTTGCACGTCAATAATTAGCAGATGCCTGATTCAACACAAACAGAAAGAACGCGAGTTAAGCGGCTCCCAAACCGCGGGGCCTACGACCGGGAAACTGTCTACGCGATCCTCGATGAAGCGTTCATTTGCCACGTCGGATACGTACTCGACGGCCAGCCTTATGTCATCCCGACCGGGTATGCCCGAATCGGTGACGACCTCTATATACACGGATCATCCGCGAGCCGAATGCTCCGGAATCTCACTCAGGGCGTGGATGTTTGCGTGACTGTGACGCTGGTCGATGGATTAGTCCTTGCCCGATCCGCATTCCATCATTCGATCAACTATCGGTCGGTCGTCGTGTTGGGAAAGGCGACGCTCGTAGAGGGCGAAGCTGAAAAGAACAAGGCTCTCGAAGCGTTTACCGAGCACGTCATCCCCGGACGCTGGCCAGAGATCCGATGGCCGAATGCGTTGGAGTTAAAGGCGACATCGGTGCTGAAGCTGCCGATCGAAGAAGCGTCAGCGAAGGTCCGAACGGGCGATCCGAAGGACGACGAGGAAGATTATTCGATGGATATCTGGGCGGGAGTGCTGCCATTAACTGTTGTTCCCGGCGATCCGATCGACGACGCCCGGCTAAAGCCGAAAATGTCCGTACCTGAACACGTTTCAAGATACGGACAGAGTTGACGAGCTTAGATCGAGCTTAATGTCCGAACGGCCGGTCGCGGTACCATGGTTCTTTGAACCGCAGAAGGTTTGCAACCGAACGCATCGGATTCAAAAAGGTCCGGACTAGCTTCTTAATTCCCGGTCCCCTCGTTTCAAGATGGCGGATAACATATCGGTCGAGAGCTTCTTCGGTCAGCAGCCAGCCCGTTCCGACCGTTGGCGTGACGACGAGGTCGACGTAGCCCTGGTGGCCGTATAGTCCGACGTTTCCGATCGACGACTGACTTATCGGCCCAAGTTCCCAGTTAGTGCTCCAGGCCGCGGACCAGACGAACGCTTTAAAGCGATCTTTCCAATACTGCTTCGATTCGCCAAACTTCTGCTTCTTAGCCCGGTCGTGATTCTGCACGAATATGAACCCGGTCATGCCACCCTGCATCGGGTGAGCTATATAGTTCGTGAAAAACTTATTCCCATCGGTCCATCCCCGCACGCCTTTTATTGATTCCCAGTAATCTCGGAAGAATGGGCCTTTGAGTCCCCGTCGTGTCTTCTCCTGAATGACGAGTGCATAGCTGATCTGGAATCCCTGGATAAGCATGGATTGGAGAATCGCCGGCTTCCAATGAAACTTCTCGCTGTGACCGTTGTCCGCTACGTCAGCTCGATCGGCCTCGCTCTTATCATTTTTAAGGAATCTTGGTTGGCGCGGAAGATGATCGAAAGGACGCCAAGCAGGATCGGGGCCTTTTTCCGCAGCGACCAATTCATCAAGGGCAGCGGGCGGCTTAGTCGTAGGTGATTCACTGGAAGCATTGATCGCCGCGTTTACCACCGATACTGGTAGGTTGGGCTTTCGCTTAGTTTCGGTCTGCGGAATCAACAATCGTTGGGTAGCATCCGCCGTTCCGTGAACGCCCACGGTCTCAGTAACGTACGCGACCGACTCACGAACGGTGGGATCCACGTCTGATCCGATCGATCGTTCGTGGGACGTCTGACCTGTAGTCTGGAAAGCCAAGAAACCTAGGATCGCGAGCAAGCCTGCAAATTTCGCAGACCTCGATCTGCAGAGGGCTCTGGTCGATACTGTCATTATGTTTCCCTAATGAAAAAGCGAGGAGAGACTCGCCTAAGGCGCTAAAGCCAATATTTCGTGATTATAGCCAAATATTCGGCTCGACGAAAGAATCCAAGGAAGAAAAAATGCCATCGAGCGGGTCAATGGCACGTTAAACCTTGGTGGAGATGAGGAGGATCGAACTCCTGGCCTCGGCATTGCGAACGCCGCGCTCTCCCAGCTGAGCTACATCCCCGAGGAAAAATATTATCGCGTCAAATAGGAGACCGGTCAAGACTTAGCGGTGGAACATTGGCCAACTTGGTCGCCCGCGAACCTGCACGATCGAGTGAGGCGGCTACTGCACCCCTGCGGGGAGTAGAGAGCCTTTCGGATCGGAAGCGAACGCATAACCGCCCTCGATCTTCCCGATCATTCCGTGAAAATGGATCTCGTCACCGGAAACCACGACTATTGAGTCGCCCGGGCTCACCTGTTTGTCGTCAACCGGAAACTTGATAACTGTAGCATTGCCGCTTTCATTGGCGACCGCCTCGAACTCAAACGTGTCTGCGTTGAAACTCAACGTCTGTGAAAATGAAACTTCCATTAAGAATAGGATAGCGTCTGGCAGCAGGAATGACCACCGGCGCCTTCATCACTTGCTCACGACGAGATCGACGGAGATAGCGTCATGATCCGAGAGCGGCGTCCCGGCGGTGTCCACCAGACCACCGGTCGTCTTCGGCGCAGACCCCGGTGCAAGGTCGAAACCGCGACCGGCAAACCAATCCAACCGCCCCGATACGCTCCCGCCAACCCGATTTGCCGCCCAGAAAATAAATGGAAAGCACCACTCGGGAACCCAATCGCGAAGGTTCGTGTTCTTTTCGATGCTCTCGACGTGATAGTGGAGCGTTCCCTGACCGACATTGTTTAGATCACGGAAATTGTATCCGCGGCGTTCGAGCATGTCGAAGAGAGGTTTCTCGAAGAATCGTTCGGGATGCGGCAGATGATTCTTTGCAACGTTCTTCGGTCCCATAAACACTCGCCGCCAATAGCCCATTATCGCCCGCGTCGAACTCTGCGAATTGAATGTCGTCGTGTTCCAGTCGCCGCCGATCAGCGTCGGGAGCTTTGGCAGCGTGGCGAGATGATCGAGTATCAGCCCCACCTGCATCTGCCGATGTGCCCGCGAACAGTGTGCGTCGAGGTGGACGGTTACGGCTCGAAAAGTTCCGAGGGGATGGTCAATGTCGGCGAAGAGTGCTCGCAAACTCCCGAGTCGTTTCTCCTTCCCCCACATCTTGTCTTTCCCATTCGGCAGCGGGATAGCATGGACATTTCGCATCGGCCACTTCGAAAACATCGCCAGGCCATGGATCGACTTCGTATTCTCGCCCTCCATCGCCGCCTCGACGCCGCTTCCCTTTTGAAGCGCTATATAAACCGGAGCAAACGCGTAGTTTAATTTTAGGGCCTTCGCGATCTCCTGAGCGACAAACCGATTCCCGCTTCGAGCCATTCCGTGGTCGAGTTCGGTCAGCAGCAGCAGGTCTTTGTCTTTCAGGTCGGGATGATTCTGGAGGGCGTCAAGGATCCCATCGAACACGATTCCGCGTTCGATGTTCCACGCGAGCGCATGAATATCAGAACCGGGAGCGGTAGCAACCGGGTTCTTTGCGCTGGTATCCCGTGACCCCGTCGCTATCGCGCCGGGTTCCGACAGATTCTCGACCACAACCGCATTCAGAATACTTTCAGCCTCGTCGCGAATCTTTCCCCAAAGCTCCGACGCCTCCAAGTCCGGCGTCGACTCAAACTTCAGCAGCTCCGGACACTGTCGGTTGAGATCGTGATCGAGAAGATCGGGAGATTGGTCCTGCGAAAGATTGCTGTCCATGAAAAGGAATAGGATACGCTCCGACGCCTAAAACTCGAAAGCGGCCGATCTGGCCGCTTTCTCGTTCAATCATCAAATCGTTCCTTCGCTGGTGCCACAGCAAGGAAATCTGCGGATATCCGCTCGGTGTAGGTCGAGAGCAGTTCGTTGACGCGTTTCTCTTTGCTCGAATAGAAGATGAGCCCGACGTGCTTTGGTTTCGCCACTCGATACACGATCTCCTCTTCAACATAATGAGCAGTATCCGGTGTATCGGTGTTCGCGAGAGCGAGTGCAACGCCAGCAAAATCCTTGCGTAGCTTCGGCAGCTTATATGGGTTTTCGACCGAAGAGGTCTCCAGCCGGGCCCATTCGCGCCAGAGGTTGAAGTTGCAGGCGTGCTCAAGGACGTTGGCAATGTAGGCTCCACCGACGCGGCAAGCCACCTCAAGCAGATAGAACTTTCCGTCAGTCTCGCTCTGTAGAAACTCCGCGTGCGAAACACCCTGCTCATACTTGAACGCGGAGAGAAGCTGTTTGTTGAGGGCTTCGAGTTCCTTTCGTTCCTTGGACTTATAAGGAACAATCGAGGTCGTAAAAACACCGCCGTAGTGCGAGACGCTAAACGGCGGTGTGCCGTATTTGCTCACGCCTGCGGTCAACACTTTGCCGCCATCGACGATGGAATCAACGTGATAAACCGAACCTTTGATGAACCGTTCGACGACGAATTGCGAGGGATGGTCGCGCCAGTTGTTGCGGCTATCGAGGTCGTTAACTACTTCCCACACCTGCTCCTTCGACTCGCATTTCCTGATCCCGAACGCGGAAACCTCAAATCTGGGCTTAACCACCACAGGCATCTCGACAGTCTCAAGGAATTCCCCAAGCTCCGCTTGATTGAAAACGCCCGTGAACTCAGGACACGGGATACCTGCTTTCCAAGCAATGTTGCGCATCGAGAGCTTGTCGCGGAATCTGAGTGCGTGTGAAGACGTCATCCCGGGAACCTGAAGATGTTCGCGGGCACGAGCCGCCGTCGTTACATCAAATTCATCGAGGCCAACTATCCGATCGATCTTCCGCGAACCGGCGATGTTGGCGATCGCTCGTACATACTCTTCCTGACCGGCATCGTCTTCAACCGTCTTCACATCGTTGAGAGCGGTCCACATCCACGGCTGGTCGAGCAGCTTCTTGCGCGTGACGAGCGTGACGTGCCATCCGGCAGCCTGAGCCTCTTCGAGAAACTCGTTGCCCTTTTGTTCGCTCGCAATGCAGACGATGTGCTTTTTCATAAGTAGATGCGCTACTTTCGCAGAAAACTATCGACGCTCCAATCGCCTGCACCTTTGAGAAGGAACGCGAGAGCGACAAACAGGTACATGAAAGCTAACTCTTGCTTGTTAAACGGGTCTGCCCCGTGAACGCCGATAAGGGCAACCAGCATCGTACAGGCGATGAAGAGACTTGAGATCCGAGTGAGAAAGCCGAGTGCGAGGAGGATGCCGCCTAGAAACTCCGAAAGGCCCGCCGCCCACGCGAAAACCACCGGCATCGGGAATCCAAGATTCGCGGTGCCTTGAATAAGCCCGTCCGGGGGCGGCACCTTTCCAATGCCATGCGAAAATGCTAAGGCGACGCCGGCGAAGATACGCAGCAGCGTCAATCCGGCGTTCGCCGCGTACGACAATCCCGATTCGCCGCCAAAGAGAATGGTCTTTAACAAACTCTGTTTCCCCCTCGATTGGTTTATTTTGTCGTCAAAGAATGGCACAATTCGATATTAAAGACAACCGATATTGGAACCATCGAGATGCGTGCATCGTATTGAATTTCAACGGTTTTAGGAGAATTAATGGGCGAAATAGATATTGCGAATCTGGTCAGCCACCTGATCATCTACATGGTGGTGCTGCTACTCGCGATCTCCGCCCACGAGGCCGGACACGCGTGGATGTCACACAAGTTCGGGGACGATACGGCATACATGCTTGGCCGCGTGACGCTGAATCCCGTAGCACACACCGACCCGATCGGCACGCTGTTAATTCCGATCGTCGCTTTCATATTGGGCTCGATGGGCGGAGCTTTAGGAAGTATTCCTCTGATCGGTTGGGGTAAACCGACACCGGTGAATCCGCGCAACTGGACAAACTACAATCTTGCTAATGTAATGGTGTCCGTCGCCGGCGTGCTGGCGAATCTGATCCTTCTGATAATCGGCTTTGTCGCGGCAAAGATAATGCTTACTCAGGGATTTCAGGTACTCGACTTTTTCGGAGGCAGCACGAATCCGTTTGCGATCTTGGTTGGCGATTTGATGCTGCTCAATCTCTCACTGTTCGTATTCAACCTCTTGCCGTTCCCGCCACTGGACGGCAGCAAGATCTTGTCCACATTTCTACCTGCCAGCGCCCAGCCGATATTCGATATGCTTGAGCAATTCGGATTTCTGATCCTCATGTTCTTGGTCTATATCGGAGTCTTTCGGCTCATCATTACGCCGTTCCTGTACGCTTTGCTGTACGCTCTTGCAGCATAACCTATGAAGAAACGAATTTTTAGCGGGGCGCAGCCTACGGGTCAGCTTCACATCGGTAACTATCTCGGAGCGTTGAAGAATTGGGTCGCGCTTCAGGATGAGTACGAGGCGTTTTACTGCATCGTAAATCTCCACGCGATCACCCTGCCTCAGGACCCGAAGACGTTGCGACAGAAAACGCTCGACCTTGCACGGATCTATCTTGCTGCGGGTATCGATCCTTCGCGTTCGACGATCTTCATTCAGTCGGACGTTCCCGAGCACGCAGAACTAACGTGGGCTCTGTCATGTGTAGCCCGTATGGGCGAGCTCGAGCGGATGACGCAATTCAAGGATAAAGGGAAAGGAAACGCCGAACGAGCCGGAGTCGGACTGTTCACTTATCCGGTTCTAATGGCGGCGGATATTCTTTTGTACCAAACCGATCTCGTGCCGGTCGGGCAAGATCAAAAACAACATCTCGAACTCTGCCGCGATGTTGCGGAGCGGTTCAATCGCGATTACGGCGAGACCTTCAAACTTCCCGATCCGTATATTCCGCTAGTCGGTGCGAGCATCAAGTCGCTGCAGGATCCGGAGAAGAAGATGTCGAAGTCCGACGAGAATCTCAACGGCTCGATCTTCCTTTTGGACGATGCGGACACGGTCACGAAAAAGATCAAACGAGCAGTTACCGATTCGGGAACGACGATCGAATTCGACGATACGAGGCCGGCCATCAGCAATCTTCTGTCGATCTATCAAATCCTAACGGGTAAAACGAAAGACGAATGCGTCGCGCACTTTGAGGGTAAGGGCTACGGGCACTTCAAGAATGAGTTGGCCGAAACTGTAATCGAGTTTCTGCGTCCGTTTCAGGATCGCGTTAAGGAGTTTGATGACCAGACGCTGCAGTCTATACTCAGGCCGGGAGCAGAACGGGCGAGAGAAATAGCGGCGAAAACGCTCGCGGACGTTTACGTCGCGCTTGGCATTCGCTAGGTCGGCCTATTGAACACCAGCAAACTCGACCGGTTCCTGAACCGGTAGAAGATAGCGGGAGCCGCCCAGCGTATTGATCAACTTCTCCGCTTCGATCGCGTCAACGGGTCGCGAGAAATAGTAGCCCTGGCCGTATCGGCAGTCCAATTCCTGCAAAAACTCCAATTGGCCGACGGTTTCGATACCTTCGGCGACGACTTCCATCCCGAGATTCGCTCCTAGCATAAGGATCGTTTTGACGATCGTATCGCTCTTTTTGTTTTTGCCAATCCTGTCGACAAACGAACGGTCGATCTTTAGCCGATCGAACGGAAAGCTTTGCAGATAGCTAAGGCTCGAATACCCGGTCCCGAAATCATCTGTCGAAAGCTGCACGCCGAGCCGATCGAGAGTGTTGAGCACGTCCTGGGCCTTCTCGCTGTACTCCATGACCGTGTTCTCGGTAACCTCAAGTTTCAACTGCCGAGGGCTTAGGTTCGTCTCGGTCAAAATGTCTTCCACCTGCGAAACGAGCGATGGATGCATCAACTGTCTGGCCGAAAGATTTACGCTGATCGACAAGCTCTCGTCGCAATTCCGCTGCCAGGCCCCGATCTGCCGGCACGCGGTCTCAAGTATCCATTTACCCATCGGCACGATCAGTCCCGTCTCCTCGGCGACATAGACAAAATCTTTCGGCGATATCAATCCGAGTGTCGGATGGTTCCACCGGATCAGGGCCTCAAACTCGCGGATGCGGCCGGTCGTCAATTCGACGATCGGCTGGTAATGAACCTCAAACTCCTCGCGCTCAAGCGCGTGGCGAAGGTCTGTTTCGACTTGCAGGAGATTCAGGTTATGAACGTGCATCTCACGGTCGAATATCTCGTAGCGGGCTTTTCCGCCTTCCTTCGCACGGTACATTGCCGCATCGGCGTCGCGAAGGTAATCGTCTGCACCCCGATCGAGATCGTCGGACAGTATGATCCCAACGCTGGCGGTCGTGAAGACCTCGTAATTGTCGATCAGGAAAGGCTCGGCGATCCGGCTCTGGATGCGCTCCACTACGTGAGCAACGTCATCCATAGTCCCTGTTCGGTTAAGCAATATCGTGAACTCATCGCCGCCGAGACGAGCAACAACGTCACCCGGACGCAGCGTCGCTTTTAGTCGACCTGAGATCGCGACCAGGAGTTTGTCCCCAACGGCGTGGCCGAGGCTGTCGTTAATGACCTTGAAGCGGTCAAGATCAAGGAAAAGTACTGCGAACCGAGCGTCGGGATTCTCGCAGCAACGCTGGATCGCCAGACGCAGATGATTCATGAACTCGGGCCGATTTGGAAGATCGGTCAGCGGATCATGCCGCGCGTAATAGTTAAGCTTCTCTTCGCTTTCTTTCTGCTCGTGAATGTCGGTGTTCGTCCCGAACCATTTGTTGATATTGCCGAACGAATCCCGTCCGGCCGTGGCCTTGGCAACGTGCCATCGGTACTGTCCGTCGTGGCGGCGCAGGCGGAACTCAGTCTCGTATGGATCTCCGGTCGCGAGCGAACGGGCCCACCGCTTCAGGCTCTCGTCGATATCGTCGGGATGCACTCCATGCCGCCACCCGTCGCCGATCATTTCCTCTCGCGACAGGTCGAAGTATTCCAGCGTACGCTTGTTGACGTAATCCAGCAGACCGTCGGGGCGAGCCGTCCATATCTGATGGAGAATTCCCTCGCCTAACTGCCGGTAGCGCTGTTCCGAAGACTTCAGTGCGTCCTCTGTTCGTTTTCGCTCGGTGATGTCACGGCCAATTCCCTGGACCCCGACTGGCTTTCCGTCTATATGGATCAATCGCGTGCTTAGCTCAAGCGACACTCGATTTCCGCTTTGCGATACGATCTCAAGCTCGTACGCGGTCGGCCCGTCGCCGTCCACCTTGGTGGTTATCATCCGCTTCGCCTGCTCAAGATATTCGGGTGCCACTACCTGGCTAACGTGCATCTTCACGGCCTCGTCACGAGAATAGCCCGTGATCTTCTCACCCGCTCGATTAATGGATGTGAAGTTTCCCTGAAGGTCATGGGTATAGATCAGGTCGTTCGCATTCTCGAAAAGATCGCGGTACCGCTCTTCATTTTCACGGATCGCCGCTTCGACGCGTTTTCGCTCGGTCACATCGCGGGCGATGCCCTGAACGGCGACGGGCTGTCCGTCCTTATAAATAACGCTGCTGTTGACCTCCAGCGTGATCCGACGGCCGTCTTTTCGAATGCAATC
>JBEBGW010000087.1:0-13670 GCA_040081025.1 Pyrinomonadaceae bacterium | reverse complement strand
ACCCCATCGAATATGGAACGCGCACCTGGCACACGACGCAGGACGTTTCCGATCGAATTCTCGAAGACGATCTCAAGAAATCGGCGGTGATCATGGCGACGTTCGCCTACAACACCGCGATGATGGACGACCGGCTTTCTCGTAAACCGGTCGCTCAGCCGGGCGGATTCGCTGCGTTATTCACGGGTCTCGACGTTAGAGCGATGATCGAAGATGCCGCATTCCGCGGTTCGGCTCTCGACTTCTCGATCTGCGGCCGCGACATCGAATCGCACGAACTCCCGCAAGGCTTCCCGAGTATGTACGCCATCAAACCGATGGACCACGATCACGCCGAGTAGCCAAATAATGAACGAAGTAAAGAGGCTGTCCGAATAGACGGCCTCTTTTGTCGTTCAATTTTCTTTTGATCTGTTTCGTGTATTTCGTGGAAAAACTCCTGAAAAACTGTCCACGAAATACACGAAAGAAGAAAGAAAAACACGAAAGAAAGATGTGAAAAGGCGATCGGATCGACCTTTTAGACAGCATCTTTATTTTTCCGCGATGGCATTATAGATTTATGAATATGAAGCAGTTTCTGATAGATCAATTCGCAACCTGTTACGACTACAACGCCTGGTTCGTCGCGGTCCGAAAAGCCGTTGATGGCCTGAATGTCGAGCAAGCCGCGTGGAAACCGTCCGACGAGGTCAACTGCATTTGGGAGACCCTCTCACACCTGACCTACTACAACAGCGCGTACCTCCAGCGTTTTAAGGGGATCAGTTACGAGTACGATGTGTCGTCAAACGACGAGACCTTCAGCACGGGCGAATTTACCGAAGATGACTGGCAAGCCGAGATCGCACGCTTCGATGCAGTGATGACCGAATGGCGAACTCTTATCGAAAGCTCCGACGAATCAAAGCTTGCCGAACTTGTCCCGAACAAAGGCGACACGACCTGGGCCGAGATCATAGGGCTCATCACTACTCACAATGCATATCACGGCGGGCAGATCCTTGTGCTTCGAAAACTGCATGGAAACTGGAATGCCGAGAAGGGTGTAAGCTAATCGGCGATGTCACGCGTTCACCTAGTCTTCGGCCTTCTCCTGTTCGTTGTATTCCTCGTAACCGGGCAGTACATGCGAGCCGACTTTCCGGACAAGGAGGCGATCGATCAGACTTTGCGGGTACTGATGCGGTCGCGACATATCTACATTTTGTTCTCCGCGATGATTCACATCGGGCTTGGATTGTACTTTACGAGTCGTTTTGAAACCTGGAGAAAAGCTCTGCAGTATGCAGGTTCAGCTGTGTTGATGGCATCGAGCATCCTGCTCGTGATCGCCTTTGTTCAGGAAACCTACGAGTTCGGAGCATTCTCCGAACTCAGTCGATACGGGATCTATACCTCGCTCGCCGGTATCGGATTACATCTTATTGCCGCTGTCCGAGACCAACTCCGAAGTTCCTCTTAGGAATCTCGCGAAGACATTATTGTGCCCCGTCATATCAGGTAAAACCTTGACATAATGTCCCATGCATAGTACATTTTCTTCGCCTTGGGTCTTTGAAAATCAGAAAATGTGCGTAAAAAGGTAAATTTGATGTGTGTGGGACAGTGGGACAAAGATTCCTGGGACAGTCCAAGCGAACCGCCGCCTGCCCTTTGCGAGACCAGAAACGTACTTATGTGGGTGGTTATGCGTGATATACAATAGGAAAAATGAGTGTTTACGAGGGACTTAGCGAATCGAAACAGTTTGCCTGCCGTGTGATCGCCGACCATGCGAGGTCGACGGCGTTTGCTATTACGGACGGTATCTTGCCCGGCAACGAAGGCCGAAACTATGTGCTGCGAAAGATAATGCGCCGCGCCATCTACCACGGCCGCGAGCATCTCGGCCTGACCGAACCCTTCTTCTACAAGGTCTGCGATCTCGTCGTCGACCAGATGAGCGAGGCATATCCGGAACTCCTTGTGCAGCGAGATTTTATCGGCAAGATGGTTCGGCTTGAGGAAGACCGTTTTGGCAATACTGTTACAGTCGGGCTTGGAAAACTGGCGGAACTTTCGATCAGCAAAGATACTCCCGCCGATGAGCTGTTCCTTCAAGTCGCGAAACTTTACGACACCTTCGGCACACCGAAAGACCTGATCCGCGTTAACCTCGAAGAAAAGGGCATCGCATTTGAAGAGGACGATTACAACGACCGGTTCGACGCTGCCCTTCAGGATCTTCAGAGGCAGACCGGTATTGGCAAGACAGAACGAAAATCGGAGATCAACCCGATGTACGCCGAGATCGCCGATGCGGTCGGAGCGAACAAATTTCACGGTTACGACACCACGAAACTCGACGAAGCTAGGGTCGCGTCCTTGGTGAAAGGCGATGCGAAAGTTGATTCGTTCAGCGAAGGCGACGAAGGGCTCATCATCCTGAGCGAAACCCCGTTCTATGCTGAATCCGGCGGACAGGTCGGGGATACGGGCGTTCTTGTCGGAACCGGAAGCGATAGCGACCGGGTTCCTCTGACGATAAAGGTCCTCGACACCTTTGCTCCGATCCCCGGCGTGATCCTTCACAAATCGCGTGTCGAAAAAGGATCGCTGAAAGTTGGCGATACGGTCACTGCTGTCGTCGATGAACAGAAGCGCGATGCGACGCGACGAAATCACACGGCGACGCACTTGTTGCACGCGGCTCTAAAGGAAGTACTCGGCACCCACGTCAAACAGGCCGGCTCGGTCGTGGCGCCGAATTATCTTAGGTTCGACTTTACACATTATCAGCCGATGACGGATGAGGAGATCAACGAGGTCGAAGATCTTGTGAACCGCTACATCCTTCAAAATGAGCCGGTTACGACGAACATGATGGCGCTGGAAGAGGCGATGCGTACGGGAGCGGTCGCGATGTTCGGCGAGAAGTATGGCTCGGACGTTCGCGTGCTGAGCGTAGGCGACGGGAAATTCTCGATGGAGCTGTGCGGCGGAACTCACGTCCGAGCTACCGGCGATATCGGCAGCTTTAAAATTACGTCCGACGAAGCTATCGCATCGGGCGTTCGGCGCATCAGAGCAATCACGGGGTTTGATGCCTTTGCGCGATTCCGCGAGGACGAGGTCCTGATAGACCGCTCGCTCGACGTATTGAAAACTCAACGTGACCAGCTTCCCGCTGCGATCGCAAAGCTTCAGGAAGAGCTGAAACGAACTCGTCGTGATATGGACGAGTTGAAACTAAAGATCGCAACCGGTGCGATCGGTGGAGCGTCTTCTAATGGAGACGAAGCGCGTGACATCGCCGGCGTGAAGGTCATCGGCAAGATCGTCGAGGGCCTTGACGGCAACGGAATGCGGCAGCTTTCCGATACGCTGCTCGCGAGATTAAAGTCCGGCGTTGTTGTCATCGGACGCAGGGAAGAGGGCAAGGTCGGGATCATCGTCCGTGTGTCGGACGACCTGACGGCGAAGGTCAAGGCCGGCAACGTGATAAAGGAGATCGTGCCGATCGTCGGCGGAAATGGCGGTGGCAGGCCTGACATGGCCGAGGGCGGCGGCAGCGATCCCGAAAAACTCGCCGAAGCCATCGACGCGAGCTATAAGGTTATTGAGAACTTTCTTACGCCCTGACTCGTTTAAGCAAATAGTCAAGCGTTTTTTGACACCATCCTCACGCAACTTAAGTTGTCATAAACGCGTGAGAGATGGTGTTTATCTTTTACGGATGAAGTGTCCTCAAAATTAAGAGATGCTAGCGGGCGAACAATTCGGTAGATACGAGATAAGCGGCAAGATCGGTGAGGGCGGCATGGGCGAGGTGTATTCGGCCCGCGACCTCGAACTCGATCGAACCGTCGCGATCAAACTGCTGCCCAATGAGTTTACGGCTGACGAAGAACGCCGGCTGCGGTTCCGACAGGAAGCGAAGGTCGTTTCCGCACTAAACCATCCGAACGTCATCACCATCTACGAGATCGGCGAAAACGATTTCGGACATTTCCTCGCTACCGAATTTGTCGAAGGGAAAACGCTCCGCGAAGTTATCAAACGCGAATCGCTCACGCTCGCCCGCATCTTGCGGATCATGGAGCAAGCCTCGAACGCTCTCGTAGCTGCTCATGGCGAGCACATCGTTCACCGCGACATCAAGCCCGAGAACATAATGGTCCGCCGCGACGGCATCGTGAAGGTGCTCGATTTCGGCCTTGCGAAACCGGTCATCGGGTATAAGAACGGCGACGACAGTGCCGATAACAAGACCGTTCCGGGTACCGTGATGGGCAGTGCCCGATACATGTCGCCCGAACAGGCCCGCGGCCTTGAGGTCGACGAAAGAACGGACATTTGGAGCCTGGGAGTAGTGCTCTTCGAACTGCTGATCGGCAAGGCACCGTTCGACGGCGAAACGACCGCGGACACGCTTGCCGCTGTGATCTATCACGAGCCTGAAGCGATCTCGAATCTGCTGCCGAACGCTCCGGTCGAGCTTTCCCGGATAGTGAGAAAGGCCTTGCAGAAAGACCGCGACGAACGCTATCAGAGCGTGAAGGACCTTGCTCTCGATCTCAAAGATCTGCTGCACGAACTCGAACATTCGAACAGCGGCAATCGCACAGGCCACATAACGTCGAATCCGAATTTCAGCGAGAATCCGACCATCATTCATCGGACGATGAGTGGAAATCACCCGACTGATCCCGCGTTCGCGTCTGCTTCGGCAAGGAACAGCGTCATCCGCTCAAAAGCTCGTCGCTGGCCGGTGGCACTCGCTGCCGCGCTTGGACTTTTTGTTCTCGCGATCGGCGGTTACGCGATGTACAGTTTTGCGATCGCCGAGGAACCGATGGCGGCTCACGCATTCGTCCGGCCGCAGATCTCGCGGATCAATACCGACGGTCGCGTGATGCTTCCGGCTATCTCGCCCGACGGGAAATATGTAGCATACGTTTCTGGAGAGGTCGGCAGCCGAAGCCTTGTTGTCCGCCAGATCGCTACCGACAGCGTCGTCACCGCCGTGCCGCAGACCAACCAGAATCTGCAGTCGGTGACGTTCTCGCCGACCGGCGACCACATCTATTATTGCCTGACAAGTACCGATTTTTCGATCAACACGCTCTACCAGATCCCTACGCTCGGCGGTACGCCAAAGAAGCTAATCGAGGATGTGGATAGTCCCGTAACTTTCTCGCCGGACGGTAAGCAGTTCGCATTCGTTCGCCATCGCTCGGAACCGAACGAGGATGCAATATTCATCGTCAACGCGGATACACTCGCGATGCAGGAGCTGATGTCGAATAAGGGCACTGACTATGATTTTTTCGCCTTTCGGCTCGCGTGGTCCCCGGATGGCCGAACGCTGATCACGGGCGCCGGGAATCGTGAGAGCGGTTTTCTTTCAAAGACCGATCTTGTCGAGATCACTCTTGCAGATAAGAAGGTTCGCCAGGTCAACGGGCCGCGGGAGTTCTTTCATATCAACAACGTGGTTTGGTTTGCTGACGGTTCGGGCGTGCTCTTCTCAGGCCGTGAAACCCAAAATTCTCCGAATCAGATCTGGCGTGCATCGTATCCTGATGGACGCATCGATCCGGTAACGAACGACTTTAACGATTATCTGGACGTGAGTATTTCCGACGACGGCAAGAGCATCGCCACGTTGAAGGCAGACACGGTTTCTTCGATGTGGAAATACGTGCCTGCCGCGAAGAAGGGAACCCAGTTCGGAGGCGAGTCGCGGAATCTTGACGGTATGCATGGCCTGCTCCATCGACGTGACGGCTCGTTAGTTTTCACCAAAACGGAAGGAAAAGAAACGGACATCTGGGTGACCGACGGCGAGGGCAAGGCCGCGAAAGCGATCCACGTCGAGCCGGGATTCTCGGTGACGCCCGTTGCTCCGACGGATGGAGCTTATCTCGTTTTCAACGTTCAGAAGGACAAGACTTCGAAGATCTGGCGATCGAACCCGGACGGTTCGAGTCCTACAAGGCTTTCCGAGGAAGATGTTTCGATCGTCGATTTCAATCCGCAACTGACGCCGGACGGATCAACGATCATCTTCCAGCGAAAGTCAGACGACGAGCGGTTTTCCTTAATGAGAATGCCGGTCGAAGGGGGAAAGGCTGAAACGTTTTACGAGGCCGACGGCCAAAGTGTCTTTATGCCGCGGATCTCGCCGGACGGCAAACGTATCGCATACACGGCTTACGACGTGAAGACGTTTCTGAAGAAACTCTACATCGCCACGATCGACGCCGGAGCGTTCGGCAAGGTCGAACAGGAGATCGAGTACAACCTGATCAATCAATACACGTGGTCGCCGGACGGCAAATCGCTGACGGTCTTGACCAATCGCAGCGGCGTGCAGAACATCTGGCGGCAGCCGCTCGACGGTTCGGCTCCGACGCAGATCACCGATTTTAAGTCGGGAAGGATAATGAATTTCACTTGGACGGCTGACGGAAAAGAGCTTTTCCTCGTTCGCGGAAATACGAACAACGACCTGATCCTGATCAAGGATGCCGATCGAACTCCTCCGAACCAGACTGTCGCGAAACGGCGGACAAGTGACTACAGCCGCGGAAACTTCAATCTCTACAACTTCCTATTCAGCGGCGTTCGCTGATCCGCCGTACACCGTCTGTCACCCGCCGAACCTCGTCCTCAGTCGAATAGACCGAGCATCCAACCCGGACCAGACCTTGTTCTTTGACACCAAGCCTCTCAACTACCGTTGCGGCATAGAAGTCGCCATGCGAGACGAAGAGTCCACGATCTGCGAGACCTTTACTCACTTCGCTTGAGGGAAGATCTCCCACGGTGAATGACACGAGCGACGTTCGCGGACGACTCGGCGGGGGGCCGTACAGTTTTACCCCGTCGATCTCCGACAAGCCCGTCCAGAGTTGTTGTGCAAGCTGGCTATCATGTTCATGCATCGTGCGGAACGCCGACGCGATCTGCTCGCGTCGTGTATTTCCCTCACCGAGCGATGCGATGAAATTCACTGCGGCTGCGGCTCCGATGATCGATTCGTGACTTTGTGTTCCGGTCTCCACGCACTCCGGTGAATTGTTGGGAGCGGGTCGCAGCTTCGGAAAATCGATCGAACTGAGGAGTTCTTTTCGGCCGTATAGGATGCCAATGTGCGGGCCGTAAAACTTGTACGCCGAGCACGCGAGAAAATCGCAGCCGATCGATCTCACATCGATCAGAGAGTGCGGAGCGAAATGAACTGCATCGACCAAACTTAGCACCCCCGCATCCCGAGCGATCTTGCACGCCGCAGTTACATCGGTGATCGTTCCTAACGCATTCGAGGCGGCGCCGATGGCAAGCAAGCTTGTGCGGTCGTTCATCAACGCCGGAAGTTCGTCCAGAAGCAGCTCACGGGACTCGATATCCATCGGGAGCACTCGGATCACGAGACCTCGGTCTTTCGCCAATTCCCGCCACGGATCGACGTTACCGTGATGATCGAGCTCGGTGACGATGATCTCAGCTCCCGCTTCAAACCCGCGCCCCAAAGCACGCGAAAGATGAAAGGTCAGCGACGTCATGTTTTGTCCGAACGCAATTTCGTCCGCTGAAGCGTTAAAGAAGTCGGCGAAGGCCTGTCGCGAGTCCTCGATCAACGCATCCGTCTCGTCGCTCGTCGGATAACCCCAATGAGTATTCGCGTTGTGGTTGAAGAGATAATCGTTCATCGCCTCGACCACCGATCGCGGCACTTGTGTTCCGCCGGGCCCGTCGAAATAAGCTACCGGATGGCCATTGTGAGCACGCGAAAGGGCGGGGAATCGCGATCTGATCTCGTCGACTGAAACGCTACGTTCGGTTTGAGTTTGCATAAATGGAGGTCGGGCAAAGTGTCAGATGAAATAAGAGACACTTTACCCGATGATGGCGGGACGAAGGAAATCCCTCGCCCGTTATGAAGAGCGTTTAAGATGAGGTCGAATAGCTCGGCCGGTTGCATGACGGTGTTTGCGATCGATGAATTACGAGGCCATCGTCATCATCCTTCTTCGCACCCTTGTTCGCCGTGATCAGGACAACCGACGCTACGATCACAAATGCTCCGATAAGCATCTGCGCGGTGAGCGATTCGCCCGCGATCGTCCAGCCGAGAATCACTGCGATCACAGGATTTACGTAGGCATAGGTCGCGACCATCGCCGGTTGAGCATTTTTCAGCAGCCAGCTGTATGCCGTAAAACCGATGAGCGAGCCGAAAATGATCAAATAGAACAGCGCAAAGATCGAGTTGGATGATACTGCTGCCGGATCAAACGTCGTATGCTCGCCGCGGATCAGCCCGACCAGGAACAGCGACACGCTGCCAGCGAGCATCTGCATTCCGGCCGTCAGCAGCGATGATTTCGGTGTCGAAGCCTTCAGCCCGTATATCGAACCTGTCGCCCAGGAAAGCGCCCCGACGATGACGGCTCCATAACCTATCCACTGGCCGTATCCGCCTGCGCTGACGCCGCCGCTCTTTCCAGTGATCAGCAGGTAGACGCCGACGAATCCGACGATCAGTCCCGCCGCGACCTTCCAATTGGGCCGGGCGTTCCCGAGCCACAGCCAGCTCAGCATAACGACGAAAAGCGGCTCGGTAGCAACGAGGAGCGCCGTCATGCTCGACGGAATGTAGTGAGAAGCGAGTACGACCGCGCCGTTACCTCCGAGCAGCAGGAACGTACCGACTATCGCCGCCGTTTTCCAATGAGCCAAGCTCGGCCGCTTGTAATCTTTAGTGAACCTCGCCCAGACGAAGAGAATGGCACCGGCGAACGCAAATCGCGTTCCGGCCATTAGGAACGGCGGAAGAGTCTCGATCGTGTACTTGATCGCAAGATACGTCGAACCCCAAAAAACGTACACGGCAAAAAATGCCGCGATCAGCACGATTAGGTTCTTTCGGTTTGTGATTGCTTCCGTCATTTCCTTCAACCTCCCTGGTTCTTACTACTTCCCTTTCCGCTTAGCCTTTTCAAACGGCACGCATCTGTCGAGCGGCAATGCCGTCGTTTCCTTTATCGTCTGCAGCACAACGGTCGTCCGGGTTGTAACAACGCTCGGTATCGCCTTCAACTTCTCTCTAAGCAGACGTGCCAGATCTTCCGGATCGGACGCTCGGACCTTAAGAAGATAAGAATCTTCGCCCGCTACGTCATGAACTTCCAGAACTTCCGGTATCTGTGCGAGCAACTCGTCCGTACCGTCGCCGCATTCGTTCGTGCGAACAAAAACAAAGGCGATCAGTCCAAATCCGACCTGTTTCGGATCGACCGAGGCGAAATACCCCTGTATGACACCACGTTCTTCAAGCTTCCTAATGCGCTCGAGCACCGCCGAAGCGGCCAGTCCAACCTGACGTGCTATCTCGGCATTCGAGATCCGTCCGTCTTGCTGAACAATGTTCACTATTTGTTTGTCAATATCGTCAATCATTCTGTGATGACCTCAGAAGTTAGAATAATCGACGGCTACTTTAGTTGTCAAGAAGAAAATCGTCGGTAAAGTGACAGATATACGCGGAATTATTCGGCGACGTAGATTTAGGAGTCGTCAAGGCGTGATGGGAGTCGGGGATACACTCGGAAAACTAAAACGGGCCCGCGATTTCTCGCCGGCCCGAACACTACACGTCTCTCGATCGATACTGCGGTGAACCTCAGACTTCTACTGCACCCTCAACACCCACCCGTTCGGATCAACGACCAGATTAGATCCAGTGACCGAACCGCGCCCGTTTCGCATCTCGACGCGCTGGATCTTTCCACCGATTTCTACATCGATCGGCATCGGAAAGGGCATGTTGATGGGCGTTTCCCAACGGAGGTTAGTCGCGTTGCCGGCGGTCTCGGTGATAAGAGTCGGCAGTTTTGGCTGGCGGAGATAGAGTTCGAAGAACCAATCGAGTTTCAGCTTCGACTCTTCCTCAGCGATCTTGAGGAATTCGTCGGTATCGGTCAGACGCTGCTGGCGGCCGTCGGTATAGCTTTCCATGTCCTTTCGGGGATATGCCATGCGACGGAGCGAGCGGAAGAACGCGTCGTCGCCGATCAGATAACGCAGCGTATTGAGCACGGCTGCGCCTTTGCCGTAGATGTCGCCGTCGCTTTTTACATAGTCGGGAGCCTGAAGATAAACCTCGTACGCGAACTTGGCTCCGCGCGGGGCGACCGGCTGCATATTGCGGGTCGCCTTGGCACTACGCTTCATTGCTGCAAAATACGCATCCTTCTTGCCGAGGTGTTCGAGATAAAGAGCGTCCATAAAGGATTGGAAACCTTCGTGAATCCAGAAATCGTTCCAGTCGCGGGCGGTCACAAGATTCGCCCACCATTCGTGGCCAAACTCATGAAGCTGGAGCCAGTCGTACCCGTCCGCGTTGTAGCGAAACTTATTTCCGTACGCCAGATGGGTCGAATGTTCCATCCCAAGATGCGGCGTCTCGACAATGCCGAGTTTTTGCGACCGCCAGGGAAAGGGTCCCAGGTACTTTTCGTAGAACGCGTTGTATTTCTTGGTCTCCGCGATCAGTTTCGGCCCGTTATCGTACGACTCGGGCAGAATGTAAAACTCGATCGGGATATCTTCACCGGTGATGCTCTTAGTACTATCTTTGATCACTCGATACGGAGCGGCGTCGAACAAGATCGAATAATTTGGTATCGGGTTTGAAACTTTCCAAACGTAGGTCGATGTCCCGTTCGCGTTCTTCACGGTCTCTTCAAGCACGCCCGGCCCTACCGCCACCAGCGGATCCGGCACGGTCACTCGCAGAGTCGCCGTCTCAGCCTTGTCAGATGGATGGTCTTTCACAGGGAACAGCAGATCGGCCCCGTCGTTCTGCATCGCGATCGAGACCCAATCGGCACCGCTTGGTGTTTTTGTCCAAATGAATCCGCCAACCCAGGGCGGATTCGGAGCGATGCGGGGGGTGCCTCCATACGAAATAACCGTTTCGAACGAATCACCCTTTTTCTTAGTCGCCGGGAAGGTGATCTTGATCTTGCCGCCGTCGCGCGTGTATTTCAGTCCTACCTGACGATTGCCTCCCTCTCCAAAGACGCGATCGATCGCGTAGACAGGGTCAAGATTAAGGATGATAGTATCCGTCGGGTTGACGACCTTTGCCGTCATCACAGTCGTACCGGTTATAGACTTCGTCGCCGGATCAACCTTGATCGAGACGTCGTAGGTTTGCACGTCGAACGCGGCCTGTTCAGGCAGCAGCGGCCCGCCGGTCTCAGTAGGCTTCGCCGGGTGAGCCCGCTGGGCGTACGCGAGGGTCGAAGTCAAAACAACAAGGAGGGCGATCCGGGCGATATACATTGGCTTGATCATGATTAGCAACACTTTACACCGATTCGCGATTCGCGGAAAATCGTTCTTATGGCTTCACGTTGGATTCTTTTAGTGTTCATTACTTTGCTTGCTGTCACGGTGTCCGCGCAAGAACCCACGCCGGAGGTCAAAGAGACGCCGAAAGCCAACGTCCGTCCCACGCCACTCCCCGAATACGCGCCCGAGCCGTTCGACAAGGCCGATGTGAAAACGATGGCCTCTAAATGTGTCTCACTCGACACCGAGGTGGGCGTGATCGAGATAGAGCTGTATCCGGAACACGCTCCTGAATCGGTCCGCAACTTTCTGAACTTGGTCGCGACCGGACTGTTCGACACTACTTCGTTCGACCGAGTCGTGCCGAATTTCGTGATCCAAGGCGGCAATATTTGGTCGCGGGAAGACAAGAAAGTCACCCGTGCGATGGGCCAGCGTGCTCGCCGTACTATCCCGGACGAGCCGAACAAGATACTTCACGAACGCGGCATCCTCTCAATGGCCCGTGCCGACGAACCGAACACCGCCTCCACGAATTTTTTCATTCTGGTAGCGGAAGCCGCGTATTTGAATAATAAGTTCGCGGCGTTTGGGAAGGTGACGAAAGGAATGGAGGTCGTCGATGCGATCAACAAGGCGCCGGTTTCGGAAGAAAAGCCTGAGAAGCCTGTACGGATCAAGAAGGCGGCGATAGCGGCGTGCGCCGCGAAACCAGCCTGAATACACGTCTATTCGCCGAAATCAATATCCAGAGTCATCTTGTACTCGTTCGCCATTGACGGATGGCCGTGGGCGAGTGAGACGTCGATGCCTTTCTTGTAGGTTTCAATTGCTTTCTCGCGGTTGCCGTTTCTTTCGTACGCGGTGGCGAGCGTTCCGTAAGCGTTTCCCTCGTCATCGGCTTTTGCTAAATAGTCTTCGAGCACACGGATCACGTCTTCGTACCGCTTCTCTTTCTCGTATTCTTTCGCCAGCCCGAACATCACCATCGTGTTATCGGGGTCGGCCGCGATCATCTGTTCGAACACTTCGATTCGGTTCTGCATTTAAGAATTCTAACAGGATGTAGAGGATAAACAGGATAGGCGGAACCGACGACAAAATATCATGTTCATCCTGTCAATCCTGTTTGAATGGGTGTTAAAAGAGGCTCTGCTGTATCGGGATCGCGATCGCTACTGACTCGGCAGGCTTCTCGTGTTGACGAAATCCTAGCCGTTTGGCATGAAAGTCGAACAGCTTCGTCGTTACTTCCCATTGTTCTGTCTTGCCCGTCGATCTTTCCTTGTATGTTTTGTGCCGCAGCGATCCGCCGCGTTCGCGTTTCATCGTGTTGATGATCTTCGCGGCCTTGGTTGGGATGCGTTCGTACATCTTTTCGACGAAATAGTTCTCGATCGAATCGGTATCGAGATGCAGCATTGACATGAACGCCCGTGTCGCACCAGCTTCTTTTGCACGCTCCAGCAGGCCGGGAATGTCGGATTCGTTGTAGCCGGGAATGACCGGAGCGATACCGATACCGGTTTGAATACCCGCGTCGGATAGCGTCTTCATCGCTCGAAACCGGGCTTCAGGAATCGGCGTGTAAGGCTCGAAGGGATTGGAGGACTCCTTGGTAAGAAACGGGAGTGAGAAGAAAACTGACACCTTCGCAAGCTTCAGCAGCACATCGATATCGCGCGTCACGAGCGGAGACTTGGTTATCACCCCAACCGGCACGCGAAACTCCGCACAAACCTCAAGACATTGCCGCGTCAGTTGATATTCCGCTTCAAGCGGCAAATACGGATCAGTCGCGAAGGAGAAATCGATGTGCGGCATCTTGTCCCGCGTCTTTTTCAGTTCTTCACGCAGCAGCCGCGGTGTGTTCAGTTTGACGACGATCTTCGTTTCGAAATCTGTGCCTGCACCATAGCCAAGAAACTCGTGGTACTGCCGTGCGAAACAATATGTACAGCCGTGAATACATCCGCGATAGCAGTTCACCGTATAACGCCAGCCGCCTTCCCAATCGGATGCGAACGCCTTCGTTATTACCTTCTTTGTCGCAGTCTCTTCGAAGATCTCGAGCTTGGTCGGCGGCGGCTCGCCAACGTATTCGGCGGAGTATCGGTCGTAGGGATTGGGAGGATTCAGAATGTGTCGCACGGATGATACATCATTGCACGATACAAATCGAATAGCAAGTCTTTGCGAACGCAACGGTCAAAGACCGTTGGCTTAGCAATCAAAGTTCTTTCTGCATTAGGAGGTCAGTCTGCGGATCTTCGCCGAGAAGGAAGACGTGGCTGCCGACTACGCGGAAACCGTTCTTCTCG
>JBEBGW010000417.1:0-3650 GCA_040081025.1 Pyrinomonadaceae bacterium | reverse complement strand
CCGGTATAGAATCGCCGCATGCGTACCTCGTGATTGACGGGCGGAATCAGCGGACGGCGATCTATCTGCCGCATCGCGACTCGGATCGCGAACGAAATGAAGGCAAGATACTCTCTGCCGAAGACAGCGATCTGATCAAGGAATTGACAGGGATCGATCAGGTGCGGAGTCTTGAGCAACTCTCGCTCGATCTCGTTGGAAAAGGATTGCTGCGTCCACCGGCGGCGTTGCTGTTTACGCCGCTAAGTCCGGCCGAGACGGGCACAGACAGCCGCGACGAGCTGTTGAATGAGCAAGCGCGCGTATCGTCAAATCCGTGGGACGGGCAGCCGTCACGTGAGGCTCGTTTTCGCGAATTGCTGGGCCAGCGAGCACCGCAATTCGAGATCCGCGATCTCTCGCCGATATTGGATGGCCTGCGAAATATCAAATCCAAACGCGAGATCGACGTGATCCGCAAAGCAACTCAGATCGCGGGTCTTGCGATCATGGAGGCGATGCGTTCGACCGAGCCGGGCGTTTTCGAATATCAGCTCGATGCCGCTGCTAAATACATCTTCTACCTGCACGGAACACAGGGCGACGGCTATGCCTCGATCATCGGCGGCGGCACGAATGCCTATCTTGGCCATTATTTCCGCAAGACTGACAAACTTAGAGAAGGCGATCTCGTGCTGATGGATTACGCTCCCGACTATCGATATTACACCAGCGATGTGACCCGCATGTGGCCGGTAAACGGAAAATACACCCCGGGCCAAAAGGCTTTGACCAACTTCATTCTGGCCTACCGCGATGCCCTTTTTAAGTACATTCGGCCAGGTGTAACTGCGGATTTCGTGCTTGATTCGGCGGCAAAGGATATGGAGGCATATCTGGTTGGCAAAACGTTTGAGAACGCCGCTCACCTGAAAGCCGTGAGAGAAGGTCTCAAGTTTCGCGGACATTTTCAGCATCCGGTCGGCATGGCCGTGCATGATGTCGGCCAGGTTCGCGGCGTCAAGCTTGATCCCGGAATGGTCTTTACCATCGACCCGATGATCTGGGTCCACGAGGAAAAACTTTATGTCCGCATTGAGGACGTAGTTGTAGTCACAGTCAGCGGAGCAGAAAATCTAAGCTCGTTCGTGCCGGATACTGTTGACGAGATCGAACGCTTGATGACGGAAAAGGGCGTCGTGCAGTTTCGTCCCGCATCTACGTTGCCACTGAGCAAGTAGCTCTTGAATCAACAAATCTATGAAAAATCTATCGCGCGTCGTTACGCTCTCGGTTTTGCTTACTGCGGGTGCGGTCGCAACTATTGCCGCCGCACGAGATACGTATCCTAAGAATCCGAACATTGACGTCATTAACTACATTTTCAAGATTGAGCTGTCGGATACAACCGATGAGATCGTTGCAGAGGCGACTGTAGATGTCAGGTTCGTCGCAGCCGGAATTCAGGAACTTCGGCTCGATCTGACTAATGCGTCACCCGACCTCAAGGGCAAAGGAATGTCCGTATCGGGCGTGTCGCAAGGCGGTAAGGCGGTTTCGTATCGACACGAGAATAACGTTCTCACGATCAAGCTGCAGAATGCTTCGAGAACTTATGAACGAGTAAACTTCGTTATCACCTACAAAGGCATTCCAGCGACGGGCCTCAAGATCGCAAACAACAAATACGGCGACCGCACCTTCTTCAGCGATAATTGGCCCGACAAAGGCCGCAACTGGCTGCCCACGGTCGATCATCCGTCAGATAAGGCAATGTGCGAATTTATCGTCACCGCTCCAAACCAATATCAAGTCGTCTCGAACGGCTTGAAGATCGAGGAAACCGACCTGCCGGGGAACAAACGATTGACTCACTGGAAGCAATCCGTGCCGATCGCGTCATGGCTCTATGTGCTCGGTGTCGCGCGTTTTGCCGTGCAGTATGTCGACGAATTTGAAGGCAAGTCGATCCAGACTTGGGTCTATCGACAGGATCGCGACAAAGGCTTCTACGATTTCGATAACACTACGAAGCAGGCTCTCGCTTTCTACAGCAGCGCCGTCGGCGCGTTCTCGTACGAAAAGCTCGCCAACATACAGTCAAACAGCGTCAGCGGCGGCATGGAAGCCGCGTCGGCAATCCTTTACAGCGAGAATTCGGTCGTGGGCGACAGGAATGTGCGCTGGCGAAACGTCGTTATCCACGAGATCGCACATCAATGGTTTGGCAACGCTGTTACCGAGAAGGATTGGGACGAGGTTTGGCTAAGCGAGGGTTTCGCGACCTATTTCACTCTGCTCTTTATCGAACATCAATACGGCCGCGATGAGTTTGTCGAAGGTCTTCGTTCCAGCAAAAGATCGGTCGATGCGTTCTACCTCAAGAACCCGAACTACCGCATAATTCACGACAATCTCAAGGACATGAACGACGTAACGACGAGCCAGATATATCAGAAAGGCAGTTGGATACTGCACATGCTGCGCGGCGTCGTCGGAACGGAGAATTTCTGGAAAGGAATTAAAACGTACTACAACAAATACCGCGATTCGCACGCCACCGTCGCCGATTTTCGTCGCGTGATGGAGGAAGCCTCGGGCAAGGATCTGACCGCCTTCTTTGACCAGTGGCTCTACAAGCCCGGCACTTTGAAATACAAGGGAAACTGGAGCTTTGACGCGAGTAAAAAGCAAGTCACGATCAAACTCGATCAGGTTCAGTCCGATGGCAGCGTTTTCAAAATGCCGGTCGAGATCGCAATACACTACCCCGGACAAACCAAACCGCGATTGCAGACATTCCAAGCGAACTCCATGTCTAACGTGTTCACCATCAACGTTGAAACCGAGCCGGAGAAGATAATTCTAGATCCGAATATGTGGATACTAATGGACCCAGACTTTAGGAAGGCATAATCCTGACTTGCCGTGATGGTCACCATCTCGGAAAGCTGAGAACTTTTAGGATTTCGCGTCTAATTCGCACTTTTCAGAAATCAAGCAGGGCCGTTTACCACATTCCTTGTGGAGACAAAGTTGGAGTTATTCATGTTTCCCCAACCTTGACCGCGGCCCTGCTCTATTTGTCAACGTTCAGCGGCTTCGCACCCATCTGTTCTTGCGTCGCGGTGGCTTTTGAGTACTTCGCGGTGAAAAAAAACGGGACGGTTTGTGGCCGCCCCGTTTTTGCTGCTTCGATAAATGCCTTTGCGGCTAATTTATGGAAGTGAAGGCGTGTTTTCGGCGAAGTATTCGTGATTGTCGGCGTTGTTGATGGCACGCTTCGGGGTGTTGTTGGCCAAACGTTTCGCGTCCATCTGTCCGTATGCGTAATCGGATGTTCCCGCAACGACGCTGAAGTGGCTCATTTCGTGAACGAGCGTCCCGGCCTTGGAATCGGTGCCGAGCGCAGGCGCCGCCCAGAAAGCGTTACACAGGTAGATCGTGTATGGTTGATTTGAATACACATACGCGTACGCACTGCTCGTGCACGTGCAATTAAATGTTACGGACGCCGTATCCATCGCACCTAAAATACTTGAGAAATGACTGCGGACCGTGTTGTACCGCGACGATTGGTATGTGCCGAACCACGTCGTGTAACGCGAATTCACTGTGCCGGCCTGAAGATAGCTGTTAGCTCCGCCGGAATAGGTGGATGCGTTATTGCG
>JBEBGW010000086.1:0-13720 GCA_040081025.1 Pyrinomonadaceae bacterium | reverse complement strand
GCCGATCACCGGATTGCTCGTCCAGCCGATCGTCGGGGCGTTGAGCGACCGAACGTGGACTGGGCTCGGGAGACGGCGGCCGTACTTCCTCGTCGGAGCGATTCTGGCGAGTCTTGCATTGATTGCGATGCCCAATTCATCGGTTCTGTGGATGGCCGCGGGCTTGCTCTGGGTGCTGGATGCATCGATCAACATCACGATGGAACCGTTTCGCGCGTTCGTAGCGGACAACCTGCCCGAAGAGCAGCGAACGCTCGGGTTTGTGATGCAGTCGTTCTTTATCGGCATAGGACAGACGCTCGCTAACGCTCTGCCGTTCCTGCTGACCGCGATGGGAGTCGTGGGAATCATGGCGAGCGGTATTCCTTACTCGACGCTGATCGCGTTTACCGTCGGCGGCGTTTTCTTTCTCGCGGCGGTACTTTGGACTGTCTTCACTTCGCACGAATATCCGCCTGAGGACATGGAAGCGTTTGAGGCGAAGAAGGCCGAAGGGAATTTGGTCGGCTCGCTCCTGAAGGAGATCGGCGAGGCGATCCGCGATATGCCGACCACGATGAAGCAGCTCGCCATCGTCCAGTTCTTCACGTGGTTCGCGTTGCCTTGTATGTGGCAGTTCTATCAGATATCTGTCGCGACAAACGTTTTCCGTGCCGTTGACGAAAAAGTGACGCCTGAATTGTTCAAGGCTGGAACCGAATGGGGCGGACTGATGTTTGGTTTCTTCAACGTAGTCTGCTTTCTCGCCGCTTTTATCATCCCTTGGATTGCCGAGAAAACAAGCCGTAAGACCGTACATATTATATGCCTTGCCTTCGGCGGGCTTGGGCTGATCTCGACAGTCTTTGCGACTGACCGCTATTTCTTGCTGCTCGGAATGTCAGGCGTTGGTATCGCGTGGGCATCGATACTGGCGATGCCGTATGTGATTCTCGCCGGTGCGATCAAGCCCGAACGCATGGGCGTCTACATGGGCGTGTTCAATCTCTTCATCGTCTTCCCGCAGGTCGTGATGTCGTTCCTCATCCCGCAGATATACCAAAGCGTTCTTGGCGGTAAACCGATCAATGTCGTGGTTCTCGGCGGCATCTCGATGCTGGTTGCCGCGGCGTCGGTTTTCATCGTTAAGGATGTTGGAGCGACCAGAATAGAAGCTGCTCCTGCAGGCGGAGGACACTAGCGAATGAAGGCTTCAAGAACCATCCTCGCCTTTGTCGCGTCAACGCTCCTTGCTTGCGCGATATTTGCACAGCAGCCCGCTCGCGATTTTTCGAAGGAAAACGCGCGACCGTCGCAGAATTGGGTTAAGGACGCGGTCATCTATCAGATATTTCCCCGGCAGTACTCGGCGACGGGAGACTTTAACGGCATTACCAAAGATCTCGACCGGCTGAAGACGTTGGGTGTTGATGTGCTGTGGCTGATGCCGATACATCCGATCGGCGAGGCGAAGAAGAAGGGGACGATCGGTTCACCGTATGCGGTGAAGGATTTCTACGCGATCAACCCGGATTACGGAATCGCCGCCGACCTCAAACGCCTTGTCACCGAGTCGCATCGACGCGGCATCAAAGTGATCATCGATATCGTCGCAAATCATACTGCGTGGGACAGCGTGATGATGAAGACGCCCGCGTTCTATACAAAGAACGACAAGGGCGAGATCATTGCGCCCGTCCCCGATTGGGCCGATGTTGCGGACCTGAATTACGACAACCCGGAGCTTCGCAAATACATGATCGACATGCTGAAGTTCTGGGTGCGTGACTTCGATCTCGACGGATTCCGCTGCGACGTTGCGGGGTTTGTTCCGACCGATTTTTGGGAAACGGCGCGTGCGGAGGTCGACAAGGTAAAAGCTGACACCGTCTGGCTCGCCGAATGGGAATCGCCGGATCTGCATCCGAGGGCCTTCGATCTCGACTACTCGTGGAATCTGCACGCAACGCTCGACAAGGTTATCCACGGCCAGATTCCGGCATCCGAGATCCGCAAGGTATGGGAAGACCAGGCGTCGAAGTTTCCGAAGGGTTCACTCAGAATGCGGTTTTCTGACAATCACGACGAGCGCCGCGCAATCGTCCGTTTTGGTGAGAACGGAGCCCTAGTGGCTCAAGCCTTGATATTCACGCTCGATGGCGTTCCGCTCGTCTACAACGGGATGGAAGCGGGCGACACGACCGAATCGGGAGCCCCGGCATTGTTCGAAAAACGCCCGATCTTCTGGCAGTTTGCCGAGCGCCGGCCGGAGTTTCCGCGATTCTATTCGGGAATGATCGCCCTTCGAAAAAATTCGAATGCGTTGCGTCGTGGTGACGTGACATGGCTGAAGAATTCGGATGAAGATCGTGTTCTCACTTTCTCTCGCAAGGCCGGAAATGAAGAGATGGTCGTCGCGATCAACGTCTCCAGCACGCCCTTCTTCGGCTCTGTTGAGGTCGCCGGGAGCTTCGAAGAGGTCACTCCTAACACAGCAAAACTGACAAACGCTATTCCAACTTTGAGTCTTCCCGGACACGGTTTCAGGATTTTCAAGACTCGATAAGGAAGATATTCTGAAGATTTGCGCCGGCAATCGCATGTCGCCCTCGTCCTAAAGCGCACTTAATTTCCCCGATCAACTGATAACGGCTAGTCTTTTTCTTCTCGTCTTTGTTAATAGTCATGGCCGACCGACGTTTAATGTTTGTAGATGACGATACAAAGGAGACAAATGTGAATGTCGCCGCAGCCTTCACGGTGCCAATAACCGACTCGATGGAGCCTAAAGAGCATGCGACGACTGACGCTTTCGCCGGAGAGTCCGCTCGTGAGGACTTAGCGCAGCTTTTTCGCGACAATCACAAGACCGTTTTTCGTGCGGCGTATCGGGTCACCGGAAGTCCGAGCGACGCGGAAGATGTGCTTCAGACGGTTTTCATGCGTCTGATTTCCCGAGACGAAAAGCGAGATCTTTCACCCAACCCTGAGGGCTATCTGTACCGGTCCGCTGTAAATGCGGCTCTGGACGTGGTTCGACGCCGTAACCGCGGGAATTCGATTTCGCTTGACGCGATGGATATTAGCCAAATTCCGATGCGGTCAGGCAGCAGTTCTCCCGAACAAGATGTTGTTGAAATGGAACTGCACGAGTTGTTCCGCCGGGCGGTTGCGAAATTAGAAGGGCGAGGAGCAACAGCCTTTGTACTTCGCTATTACGAGGGTTATGACAACGCCCGCATCGCCGAGATCCTGGGTACATCACCGATGGTTGTTGCCGTAACGCTCCATCGGGCAAGGACACGGCTCCGCAAAGAGATCGGCAATTATTTGGAGAAACATCATGAAGCGCAATAAACACGAACTCGACGGCATCATCAACGACGTGTCGCGGGAAATACGCGACGAGCAGATCGACCCGTCGATCATCAATGACTCCGCGGCGCGAGTATGGGCAAGAATTGGCAAGCAGGCATCGGCCGACGCATCACGAATAACATCAATGCAAGACTCAAGTAACACAAAACCTAACGTTGATATCGGACAGATCGCGGGCTGCGACGATTTCCAGTCGCTGATCCCCGCCTATCTTAGCGAAAATCTTACCGCGGCCCGCAAGCTGCTACTCGAGGATCATTCGGCCGAATGCGTACCGTGCCGCCGCGAGCTAAGCGCTCAGCGCGCCCTTGTCGAGGCAAAAAAATCGACCTTTGTTCCGCCTCAGCACAAGGGAGGTACTATTCGAACTCCGCAAGCAATCGCCAAACGGTCGACCGGTACGAGAGTGGCGCGATGGGCGGTCCCGGCGGCCTTCGCCGTGGTTCTTGGACTTGTTGGACTATTTGCTTACGAGCGTCTCGACCTTTCGGGCAGCACACTCGCGGCGACGATCGAGTCTACTAATGGCGGCGTATATTTGGCATCGGACGTTCAATTCCATCAGCTAGCCGCCGGTGAGCTGCTCCAAAAAGGCCAGCGGATCCGCACAGGGAAAGATTCGAATGCGGTGTTAAAGCTCGCCGACGGCTCGACGATCGAGATGCGGGAAAGGTCGGAGTTTTACGTAACTGAGAACATGCGCGGCGTGACCATCAAGCTCGATCGCGGCGATGTGATCGTCGAAGCGGCGAAGCAGCATAACGGACGCCTCTACGTTCAGACGCCAGATTCGCTCGTCTCTGTGAAAGGAACGATCTTCGCAGTTGAAAGCGGTACGAAAGGCTCACGCGTTTCGGTTGTTGAGGGTGAGGTAAAAGTCAGCCACGCGGGCAAGGACGAAACTCTACTGCCGGGCGATCAAACGACGACAAATGTTGATCTAGACAAGACGCCCGTCGCTCAGAACGTTGCTTGGAGCCGAAACGCTTCCAAGTACGCGAATCTTGTTTCCGAATTGGCGAAGCTTCGACGCGAGGTCGATCAGAAAGTGGCGCGGCCGGGTGTTCGGCACACGTCAAGATTTGTCGATCTGCTGCCGGCGAATACGGTATTTTTCGCTGCTCTGCCGAACCTAAGCGAAACGCTAGCCGAATCCCAGCGTGTCATGCAGGAGCGGATCAAGCAGAACCCGGCGCTTGCGGAATGGTGGAAGGAAGAGAATGGCGACGGCCTCGGCGTGAACCAACAGACAATGTCACGCATCCACGAATTCGGCTCACAGCTTGGCGAAGAGATCGTTGTTAGTGCCGAGATGGATGCGAAGAATGAACCAAGCGGCATTTTAGTGCTCGGACAGGTGAAAGACGCGGCCAACTTCCGCACATATCTCAACGGTCAGATCGCGCAAGTCGGCAAAGACACGGGCAACGCCCTCAACCTTCGCATTCTCGACGATCCGCTAACTGCAAAGGTTGTGACGCCCTCGTCCTCGAAGGGCCAATCCGAACTGTTCGTTTGGATCCACGATGATATCTTCGCTGCGTCTCCGCAGATCGAAAGCCTCCGCGGATTTGCGAAGACGATCAACGCTCCGCAGGCGAATGGTTTCGTGAACTCGGCGTTCCATCAGCGCATCAGCGATGTTTACAAAGATGGCGCCGGTCTGGTCGTTGCGGCGGATCTCGAAAAGATCGTGTCGCAGGCTGTAAGCAAGGACACAGAGCCCGGAGCCGACCGTCGTCTCGAAGGATTCAAACAGCTCGGCGTAATGAATCTCCGGCACTTTGTGGTCGAGCAGAAGGAAGCGAAAGGCAGAACGCTGAGCCGAGCTGAGTTAACGTTTAGCGAGCCGAATCGAGGGATCGCCTCGTGGCTGGCAGCCCCTGGATCGATGGGAGCCTTGGAGTACATCTCGCCTAATGCGAATGTCGTTGCAGCGTTCGTCGTAAAAGATCCAGCTCTTCTGGTTGATGACCTCCTCGGATTCTTCGACACCGTAGATCCGGATCTGCGGAAACAGATGCAGGAGATGGAAAAGCAGCAGGGCTTTGACGTCCGTAACGACTTTGCGGCTCCACTCGGTGGTGAATTCGCATTCGCTATCGACGGCCCGTTGCTTCCGACACCATCGTGGAAGCTGATCATGGAAGTTTACGATAGTGCGAAACTGCAGGATGCGTTCGAGCGTGCGGTCGCAAAGCTGAATCAGTTCTCGGCGCTGCACGGTAAAGGCAAACTCGCAGTCGAGAAAACTGTTTCGGGCGAGCGGACCTATTATTCTCTGAAATCTTCCGATGGAGGCCCCGAAGTGAGCTATATATTCACGAACGGTTACCTCGTCGCAGCGCCGAGCAAGGCACTCCTTGACCAGGCCCTTAGCATTCGCGATTCGGGCAATACGCTTGTTCGTTCGTCACGATTCATGAGTGCCCTGCCGCAGGACGGAAACGCGAATTTCTCGGCGATCTTTTATCACGACCTTGCGGCGATCATGAGTCCGCTTGCGGAGCGGATGAAGAACGCAGCGGGGAAAGACGGTCAGGCTCTTGCTTCGATCGATCCTAATGCACCGCCGACTCTTGCCTACGCGTATGCACAAGGCGACCGGATCACAATCGCGGCCAATACTGAAGGCGGAGCGTTCGGGTTGAGTCCGGCGAGTCTTATCGGTCTTCCGCATGCGTTCGAAATGCAGCATATTTTAATGAACGCAATGGGTGAGAAAGACGTACAGCAGAAAGAGTGAATAACCCTTGCAAATTGAATCGAACGCCGACGGACGACTAATGTTGTCCGTCGGTTTTTGTCGTATCATGCGAAAGAGTTCCTGAGCTAGATTTCCGACTTATTGAACCTTCATGACTAATGTCATTGAACTAGACGACCTAAGCATTACCTTTGGACGACGTCCGATCTTGAGATCGCTCAATGCAAATCTCGGAGGTCGGGCGATCGGCCTGCTCGGGCCGAACGGAGCGGGCAAGACAACGCTGATCCACACTCTTCTCGGTTTTCATCCACCGACTTCCGGAACGGCGCGGATCTTCGGACAGGACATCACGCGCGATGCCAAACTTGTCCGCGCTGGGGTCGGTTACATGCCGGAAAGCGATTCTTTTATCGGCAAGATGTCATGCGTCCACTTCGTTCGATTGATGGCTGAGCTGTCTGGCATTCCGGCGAGACACGCCCTGGAGCGGGCACACGAGGCTCTTTTCTTCGTCGGTCTGGGCGAGGCCCGATACCGTCCGATCGATAGCTACTCGCTCGGGATGAAGCAGCTTGCCAAGCTCGCGCAGGGAATAGTTCACGGCCCGAAACTGATCATTCTGGATGAGCCGACCAACGGCCTCGATCCACCGACGCGCAGCCGTATGATCGCCTTGATAAGGCAGATCCGCGACGGCGGCCGTGCACGGATACTGCTTTCGTCGCACCTTCTCCGTGACGTTGAAGAATGCTGCGACGAGATTCTTGTGCTCAAGGATGGGTACATCGCCGCGAACTGCGATCTGGAAGAGGAGCGGAAGGCGAATCGAAAGTTTATCGAGCTTGAGACCCGTGGAGACCGCTCCGCGTTCGTCGAAGCGATCGGCGGCTTGGGATGCGAATATGCTCTTTCCGGAGAGAGACGGCTGAAGCTCGTGATGCAAGGGAATGTTGAGATAAGCGATCTCTATCGCCTCGCGCTCGAGCATAACGTGCAAATCAGGCGTCTCAATTTCAAGCGAGACTCCCTCGAAGAGATCTTCTTAAAAGCGATGGAGAATGGCATGGCTCCGGCAAACGGGAGGGAAGAAAATGGCGGTTTATGAGCAATTATACGGGGCCTTTGAGGGGGAACCGCAGTCTCACTGGTCGCGTTTTTTTGTGATCCCGCGTTACGCCCTGCGGGATGTTTTCAAGTCGAAGCTTTTTACCACGATATTCATTATTTGCTTCGTCTACCCGCTCATCGCGGCGATCCTCGTTTACCTCAGACATAACGCAAACGCGGTTGCATTGTTGCAGATCAACATCACCGAGCTGCTGCCTATCGATGCTTCATTCTTTCGGACTTTTGTTGAGGTGCAGGGAGCATTTGCGTTCATTCTTACGGTGTTGATAGCTCCGCCGCTTATCTCGCGAGATCTGTCGAACAATGCGCTGCCGCTTTACTTGTGCCGGCCGCTTTCCCGAACCGAGTATGTATTAGGAAAGATGACGGTGATCGCGGTCTTGCTTTCGCTCGTAACCTGGATACCGGGATTGCTGATCTTCTTCTTTCAAGGATCGTTGGCTGGCGTGTCGTGGTTGTGGACGAACCTGTGGATGGCCTGGGCGATCTTCTTTGGATCCGCCGTATGGATCGTCCTGCTGTCATTGATCGCTCTCTCCGTCTCCGCCCTTGTGAAATGGCGGGTCGTCGCGAGCGGCGCGATCCTCGGCCTGTTCTTCGTGCCGGGCGCGTTCGGTGAGATCGTTAATGAGTTGTTTCTCACACGGTCCGGCCAGTTGATCAGCCTTTCGGCGACGATGAACAGCATCTGGCGAGGGCTCTTCGGACTCTTCGAGCGCAATGCGGGCACCGTCCGAGGCACGGTTTCAAATCCGATCTACGACAAGCAGTTTTTCGACATCGTGTTGTTGGAGCCTCCGCTCTGGGCTTCGTGGCTGGTTATCGCGCTGGCGTGCGGAGTGTGCGTGTTCATTCTGTCACGAAAAGTACGCGCTTATGAGGTGATCAAATGACAGCACAAGCGACAATTGAAACGCGGCCGTCGACTGTTGATTCACCAAATAGCGACACGTTGATCGTTTTCGATGACGTATCGAAGTTTTATGGTGAAGTCCTTGGTGTCAATCGGGTTAACCTTCAGATCTCGTCGGGTATCACGAGCCTGGTGGGTCCGAACGGTTCGGGCAAAACAACCTTGATGAACCTGATGACCGGCCTCTTGCGGCCGTCAAGCGGGGAAGTCAGCGTTCTCGGGTTATCGCCTTCGGACACGGAGCAGATCTTTCGTAAGATCGGCTACTGTTCCCAGTTCGACTCGTTTCCACGCGGGGCGACCGCGCGCGAATTCATCGAGTTTTATCTACTCGTACACGGATATTCGAGACAGGAAACAGCCGCGATGGCACAAGAGGCTCTCGAGAGAGTTTCCATGGTCGATGCCGCGGATCGAAAGATCTCGGGCTTCAGCAAAGGAATGCGTCAGCGGGTCCGGCTCGCCCAGTCGATCGCTCACGGTCCGTCGGTGCTTGTGCTGGACGAACCCTTGAACGGGCTCGACCCGATGGCGCGAGCCGAGATCATCCGGCTTTTCCGGCAACTCGCCGACGCGGGAATGTACCTGATCATCTCGAGCCACATTCTGCACGAGGTGGACATGATGTCCGACACGGTGGTGCTTCTTCACAACGGATATGTCGTCGCAGAAGGCGAGGTCCACGGCGTGCGCGACGAGATCGACGAACATCCGATCCAGATCCTTATTACCTGCGACCGGCCGCAGGTACTGGCCTCGCGTCTCTTCGAGCATGAGCACACTATCGAGGCTCGTGTTCACGATGATCGTAAAGGACTGTTCGTGAAGACCCGACGGCCGGACGATTTCTATTTATTGCTGAACAAGGTGATCACGGAACAGGGTCTGCAGGTCGAATCGGTCTCTCCGGTCGACGACGACCTTAACGCCGTCTATCAATATTTGATCACATCCGATAGGATGCAAAACTGATGAGTTCAACCGCAGAAATAACTGAAGCCACTGAGGCTAATGTGGACCAGTCGAAAGCCGCGTCTGTTCGCCCGACATCATGGGCCCTTTGGGTGCGTCAAACCCTCGCGATAGTGCGACTTGAGATCAGAAAGAACTTCTTGAGCCGTCGTGCATTGCTTCTCTATTTGATCGCCGGATTGCCGATCGTACTGTTGTCGATGCTTGCGATCTTTCCTCCGCCCACTGACGAATTGGCAAACTTCAACGAGCTGAGTCAGGTATATGCTGCCGTGTACGGCGGACTGATCCTACGCACGCTGATCTTTTTTGGCTGTGCTTGGGTCTTCATGAACTTATTTCGAGGCGAGGTTGTCGACCGAAGCCTGCATTACTATTTTCTCGCACCGGTAAGACGCGAAGTACTTGTCGTCGGCAAATACCTTTCGGGACTTCTCGCGACGATCGTGCTGTTTAGCATCACCACGGTGGGGTCGATGCTGATCCTGTATTTCTGGCTTTTCCCGGCGGAATCTCAGAGCTTCTTTTTCGGCGGTGTCGGGACGGGCCGGTTGCTGTCGTATCTTGGCGTCACCATTCTCGCGTGTATAGGTTATGGCGCGGTGTTTCTTATCATTGGCCTATTCTTCCGAAATCCGATCGTCCCGGGCCTGGTAGTCTACGGTTGGGAGTGGATAAACTTCTTGCTTCCGCCGCTGCTTAAGAAAGTAAGCGTGATCCATTACCTTCAATCCCTCGTACCCGTCCCTATGTCCGAAGGCCCGTTTGCGGTGCTCGTCGAACCGACCCCGGCGTACATAGCCGTCCCGAGTCTCCTTTTTTTTACGGCGGTGGTACTCGTTCTCGCTGGCCTTCATATTAGGCGAATGGAGATAAGCTACGCGGGTGAATAGGACGTAGGGAAACTCCGATGCCACGAATTGCGAGATTCTTGTTTACATTCTCGACGGCATTCATGTTGGCGTTTACTTTCGCCTGCGCTCCGCAGGCCTCCTCTCCCGGACGAGACTCGACTGCCGGAGATGGTTCACCGGAACTCACCGAAGACACGATACGAGAAAGGATCAATGGCGTACGGGTGTGGGACATTCCCGAAGAAAATGGAGCCTCCGACCCGATCAGTTGGGGATTCTTTGAAGAAGAGCCCAAAGAAATTATCGTAGTTGAAAAACAGCTCGATAGAACTCGAGCAACGATCGTCTTGGATATCAAGACTTCCTCCACCCCAAGAGCCCGCGATCCCCGATACCTTGCCGGACAAATTCGCACGGAATGGGAGTTGCGAACCGGCTGGGTCCTCCGGCGGTGGGAGATCGTCGGGACCGAAAACATTTCGATGAAGTATAGAAATCTCCCAAAACCTACTCCCCAACCCCCATCCCGTTAGTAACCTTTTCCAAGGGGCAACCGGCGGGTCACACCGAGTATTTCAACGCCGGTAAGCATAGAAGTTTGCGTCCAGTTCAGCGATCACATTTCCATTATTCAATTTTTTCAATCGTCCCTTGAGGTCTGCCGGATTTTCGCATCCTTGGCAGGTGACGTATTCGCTTGAGACAGGAAAGTGGCCGACGAATTGATAGCTTATGCCACCTTCGGTGATGGTTTCGAACGAGATCTCGCGATTGCCGATCGAGACCTTAGTGAAGACGTGCCACTTGTTTGTATGGAGCGTGCCAGATGGGATGACAGGATTGCTCGCGTATATTCCGTTCGCATACGAATACTCGCGTGCCGTGATATCGACGAATCCGACGTCCGCAAACGCGCCGGGCGTTTCGTCCATGATAAGCGAATAGGATCCGGTAGCGTCAAAGTCATCCGGTTGGGGCGGCGGTTCGTTTCGGAGATCTTCCAAATCGACGATTCTCTCCCGTTCTGCTGTCGGTACGACCACGTTTACACGAGCCGGTGCCGGCTTGGTGAAACCGGCGACGGTCGTGATAACAAAGCGTGAAGCGATGACGGCCGTTGTGCCGAGTAGAAGAGTGCTTACGAAAACTAATAGGCTGATTGAGAGATGAAAAATGTTCATTTGATATTAATCCTCCCCGGACTGTTGGAGATTATTTAACCGTCAAATGGCTTCGCTAAGTAGAGTTCTGTCACGGTCGAAAAGGTGTGGATATCCACAATGCGGTCGTGGCGATGGGACGCTTTCGAGAACAGCCGGATCGGGCTACGATCAGGTGTGGGGCGAATCCTGCTATAATCCGTTCGGTTTTCAAGGTATTTTGTGTCGATATTAATTGCTGAAGACAACGAGGCTCAACGCCGGTATCTGGCGAATCTGCTGACCGACAATTTCAGTTCGCATCTGCCGCTGATGGAGGTGACGGACGGCGAGGCGGCGGTTTCGCTGGCGATCGAACATCGGCCGAGTTTGTCGATATTCGACATCCAGATGCCGAAGCTTTCGGGTGTGAAAGCGGCGCGGGCGATCTGGCGCGAGGTGCCGGATGCGCGGATCATTTTCTGGACGCAGTTTCCGCACGAGATCTATATAAACGAGATCAGGAAAATGGTGCGGGCGACCGATCCGCAGCCGACCTACGGGTTCATTCACAAGAACAATCCGGAAGAGAGGTTCTTGCGATTCATCTCCGCGGTGCTCGAAGACGGCGCGGATATGATCGACCCGGCTTTCAAGGATTCGTTTCAGCGTCCGCTCCTTACCGAGTTCGAAACGGAAGCGCTGAAGTTTCTCGCGCTCGGATTGTCTAACTGGGCGATCTCGCGAAAGTGCAGCTTGAGTTTGCGAGGGGTCGAAAGCCGTCTGGCGACGCTCTACGAAAAGCTTTTCCCGGCGCATTCTGCAGGAACCGACGCCGAGGAATACGACAAGCTTGCATTTAACCCGCGTACCCGAGCGTTCTTCGAGGCGATCCGACGCGGGCTTATCAATAATGACGAACTCGAAAAATCAGAATCCGAGCTAACCGAATGGCTTGACCGCGACCGCAAGAAATTTCGCCAGAATCCGAAGTAAGTTGAATGCAGATATCGATCAGATCAAAGACATTCTTGAAGCTGTCGGTATTTTCGTTGTTGATCTTGTTTGCTCTCTCGACCTACTTCGCCCAACAACCCGAACCATCCGCCACACCTTCACCTGAGGCGTCCCCGAGTGCATCGCCTACACCTACGCCTCCACGAACTCCTTCGCCGACGCCTTTGCCCGGGGCTCAGAACTTTCATCAATGGGGCTCGATCACAGTCTTTAACGGGTTGCCGTCCGACAGCGTCCGTGCGATCGCACAAACGCCGGACGGTGTGATGTGGTTCGGCACGGATAACGGCCTCGCACGTTTTGACGGGCGGCGGATACAGAATTTCTCGCCTGACGGATCGGGCCTGAATCGGATCCAATCTTTGAAAACTGCGTCGTCGGGCGAGTTATGGGTCGGTACCCAGGCGGGAGCGTTCGTTTACGGCGAGAGCGGCTTTCGGTTGGTCGACGGTACCAAAGGAATCGGTGTGACGGCGATGTTGGCCGGCGAAGAAATCGTCATCGGGACCGACACGGGGATGGTCATGCGGACCAAGGATGACGGTTCGGGAAATCGGACCGTCGAGAATCTGCTGACGACGCCGATTCAAACTGCTGAAGGTGCGCCCCTCGCGGTCACCGGTCTTGCCAGAGCCGACGGAATGCTTCTCGCGTCGACCTCGGGCAGAGGAGTGCTTGCTGTTCGCGACGGCCGGGCATCCGAACTCTCAAGGCCGCGCATGCCAGTGTTCGTGAATTCGCTTGCGATAGATTCGGCGGAGAATCTTTCGCTCGGTTCGGACGCTCCGACAGGTCTTAGCGGGATCTATGAAGAGGGCGGCTCGGGCTTCGCACGAATCTCAGTTCCAACCGCACGCGTGCTTGCTCTTGAAAGCAACGACAGCGGCCTTTGGGTAGGTACGGAAAGGTTCGGTGTGTTCCACGTCGTCGGATCGAAGGTAAAGAAGGCGTATACGTTTGAGAATACGTCGGGCGGATTGCGGTCTAATACGGTCTACACGTTCTTTACGGATCGCGAGGGTGTTGTTTGGATAGGTACTAATCGGGGCGTGAGCCGATTCGACCGGTTGGGAGCGTCGCAGGAAACGCTTTCGGATTCGGCCAACGCCAATTTCATCCGCACGCTGTTCCGATCGGCGGACGGTACTGTCTACGCCGGGTCGAACCGAGGCCTGTTCAGGAAGGTCGATGACAAGTGGGAGCCCGACGCATCGCAAGGGAGTCGCGCGATCTTTGCGATCAATGAAGACCGGTCGGGGAAATTGCTGGTCGGCAGTGCCGATCGAATTACCAGCGACCAGAAAGAGTCGACTCGGGAAGCCGCGACTTGGGCGTTTGCTGACTTCAAGGGCGAGAAATACGCCGCCGTGAATGGAACCGGCCTTGTGCAGGTAAGGGCCGCTGGCAACATCGTCCGATCTCAGGAACGGTCGATCAGCAGCTTGTGTGCGGTAGGCGACAGGCTGTTTATCGGCACGACCGATAGAGGTCTTTTCAGCTTCGACGGGCGAGCTGTAAAGAACGAACTTGGTCCGGATGAATTGCAGAGCGGAACGATCTGGAAAATAAGTAGCGACACCGACGGCACGCTTTGGATCGCGGGCGAACATGGAGTTTTTCGGGTGCGCGA
>JBEBGW010000416.1:0-3669 GCA_040081025.1 Pyrinomonadaceae bacterium | reverse complement strand
CCGTACGGGTGTGGACGACGCGGGCCGTCATACGGTGTGCATCGTGACAACGGCTGAATTCCTTGAATATTCGAAGGCCGCCGGCAATGACCTCTCGACGCCGATGCCGCAGTATTCGTTTCCCGGATTGGTTCCGGGAGATAAATGGTGCCTCGTCGCGATGCGATACCGTCAAGCTCTCGATGCAGGAATGGCTCCAAAGGTCGTCCTCGAAGCCACACACGAATCGACATTGGAGTTCGTTTCACTAGAAGATATGAAAGCGAACGAGGCTTGATGGAAACGGTCGAACATCTTCGCCATCTGTATACATACAACGATTGGGCGAACCGGCGGATCCTTGTCGCGGTGAAGAGTACAGGGTCCGACCGGTGTCGGCAGATACTCGCGCATCTGCTGGTCACGGAGATGGAGTATTACGAGCGGCTGTTCGGTAAGGATTCGACCGGGTTCAACTTTTGGCCGGATCTGACGGCGGAAGATTGCGGGGAATTGGCGAGGGCGGCCGCTTCGGCTTACGAAAAATTGCTGCGGCGTTTCGACGACGAAGGGCTGGAGATCATCGCGAAATACCTTTCAAGTGAAGGCATTCCCTATCAGAACACTTACCGCGAACAACTGACTCACGTGCTGATGCATTCATCCATCCATCGCGGCAACATTATGCTGAAACTTCGCGAGGAAGGCTTTGAACCGCCGAAGATCGACTATATTATTTACCTTCGCGAAACAAAGTATATTTAATGGAACCGCAACAGCAGCCGGAACAATTCATATTCGATTTCCACACAGAGATCCCGGAGATCGTCGGCGGGTCGAGCGATGAGCTGAAGCTGAAGCTTGGCGAGTTTGCCGGTCCGCTGGATCTGCTTTTGTACCTGATCAAGCAAGAGCAGGCGAACATTTTCGACATCCCGATCGCGAAGATCACCGACGAGTACGTCAAATATATAAGGCTGATGAAGAGCCTCGACATTGCGGTGGCGGCGGACTTTATCGTGATGGCGGCGACGCTGATCGAGATCAAGTCGAAGATGCTGCTGCCGCGTGACCCGTTGGCGGAGAGCGACGCGGAGGAGTTTGATGATCCGCGAAAGGAGTTAGTCGATCAGCTTCTCGAATATGAAAAGTTCAAGTCGGCGGCTCATATGCTATACGAGCGCTCGACGGTCGAGCAGGCGGTATTCAAGCGCGGTGCGATCGAATCTGACGACAATAACGCCGAGATCAGCGCGACCGTTTTCGATCTGCTGACCGTGTTTCAGAAGATCGTCGTCCGCCATAAAGAAGAGGTGTCGCTGGAGATCGAACGCGAGGAGATCTCGCTCTCTGACATGATCAAGGCGTTGCGGAAACGCATCTTTGCGGAACTCGAACTAAATCTGCTCACATTCTTCGAAGAGATGCACACCCGCCGCGAACTCGTCACCGCATTCATCGCCGTCTTAGAGATCGTCCGGACGGATGAAGTTAAGCTCGTTCAGAAAGTGACGTTCGGCGATATCTTCCTGAAGAAGGTCGAGGCTCCTGCTAAATAGTTTCTAATATGCTCCAATTCGCTATTGAGACTGCCCGCGAAGCCGGGCATTTATTACTTGAGAGGTTCGGCCGTATAACGGCGATCACGAAGAAGGGCGATATCAATCTTGTCACCGAGGCGGACCTTGCCTCGGAAGCACTCATCATCGAACGGATCAAGTCGTATTACCCAAAGCACGCGATTCTGGCCGAAGAAGCGGGAAATGCGGTCGCGTTTGACGGCGAGACGGAGTGGAAATGGATCATTGACCCGCTTGACGGAACGACGAATTATGCTCACGGTTACCCGTGCTTTGCTGTTACGATCGCGCTCGAAAGGCACGGTGAGGTCGTGATCGGCGTGACTTTCGACCCAACGCGGGGCGAACTCTTTGCCGCCGAGAAAGGCCACGGTGCTACGCTCAACGGCAAGCCGATACGCGTGTCGGTGACCGAAAGGCTGAGCGAATCGCTCATCTGCACTGGCTTTCCATACGATTTCAAACGCAAGGACGATTTTGCGCGGCATCTGACGGCGTTTCTGATGCAGTCGCGCGGAGTTCGCCGCGACGGGTCGGCGGCGATCGATATGGCTTATGTTGCTTGCGGACGCTTCGACGGCTTTTGGGAAGAGGGCCTGAACGCGTGGGACATGGCTGCCGGTCGGCTTTTGATCGAGGAAGCAGGCGGTTGGGTGACCGATTACAATGGCGATCCGTTCAGTATTTATCGGCCTCCCGTGTGCGCGAGCAATGGTAAGATCCACACCGAAATGCTAGCCGTTCTCGACTAGATATTCGACAACTTAGACGAAAGTCGACCCAATGGGTTAAAGTTTCAACATCTTCTTATTTCTTCTTTCGGGAGTTTCGTGGATATGCATTTTTGTCCACGAAATAAGAAATCAAGAAAGACCCGGAGCAAGATAGCTTTCTCCAACTGATTTATGGCCTGGTTTAAACGCGACAAGCCCAAACTTGAGACGGTTTCGGACGACGAAGAACGTACCGTCAATACGTCGGGCATTTTTGTCAAATGCCCCGAGTGCGAGAATCCGCTTTACCGACGTGAGCTGCTCGAATCGCATCAGGTCTGCACGCACTGCAATTATCATTTCCGGTTTCCCGCACGCGATCGTTTAGAAGATCTTTTCGATGACGGAAAGTACGAGCGGTTAGATGAAGAGGTGATGTCGGCCGATCCGCTTGAATTCGTGGATACCAAGCCATACAAAGATCGGATCGAGCAAGCTAAATTGTCTTCGGGGCTGCCGGAAGCTATCGTTTCGGGCGGCGGAAAAGTCGGCGGGCATCCGGTCTATGCCGGAGCGATGGATATGTCGTTCATTGGCGGTTCGATGGGTTCGGCAGTCGGCGAAAAGATCACGCGGCTGATCGAACGTGCGTTGGAGAACAAAGCTGCAGTGATCGTATTCTCGGCATCGGGCGGCGCCCGGATGCAGGAAGGAGCCCTCTCCCTGATGCAGATGGGAAAGATCTCCGCGGCCCTTTCGATGCTCCATGAAGCTCGACTGCCGTTCATTTCGGTTCTAACAGATCCGACGACCGGCGGCGTGACCGCGAGCTTCGCAATGCTCGGCGATGTCATCCTCGCCGAACCGAAAGCCCTGATCGGATTCGCCGGCCCTCGTGTTATCGAACAGACCATCCGTCAAAAGCTGCCGAAGGGATTTCAACGCAGCGAATTTCTGCTGGAACACGGTATGGTCGACCTCGTCGTCGACCGCCGCGAAATGAAGGATACGATCGTGCGAATGCTCGATTTTATGATGACCCGATAATGCTTACCGAAACACTCCAAAAACTCTACGACCGCGATCTTTCAAAGCTAAAGGAAGAGATCGGACTCTATCGGGACGAGACAGTTCTCTGGAAGACAGAAGGCGAGATCACGAACTCGGCGGGAAATCTTACGCTTCATCTGATCGGAAATCTGCGACATTTCTTCGGAGCGGTTTTGGGCGAAACCGGATACGTTCGGGATCGCGAAAAAGAATTCTCGGACGGCGGAGTTTCACGTGAGGAATTGCTCGCCGGGATCGATCAGGCGGCTGCCGTGGATTGTGGTCGGACTTTTCGTGCTGCGGGGCATCGCCACCTTCCTCTCGACCTATGCCATGAATCTCGTCGG
>JBEBGW010000415.1:0-3673 GCA_040081025.1 Pyrinomonadaceae bacterium | reverse complement strand
GCCGATGCCGGTCTCTGCTAGCAAGGTCTTCAGGTCATCGACGGTCTTGGTCTCTAGGTAATCGTAGAGCTTGTTCGACCGAAGTTCGACAAGATCGTACCCCGCCGCTGCCGCCGCTCTGATATCCGTTTCGAGGTCGGCTGTCATCGTCGTCGCCCCGTTTAATGCGAGTTTCATAAAGCAAGATTTTATCACGGAGGTGTAACGTAACAGTAAGGGTGCTAGGAACTGTTACGTTTGTTCCGGAGTTACTGTTACGCCTCGCTCTAAGTGTGCGGAGCACACGGCCATTACGGTAGCTACACGTGGAGCGAGAGCGGAACGTGTAGTCATACGTCATCCAACGTTTCCGAGCGTGTGAAACACGCGAAACTGTGGAACGCATGCTCCGCACGCTCGAATTCTGGTCTGCTCTGATCTACACGTTTCGCCGAAACGGCTTCACGTGTAGCTATCGATGCTACCGTGTGCTCCGCACACTTCTCACTTCTACGGTCCAACGTTGCAAACAACGCTTCCCATTGCCTCACCGTCTAAGATTCGGCTAAGCTATCAACTAGCTCGCCCCGTTTTACCAAAGATATGAAACTAGCCGCACTCATTCTCACGCTCTTCGTATTTACCGCCTTTGGACAGACTTCGGATGCCGCTCTAAGACGCATTACCGAGGCCGACAAGGCATCGCGTGACGCTTCGGGCAAGCTGCCGGTCGCTTCCTCTGCCGAACATCTGAGCAAGGCCGAAACTTATATGGCGAATCGTTTGTTTCCGCAGGCTCGAGAGCATTGGGCGATCGTGATGCGTGAATATCCGGAAGATGCAGGGATCACGAAGGCGTTGTTCGGCACTGCTCGCTCGTACATGTGGGAGCGTGAGTACGGCAAGGCTGTCGAGTGGTTCGACAAGCTTACGAAGGATTACCTGATGACGAAGGATGGCCGCGAAGGTCTGAACTTCAAGGGTGCAGCGTATGTGCGGATGAACAAGCACACGGAAGCGGTGAAGGCTTACGAGCAGTACACCGTGATGTTTCCACAGGGCGAGCGGATCGAGTCGGCACATCTGAATATCATCGACGCTCTACGCGAAGCAGGGAAGTACGACGACGCTAACAAATGGGTCGCGACGACTGTCACAAAGTTTGCAGGCAAGCCGACCGAGATCAACGCACTGCACGCACGGCTGCGGATGGAGATCTATCGCGAGAACTGGAACGGAGCTATTTCGGTCGCTGATGGACTGCTCACCGGCAAGTCGTTCTCGGGTTCGATGTCTACCGCAGACGAGATCCGATATCTGCGAGCCTTCGCTCAATCGAGAGTCTCCGGTGGTGATCCGTTTGCGTCGATAACGCCGTCGGCTGCTTCATACTTCAGCGGGCTCGCCGCTGACCGTGCCGCGAAGGGTTCGAACGTAAAACTGATCGCCAGCGTCACGCCGAAATACTATTCGGATTATCCGGTAATGTTCCAGGCTGACCTACTGCGTGAGGCGAAGAAGCGTAAGGTCGATCCGCGATTCATGCTCGCGATAATGAAGCAGGAAAGCTCGTTCCGTGCGAACGCGAAATCTCCCGCAGGTGCCCGAGGCTTGCTTCAGTTCGTGTACGACACCGCCATCAAGTTCAAAGATGACGCCGGATACAAGAATCTGCAGCCTGACGATCTCTACAACCCTTCGATCAACATTGCTCTCGGGGCCGAATATATCAGGTTTCTCAAGGACGAGTTCGGCGGACTCTACGAAGGCATCGCCGCCAGCTACAATGCGGGCGAGGACAACGCACTCCGCTGGCTAAACCGCTCCAAGCCAAAGGACCCCGGCATATTCACCGCCGAAGTCGGGTTTGCCGAAACCAAGAATTACGTCTATAAGGTGATGACCAACTACCGCATCTACCGCGAGCTGTACGACGAGAATCTGCAACGGCGATAGCCGAAAGTTATTTTAGCTGCTTCTCGATCGCCTCAACGACTGACGCATCTTCGGGCTTATCTTTCGATCCCCAGCGTCCGACGATCTTACCGTTCTTACTGATCAGAAACTTGTTGAAGTTCCACGAAATGTCGCCGGGAAATTCGGGATTCGTGGCTTTATTGGTGAGGTAACCGTAGAGCGGATGCTGATCGGTTCCGGTGACGGAGATCTTGGAGAACATCGGAAACGTCACGTTATATTTCAGCGTGCAGAAATCCTTGATCTCTTTCTCGGTTCCCGGTTCCTGCCCCATGAAGTTGTTAGCCGGAAATCCGAGCACAACGAATCCGCGATCTTTGTAGGTGTTGTAGATCTTTTGCAGGCCTTCATATTGCGGCGTGTATCCGCAGCGGCTGGCGGTGTTGACGATCATCACGACGCTGCCTTTATATTTGTCGAGCTTTACGTCGTTACCGTCGATGTCCTTCAGCGTGAAATCGTAAACCGACGCAGCATTCACTGGCATGGTCGGAGTTGGATTCAGGATCAGGCCATAGCCGTAAGCGACCGCGGCCGCTGCAACGATAACCAGGACCAGGGCAACCGCGGCAACTTTTAGTATTTTCATTTATTTAATTCCCTCGGCGATCGCGGCGTACCGGGTAGCTGTTCGCTCTTTTCTCCGGTTTCGGAAAACACTTCCTTCAACGCACCGACACTGGAGAGCATCGCTGACGTTTCGACCGGCATGAAGATCACCTTCGAATTCGGCGTGGTCGTCATATCTCTTAGCGATTCGATGTATCGGGCAGTGATCAGATATTGAGCGGTCTGTTCGGGATTGCCAATCACCTGAGCGATCTGATTGATCGCCTGTGCCTCCGCACTCGCAGCGGTCAGACGGGCCTGAGCGGCACCTTCGGCATCGAGGATCGCGGACTGCTTGTTACCCTCGGAACGCGTCACGGCGGCCTGCTTTTCGCCTTCGGCACGCGTGATCGCAGCCTGCTTGTCGCCCTCGGCCTGCAAGATCAGAGCACGGCGGTTACGTTCAGCCGTCATCTGCTTCTCCATCGTGAGGCGAACGTCTTCAGGCGGGCTGATATTCTTGACGTCGACACGCGTGACCTTCACGCCCCACTTGTCGGTTGCCTCATCGAGGATAATACGCAGCTTTGAGTTGATCGCATCGCGGCTTGAAAGCGTGTGATCAAGATCCATCTCTCCCATCACCGAACGCATACCCGTGATCGTAAGCTGAACGAGACTTCCCACCAGGTCGTTGATCTCGTATACCGATTTTACAGGATCGGTGATCATCCAATAGACGACGGAGTCGACGTTGATGGTCACGTTGTCGCGGGTGATGACCGGCTGCGGCGGAAGGTCGATGTACTGTTCCCGAAGGTCGATCGATGTAATGCCGGGACGCACGTTGGTCCAATAAACCGCACGCGGCTTGTCAAAGAACGGGACAATAATGTTCAACCCGCTCGCCGCGACGCGATTGAAACGCCCCAGCCGCTCGATCAGCAGTACACTAGATTGCGGAACGATCTTGATTGTCTTCCAGGCTACCGTCAGGAAGGCAATTCCAAGAAAAATCAGAAAGACCGCACCAAGTCCGAAGAGTTCCATTCGCTTCCTCCGTGAATAACTAAATGTACGCTAAATATACATCATCCGTTCATTTCTCGGAACTTTGCGGTTGCGTGATACGTTTTCTGATATACCTACGCGTTATATAGGTGAAGAC
>JBEBGW010000085.1:0-13751 GCA_040081025.1 Pyrinomonadaceae bacterium | reverse complement strand
GTTGACGATTGGGTAGGCGGGCGGTTAGATGTCGGGGAACGGCAGGCGTTCGAATTCATGCTTGCCCGATCACCGGCTCTACGAGAAAAGGTTGAAGTTTCGAGACTGCTCGCGAATGCCGCTCCAAGTGCGGTAGTTGTCGAGCGCTTGGCTGAACCGAGTGGTTTTGCGGGCCTGTTTCGCGGTTGGCCGCGACTCGCCTTTGGCTTGGCCGGGCTGGCCGTTCTAATAGGGATCCTAGGCACCGTGTTTCTCATCCGTCGGGAGAATGCGCCGGAGATGTCGAAAGCAGATCCGCCAGGGGTCGGATCGCCCACGGTCGCGGCTGCGGCCGAGCCTTCGCCTATCGCCGAGCCGCCTTCAAACGCTGCGGACGATCCTCCGTCAAACAACGGCAACATAATTCGAACGAAGCCCTCGCCTGAACCGACACGACGATCGGTCCCGGCATTCGCGGCGATAGTGCTTGCCCCGCCGACACGCGGAACTAGCGATATTCGATCTGTAAAGCTCGAAACAGGTGTAGAGTATCTTCACTTGAGCCTTCAGACAGAAGCACGATCATCCGGCCGATTTCGAGTCGAGGTGGGTGATCCGTCGGGCACCTCTGACTGGAGATCCGGGGCGATTCGAGGCCACTCGGAAAAAGGCAGGACGGTCGTTTCCGTTCGGGTACCAGCCTCCGGCCTCAAGAGGGGCCTCCTAGGGGTTCGACTTCTGGACGCCGACGCCGGATCTGAAGTGATCGACGAGCACGTCATCAGAATAGATAGATAGAACTCTTTGGCCGAAATGTTTCTGGCGTTTTCGTCTTAGGTGTTCGAATGATAGATCTACGCCTTGATAACGGAGAACTACAAATGAAACAGGAAAACAAACTCAACGCGATCATATGTGTGATCGCCATCGCCTTCTTATCGCTCGGCTGCGGATCGCTAATGCCGGGATCGAATCAAACTGCAGGAGCCAATAACTCGACCGGGACCGCTCCACCGCCCGGTAACTCGGCTTCAAACTCGAGCAATGCGTCGTCCACAACCAACCCCAAGCTCGAAAAGGCGGACTTCACAGTTACGTCTGAGGAACTCGATAAAGAGTTTCACAAGGAAGGCGTCACCGATAAGGATCTTGAAAAGTACGAAAACAAAAACATCGCCGTCTCGGGACGGGTATCGATGCTAGTTACCGAGAAGAAGGGAACCGTTCAGCCGTGGGTAACGCTTTATGCACCCGGTGTGCTACGAGGCGTGAGCTGCTATTTCGACGACGCGGATGTCGATCAAATGAAGCGGCTGAAGGAAGACAAGATGGTGAAGGTCCAGGGCTTTATGGATGATTTCATCGTCCCAAAGGTCTCGCCCAGACTCGAACACTGCCAAGTGCTCGAAGCTAATTAGTAACCAATGCCCACACGAAGGTCGGCGGTTTTATCAGAGCCGCCGACCGCCCCCAGCTAACAGCAAGCGTGGAAGCAAATGCGACAGTACAAGGAATATCCGATCTACATAAACGTCCCGCCGCCCGCTCTTAAAGCAACACGTGAAAAGCTGCTCACCGAACATGGCGCGAAACAAAATTTTCGCGAAACCGCGCGACTTCGTAACGTACAGAAATATCTCGATGACATCCAGGTCGATCCGGCACCGAACTCCCACGCTTTAGCTTATGAGAACATGGTCGTAAAGCATCTGGATCTGATCGCCTCGCGGCCCATCGGAAAAGTAACTCTTGATTCGCTTAACCCGAAGGAAAAGATCTGGATAATTCCCTTGAGCGACGACGAACGGCCGGCAGACTGTAATAATTGTGAGGCATACGTCCGATCTACGACTGCCGAGGGCGGCGGAGGTATCCGTCTCTACTATAGCCCCGGCGAAGCACTAATAGCCAACAAATGGGTAATATCCACGGACGATACGTTCTATCACGAGATCGTTCACGCACTTAGATTTGGCTGGAGCGGCTCGTGGGAAAAGCTGGAGTGGATCGACGACTATGAGAACCAGGAAGAATTCATCGCAACGATCATGGAGAACCTATACGTCTCCTCCCGCGGCGGAAATCAGTTCTATAGCCGTTACATTCAGCCGTCGTTGATGCTATCCAAACAGAAACTTTACGAACTCTACGCCAGGGATGAGCGGCTAATAACTTGGTTTAGACGATGCACGTTTGGTGATTCCTTCATATGGGCGATGGCCAGACGTACGGATCCTCCCTTCAACCCGTGGCGTGACCGGGCCGAGCTAGAGAACAAATGGTTAAAGGCCAATAGGAAACGGGGCTTTACTAAATTTCCCGGCTCCTAGAGGCCTTTTGCGTATGTAATTCTAATCCGTTACTTCATTCCAAGGCTCTTCACGAGAAAGCCGTAAATATCGGCTTGTTCCTCGATCTGCTTGGTCGTAGGCTTGCCCGCACCATGCCCGGCCTTCGTCTCGATCCGGATCAAAATCGGAGCCTTCCCGCCTTGGCCCGCCTGCAGAGCCGCCGTGTATTTAAAGCTGTGAGCTGGGAAGACACGGTCGTCGGTATCGGCCGTCGTCACCAACGTTGCCGGATAGTTCGCGCCGGCTTTAACGTTGTGCAGCGGTGAGTAGGCATAGAGCGCCTTGAAGTCAGCCGCATCTTTCGGATCGCCGTAGTCCGACTTCCACGCCGCGCCGACGGTGAACTCGGTAAACCGTACCATGTCCATTACACCAACCGCGGGCAGAGCCGCTCCGAAAAGATCCGGTCGCTGATTCAACACCGCACCGACGAGCAATCCGCCGTTCGATCCGCCCTGGATCGCAAGCTTCTTGTTTGACGTATAGTTGTTCGCGATCAGCCATTCGCCGGCCGCGATAAAATCGTCGAAGGTGTTCTGCTTCTTCAAACGGGCGCCGTTCGCCCACCATGTCTTGCCGTATTCGGCGCCGCCTCGGATACACGCGACCGCATAAACACCGCCCATCTCAAGCCACGGCAGACGAGCCACCGAGAATCCCGGCGTCATCGAGATGTTGAAACCGCCGTAGCCGTACAGCAGTGTCGGATTCGTACCGTCGAGCTTGATGCCTTTCTTGTGGACGATGAACATCGGTACCTTTGTACCGTCCTTGCTCGGATAGAAGACCTGTTTTACTTCGAACTGGTTCGGATCGAACTTCACCTTCGCCTGACGAAAGAGCATGCTCTGGCCGGTCTTCATATCGTAGCGATAGATCGACGGCGGAGCGTTGAAGCTCGAATACGAATAGAAGGTTTCCGTGTCCTTTTGTCGTCCGCCGAATCCGCCCGCTGAGCCGATGCCCGGAAGTTCGACGTCGCGAACATGCTTGCCTTCCTTGTCGTAGATCTTGATCTGCGTGTAAGCGTCTTTGAGATAGTTCGTCACGAACTGATCATTGATCATCTGCACGCCGTTGAGCGTTTCAGCCGCCTGCGGGACGATCTCCTTCCAGACCCGCGTCCGTGCGAGTACGTTCACCGCCGCGAGTTTCGAGCGTTCGGCGTCCTTGTCCGTGCGGAAGTAGAAGACCGGCCCATCGTTGCCGACGAACGACCAACTGTTGTTGCGGTCGTTGACCAACGGAACGATCGGCGAATCCGGATTGGACAGGTCCTTGAAATGGACCTCGTTCATCCGCTGCGTACCCTTCGACACGCTTATGACGAGCCATTTTCCGTCCTCGGTGACGCTGCCGCCCATAAAGAGTTCGCCGTCTTCAGGACGTTCGTAGATCAGCTTGTCCTCACTCTGGGGCGTGCCGAGTTTGTGGAAGTAGATCTTCTGGAATTTGCTCGCTCCCTTGAGTTCCGCACCCGCCGCGGCATCGGGGAAGCGGCTGTAGTAGAAGCCAGAGTTGTCGTTGAGCCAGGAGATGCCGCCCTGTCGATTCGGCCTCAGTGTGTCCGGCAGATGCTCGCCGGTTTCGAGGTTCTTGATCTTCCACTCGGTACGGTCCGATCCCGACTTAGCAATACCGTATGCCCACAGTTTCCCGTCGTCGGTAAACGACGATCCGCTCAACGCGACCGTGCCGTCAGTCGATAGCTTGTTCGGGTCGAAGAATACCTCGCCCGCATCATCGATCGACTTTGCACGATATAGCACACTCTGGTTCTGCAGGCCGTCGTTCTTCGAATACAGATAAAATCCGTCCGCGATCTTCGCCGGAGCACCGAAGCGTTCGTAGTTCCAAAGCTCGGTGAGCCGAGCCTTGATCTTCTCGCGTTCGGGGATCGTCGCAAGATATGCGTCCGTGACCTTGTTCTGCTGTTCGATCCAGCCCTGCGTATCCGCCGACGCCGTATCCTCCATCCACCGATACGGGTCCTGCACCTTCACGCCGTGATAATCATCAACCTGATCGACCTTCTTCGCCTTCGGATATCCCGAACCATTCTGCGCCGGGATCGAAGCGGTAATTAACGAGACGAATACTATAGAAAGAAGCAGCTTTCTGAACATAGGAAATCTATACCTCTCAAATTGAAATTCTTGAAGAAAGTATAAATCTTCGTTTCCCCGACCGCCACCCTTTGCCGCAGGGAGTGAACCGCCATGAATGTCGATCGTCGTTCTTTTTGCAACTGAGTTCAATGCTTGAGGATCTCAAAGGAGAATGATGATCGCTTTTTCTGTGCTTTTTGTGTTTTCTGTGGTTGAGAAATTGGAACCACAAAAATCACAAAAAAAGAGAGAAGTCGCTAGAGTGAGGCACGCCCACTCAAGAGACTTGGAAAGGGTCGGTGTACATTTAGATCTCGCCTTTTGCGTACGCTTCGAAAATGTCGAAGCTCTCGCTACCGACTGCTGCCATCTTCGTCGATTGGCCGTGACCGCGCGACTTGTAAGCGAGTTGGATCTTTTGCAGCAGCGAACTCTGGTAAACACCCTTTGCCTGTTCCATTCCTTTGATCTCGATCCGCGACTTCGATATCAGCTCGGCTGCTTTGGCAAGCACGGGCTTTATCGCGTATTTGAGCCGTTCGGCTTCTTGACGCCAGTTGTCCCGGCCCATATTCGCGATCTCGAAATTCATGATCGTCGAATGGTCCTGAACGGCGATATAGTAGCAGCCAAGGATCGGGCAGGTGTTGAACAGGTCGAGATCTATCTTTTGTTCGACGATTAGTTTGTTGCCCGCGACCATCTGTTTCGCATCCGTGACGATATCGACGAGTGTGTTGAGGAGGATCGCAACGCTTTCGACAACGCCGATCGCGGCGGTCGTCGCCGTTCCAAAATCCGCCGCCGCCGCCGCCGCTTTTGCCGAAAAGGCGGTGGTATGGATCACACCGTCGGCGGTTTGCTTTTTGATCTGTCGGTCTATGACGGCGATCATCGACTGCAGAGCCGCGGACGCGTCGCCGGCTCGGACGTTTTGAGTCCGATCTTCCATCTGCATCGCAGAAACTAAGTTTCTCGCAACGCCCACCCAGTCCATCGTCGCTTTGCCGCCGGATGAGATCATCCCGATCAGGGGCGTGACCTCGAAAATAAAGTTCTCGATCGAATTACCGAATACCTGCTGAATGATCTCGTTGTGGGTCGCTGCCGGCAGTTCACCCATTATCTCCTGGATCACCGTTTGAAGATTCGAAGCGATCCCGCGGGCTGTATTAGCTGCGGTTCCGATGTTCGCCCCAACACCCAACGCCGATTTTCCGACATTTTTTGCGGCATTCTTCGCGCGGTCGATCTTTCCGGACTGCTCCCGGCATTTCATGCGGCTGATGCCCCAAAAACTGTCCTTGAATTTGATCTCCTTGCCGGTAAACATTTTCGCCGCGGCGATCTGCTGTTCGCGTCGGACCTCGAGTTTCGCGGCCTTGTCGGCGATCTCAGCGCCCATACTTTGGAAAGCGGGAGCTGCCCCGAGAATACCAAGTTCATCGTATAGTTTCTTTACGATCCCTTTTTCGTTTCGAACGCTCCGCTGCCAGTCCTGACGCTTATTGTTCTGCTCGTCGATCCATGCGATAAGAGCACGGCGAGTTTCGCCTTGGTCGCGAAACTGGATCGCCTGGTCGATCCGCTTCAGCGAGGCACTTCTGGGCCTTATACGGGAATGCGTGGACTTCATCCACTGGTCGTGAGTGATGTTTAGGGGCATAAATTTATGCGACCGTTCGGGGACCGGTTCTACTCAGCTTAGGAAATCGGAAACGTTGGGTGAAACTGCCGAAGCTTATTCCAGATTTGTTGCACGGTCAAGCTAAAAAGAGGATGTCTAAAAAGGCGGTATTAACAAACGTTGGACGGAAAAGAAACTCCCTTCGTCTGTGTTTTTCCTGTATTTTTCTGTGTATTCTGTGGTTTTTCCTTCAAAGGCTAACCACAAAAAACACAAAAATGCGGAAAAAGATCATTTTTCGGACATCCTCCCTAGTCTGAAAACATGGTTAGCTGCGACCGCGAATCCTCACTTCCAAGTACCGATTTTCTTGTCGATGTGTATCGGGGATAAACGACCGTAAGGCGTTGCTGGCAGAAAAGAATTCTCGTAACCGGTTCAAAAAATGTGTTGCTGGGTGCGCATATTCGTCTGGCTACCGGAGCGGGCACGATAGCACTCGTTGGAGTACTAGCGGGCGCACCAACGGGAACCTATCGCCGGAGCGGTTATGCGCTGAGGGGTTGGCGTTTTAGAAGACGGGCAGGTGGGCGTCGGTGGTTTCGGAGATGTGGCGTTCGTATTCGGCGAGCGGCGATTCAGGGAGCCATGCCGGACGCTGGTAGAGGAGTTTTTCGGTTTCTTCGCGGCCTTTGGGTTTCGCCATCAGGTAGCCCTGGCCGAGGTCGCAACCGAGGTTCTGGAGCACACGTAGCTGAGCTTCGGTCTCGATGCCTTCGGCGACGACCCGCATCCGCAGATTCTTGGCGAGCGAGATGATCGTCTGCAGGATCTCGGAGCCTTCGCCGTTCGCACCAACACCGGAAACGAACGAGCGGTCGATCTTGAGCGTGTCGAACGGCAGTTTATGGAGATGACTGAGGCTCGAATAGCCCGTGCCGAAGTCGTCGATGCTGAGCTGAACGCCGAGTTCCTTCAGGCTGTTGAGCATGTTGACCGTGTGGTCCGGATTTTCCATCGCGGCGCTTTCGGTGATCTCCAGCTTCAGCGAACTCGGACTGATCTTTGTGATATCCAAAGCCCGCTCGACATCGTGGATGAGGTCGTTGTTGCCGAGGTGCTTACCGGAAATATTTACGCTAACCATAAGCGAGCGATAGTCGCCTGCCAACGCCTGCCATTTCGCGAGTTGTTGACAAGATTCGGCGAGGATCCAGACTGTGATCGGCTTGATGAGGCCCGAGTCCTCCGCGATCGGAATGAACTTGACCGGCGGGATCATTCCGAGCTCGCTGTGATACCAGCGGAGCAACGCCTCAAACCCGACTAGCCGGCCGTCCGTTAGGGAAATGATCGGTTGATAGTGCAATGCCAACTCGTTGCGATCGACGGCGTATCGAAGGTCCATCTCGAGCCGGACACGTTCGAGGAAGCGTTCGCGAAGCTCCTTCGTGAACACGGCAAGCCCGTTGCCCTTTTCCTTGGCGTAGTGCATCGCAATATCCGCGTCACGAAGTATCTCTTCCGGAGTGTCGTACTCGACGTCGCACGGAGCGATCCCGATGTTGATATCGACAGTGATGCTGTTCCCGCTTAAGCTGAAAGGCTGCGTGATGTTCTGATAGATCCGTCGAGCAACCTTCTCTGCCTTCGACGTCGATCCGAGCCCGCGAAGGATGATCGCGAATTCGTCTCCGCCGATGCGTGCGACCGTGTCCTTAACATCCAGCATCCTCACGAACCGCTTCGCCGCGATCGTCAGCACCTTGTCGCCGATCGTATGGCCGAGCGTGTCGTTGATGTTCTTGAAGCTGCGGATGTCGAGGAAGAGTACCTGAAATTCCTTGGAGGGATCGACCTTGTATTCAGCGATCAATCGTCGAAGCACATCGCCGAAATTCTTCCGATTCGCCAGGCCTGTCAGCGAATCATGCATGGCCGCGTGAGCAAAGTCTCTCTCGCTCTTTCGCAGAGCCTTGTTAGCCTGCTCTTCTTTTGAGAGAGCAACGGTCAATTGACCGGCGAATTCTTCCGCCTCGACACGGCGTGTACGTTCCGTCTCCGCTTTTTGCCGCTCGGCCTCCTCAACCCGATCAAATGCCGAGTTGATGTCGCCGATAGATTGGCGATAGCTCAAGTACAGGATGCCGATCCCTCCTCCTGCGACAAGCATCACTACCGGATCCGCGTAGGTCGTTAACTTGAATACAACGCCTGCAAGGCCGGCCCCGGTGATCTGGGCCATCGCGGTCGAAAGGCATTCTTTCTTCCAGATCTGCCAGAGCGTATGGGCGTCGCTCTTGATCCGCCGAAAGACCGAGACGAGCAGTGAAGAGGCAAGGAAATGCGAGATCGAAATGATGCCGACGGCCGTGATCAGACTACGTGTGTCTGTGAGCGTAGCTCGTTGACCGATGCCCCATGTGACAAGAGAGTACACAGCGAATGAGCAGGCTGTTACGACAGATCCGAGGGAGGAATTGAACAACAGGACCCATTTTCCTGTGAGATTGCTGTTTCGCTTGAGATAAATACAATTCGCCAGCGTCTCGACAAAGGCGACGACAATCGCCATTTCGCCGCCGTATACAAGGAAGGTGAAGAATACGACCGAATCGGAGAAGCTGATGTATAGCTCGGAGTGCGGAAGAGTCAGCGTCATCCGCGGTGCGACGAAGATCGCGAAGAGAACAACGCCGAAAAGTCCGACGGTAAGCGTACCCGCAGGAATGGTCGCAAGCGCGAACAGTAGACACGCCATTCCAAGCGTGATAATTCCAAACTTATATTGCTCGGCAGGCTGGAATCTGAGCATATCCGGGAGTCGATGGGTGGCTGGCATTAGATATGGGAGCAAATGCGCGGGCGCAAAAACCGTTGAAAGTCTAACATGATTTAACATTGAAATACAGCATTTTTTCTCGGTGATTTGGCGATATTTTGGATACTTGGTACTCAAAATGGGACGTATATCAAGTATCCAACACAGTAACTCCAATATTTTCAATTAGTTAAGGGGCATGCCAAGCATATTGGGTACTGTGTATACAGTAGTTCGCGTGCTGTGCCGACCGGGTCCGACGACAATCAAATGGGCGTAAGTCATAGTCAAGACAGGGCTTATCAATCTCCTTGAACTCCAGAAAAATCTTGGCACGGCGATTGAAATAGAAGGGACAGCAGGAAGTGGCAAGCTTCCAAACAAAACTGAAGAAACTGGAGAAGAAGACAATGACTAAACTAAGAGGCTACATCCCGACCATGCTTATGCTGGTAACCCTCATGTTCGGAACAACTGCTGCAAACGCAGGGATCATCGTGGGCGGACGAGCAGCTGCAGATTCCGACAACCCCTGTGAAGAGAAAGGCGATCTGTTAGGTGATCTGCTTGAGTATGCGAAGGCCGGTATCATCGTTGGCGGACGTATGGGAATCATCGTCGGCGGACGCACGGGCATCATCGTCGGTGGAAAGTCGTCACAAGATACTTGCGGCATCATCGTTGGCGGACGCACGGGCATCATCGTCGGCGGCTAAGATCGATCTTCCAAAACGAAACCCCTTGTTAACCCAACAAGGTAACCCACACCGTACAGCCTCTTCGAGAGATCGAGGAGGCTGTTTTACTTTGCTGAGACAGCTTTCGTCGGCGAAAGTTTGCGAAGGTTTTCGATTGCAAACGGAAGGACTTCGAGGAGGCGTTCGATGTCGGCGGCGGTGTTGGTGCGGCCGAGGGAGAAGCGGATGGCACCGCGGGCGAGTTCGTCTTCGCGGCCGAGGGCTCGGATGACGGGTGACGGTTCGAGCGTGCCGGATGAGCAGGCCGATCCGGTTGAGACGGCGATGCCCTGCATATCAAGGTTGATGAGCAGGCCTTCGCCCTCGATGGAGCGGAAGGAGATGTTCGAGATGTTCGGCAGGCGCCGGTCGCGGTCGCCGTTGAATACGATGTCCGGGATCATCTCGCCGACGCGTGATTCCAGATCGTCGCGGAGTTTCCCGAGATCGTTCGATTCGCGTTCCATCTGCTCGGCCGCCAGCTCGCATGCTTTGCCGAAAGCGACGATGTTCGGGACGGATTCGGTCCCGCCCCTTCGATCACGTTCCTGATGCCCGCCGATGTTCTGCGGATGCAGCCGCACTCCGCGTCGGACGTAAAGGGCTCCAACACCCTTCGGAGCGTACAGCTTATGAGCCGATATCGAGAGCAGGTCGCATCCGATCTCTTCGACGTTTATCGGGACCTTTCCGGCAGCTTGGACTGCATCGGTGTGAAACCAGATCTTCCTCCCATCAGTCCGCAGCTCTTTGACAACCCTTCCGATCTCCTCGATCGGCTGAAGAGTCCCGATCTCGTTGTTCGCTGCCATCACTGAGATCAGAACGGTGTTTTCGGTGATCGCGGACTTTATATCGTCGATGCGGACGATGCCGTCATCGTAGACCGGAAGATACGTGACTCGGCATCCCTGTTTCTCGAGATCTTCGCACACGTTGGTGACGGCGGAGTGTTCTATTGCTGACGTGATAATGTGCGAGCTCGCGGGAGCGTTATCGAGAATCCCCTTGATCGCGAGGTTATTCGACTCTGTTCCGCCTGATGTAAAGACGATCTCATTCGGTCGCGATCCGATTAGATGTGCAACCTGATGTCGGGCTTTGTCGACGGCAGACTTCGCCTGTTGGCCGAAGTAATGGATGCTCGATGCGTTGCCGTACTGTTCCGTCATATACGGCATCATCGCCTCAACGACACGCGGATCGACCGGGGTCGTTGCACTGGTGTCGAGATAGATGCGTCGGAACATAGGTTGATTTTACCGCTCGCAAAAAGAAAAAGACAGGAAGCGAACTTCCTGCCTTCTCGACTTCTAGCGTGGAAAGTCTATTTACCGAAACGATAGGACGTGAACTGCGCGTCCATTCGGGTGTCCTGACCAGCGGAGAACCGGTCCATACACGCGTCATCTGTATAGTCCATGAAGTTAGTGATGGGATCATTGCCCGGAAAACGGCTTCCCGTACAAGTGTTTCGGCCAACGGGGCAACCGTATGCAGGGGATCTCTCAGCCGGCGTGTCAGCAACTGCGTCGCCGCCGCTCGCGTTCTTCGCGCAACCGCCCTGGAACGTGTGATATAGCCCCATCCAGTGTCCGACCTCATGCGTTCCCGTATCACCCAGATTATAGGGTACGGCCGATCCGCCGGGGACTGACGAATAAAGGAGTACAACGCCGTCATTTTTCGGTTGGCTGGTGTAGCTCGACGGGAAAGTTGCCCATCCGAGTAGGCCGCCGCCCATGTTGTTTGAGTAAATGTTGAGGTCATCGGCCGAACCCTTACGAAGCGCGTTTTTCATTTGCGTTTCGCAGGATCCGCCGGCACAGGTGTACCAGCTGTTGTTCGTCGTGCGATCGGTCGATACGAGGCTGAAACTCCAGCCCCATCCTGCCCAGGCGGCGTTCAAAACGTTGATCTGGGAGGTGATCTGCGAGTCCGGGATGTCGCCGTTTGCGATGCCAGAACCTTTATTGATCACGTGCCAGTAAACGGGTATCACACCGCCGGTAACACTCTTCGAAAAAGAGCCGAGTGCTGAACGTTTGAAACTAAAGTCGGCTTCCATCGCCGCCCTCTCAGTTTCGCTCGGGTTCATCGGGCAGTAACGAGTGATCCGATCACCTTTATTGCCTTTATTGATCATGAATTGGCCGAACGTGCTGATGCTGAACATGGTCGAACACAGAACTAGTCCAAGGAAAAACAGGGGTTTACGCTTCACTTTTGATCCTCCTAAGTGATTTGAGATTTGAAAATATTAGTGACAAGAAAAGCGATAATAAAGATTACTAATGGAACTATAACGCGGTGAATCATACGCTTATTCGAACTAAAATTCAAGACATTAAATCTGCAAACACCGCAACGTTGTTTCCCAGCCATCCAATCGTTTCCGAATCCCGTCAAAATGGGGTAGATTTAATAGTGCGGAAGTGTGCCCAGAGCCCGCCGCACCGAGGTCATAATAAATGGATTTTCTGGACTTTACGACAAAAGAGATCTTTAAACGATACGCAAGCATCGTGGTAGGGCGGCCGATCTCTCCGGTTTTTCTAAACATTCTCGTCACGAGCGTCTGCGACATGCGGTGTACGCACTGTTTCTTTACCGAAGAACTCGACGATCGTCCGCGAAAGAAATTGCAGATGAAGACGGATGAGATCGCAAAGATCTCGGAGACGTTAGGCGGAAATCTCGGGGTGCTCGTACTAGCGGGCGGCGAACCGTTTACGCGCAAGGACCTTCCCGAAATCGTGAAGTCATTCTACGAGAACAATAAGCTCGATTCCGTTTACCTGATGTCTAACGGTCAGATCCACCAGCGTATCTTTCCGGATGTCACACGCATTCTCGATGAATGCCCGAACCTAAACGTCACTGTTGCGCTCGGTATCGACGGAATGAAAGATGCCCACGAGAAGATCCGACGCAAAGAGGGAAGCTGGGACAAGGCGATCCATACTGCCCGTACGCTGCAGCAGATGAAGCACGAGCAGTATCCTCAGCTCGATATCCAGACCTGTACCTGCGTTATGCACTCGAACGAAGACACGATCTTCGACTGGTACGACTTTCTGAAGTATGACCTCAAACCGGACAAGGTGAACATCAACTACATCCGGCCGCCGTCGGCTGATCCGAACGAGCTGAATTTCGACCCGAATCGCTACGCCCAACTCTCGCAGATGATCCTGGACGACACAAAGAATGCCGCGCTCAAGAATAACTACGGCGGCAAATCCGGATTCTTTAAGGCCGCGGTAGACATCTACATGCACGGCCTGATCACAAAGACGAAAGAAGAGAATAAGGCACAGCTAAAATGCTACGCCGGAAGTGCCGGTGCGGTTATTTACGACAACGGCGTTCTTTCATCGTGCGAGAACAAGCCTGACGTGCTGAACCTCCGCGATTACGATTGGGATTTCCAGGCGGCGTGGAAGACCGAAGCGATGGACGTTCGCCGTAAGGAAGCTGGAGCCGGCTGCTATTGCACGCACGAATCGAATTGCTATTACCCGTCGCTTCCCTTCAACGCCGGACACTTGATCAAGATCAAGAAGCTTGAGGGCCAAATGAAAAAGGCCGCCAAGTCGGGCGTATTTGCGTCCGCAAGGAAAGTTGCGTTGAAGGCTTGATGAAAGTATTCGTGTGTTGGATGCCGTGAGGAAAACGCTAGTGAAGCTTCCGATCTTATTACTCGTCCTTATGTCTTGCGTAATGGTTTCCATTGCGCAAGAAGTCACGGTTAAGGCAACAACGAATAGGAAAGAAGTTGAATCAATATTAACGAAGGGACGAGAGGAAGGCCGAATAAACAGAGCTTTTTTTGATGAGCATGATCGATGTCGCGAACTATTGGGTAAGCGGGAATTCGTCAAAGCCGAAGCTTCCTGCAGAACAGCGATCGTGTATGTTGAAAAGTTGCCGAAGGAACATGTCTTGGAGAGGTCCGGAGTAAGAGCAACCCTTGCCTTAGCAGTTCTTTGGCAGAAGAGACCGGAAGAAGCGATTGTCCTCCTGAATAGAGCACTTGAAATTAGGAAGACCGTTTCCGATGATTCTGATGCTGACACTGGCGACCTATACTACTTGCTCGGACAAGCTCATGGTCTTTCGAACGAT
>JBEBGW010000084.1:0-13797 GCA_040081025.1 Pyrinomonadaceae bacterium | reverse complement strand
TTTATATTGTAAAGTTAATTAGGAACGTTTGCCCGCTAATACGCGAATGATCGCGAAATAGGAATTCTATGCTCGGGAGTTCAAATCGTTCTGCACAGCCTCTCTTTTTTAGCGGCTTTCGCGTTTTTCGCGGGCTACTGCTTTTTCTTAGGGGTCGGTGAAGTCTGAGCGTCGAGATATTTCTTAGCTTTTACTGGATCGTTCATTGTATCGCCGTGGTTTTCCAGGGGTGTGGCTGAGAGGTTCGCGGTTTCGTAGGTGAGGCGTTTGCGTTGGAGCTGGAAGTTCTTGCCGTTCCACTTATAGAAGTTTCGCGTGAAATAGGTCGGGCAGCAGAGCTGTTCTTCGTCGCCGGTGATCTTGCCGGTTTCCGTCTGGCCGAGGATGAAGCGGTCCTGGCCGTAGAGTTCGACGACGAGTTCGCCGTTCTCGACGTGGAGATCTTTCAATCCGCCGTCGGCGCGGTCGCCGGTGCGAAAGGGCCAAATCAGCTCGGGCTTGTCGTCCTTCCAGGTATAGATATAAACAAGCTGCGGGATCGCGGTGCCGCCGGTCTCGACCTTTAGGATGACTGCGGCTTCGTCGAGGCCGTCGCCGTCAACATCGAGGAACTTGGTCGTAACATACGACATACCGATGCGTCGTTCGGAGCGGGCGGCGGCCTTGTCCTCAGGCGACATCTCTTCCTGGATATCGCGCATCTTTGGCTGCAGGCGTCCGTTTACAAGCGTGATCTCATCGCCATCAGGATGCTGCCATCCGCGCGGCAGCGGATAGGTGAAGTTCTTGAAATCGATCGTGACGAGCGGCGAGTGAGACGTCTTTCCGCGGTCGTCTAGGATTTCGGCTTGTAGGTCAGGCATCTGCGGCGACGGCTCAGGCACCTGCGCAGGTTCGACAACAGTTTCGGGAGTGGATTCGGTATGTGCGTTCTGACGGATCTCGGACTGGGTCGACGAATCGGCGCAGGCTGCAGCCGCAAGTGTAAGTAAGACCAGGAAAAGATAAGTTAGATACTGCTTCATCAATTGCTTTCGATCAATGACCCTCGAAGCTCGACCGGTGTCGTTCAGCTCCATCCATGAGCTCACTTCGGCGCGGTTCGTTTTCGAAATATTTCATCCTCTCGCTCGCCGTCTCGAAGAAATTTACCAGGGCTTTCCGAAGATAGTTCCGCTGCTCTATAGTCGCCAACGGGCTTGATCTCGTTGCATCGAAAAGGTAAGCCAATTCCATTTCTTCGATCTCGCGGACGACGATCTCAGCCCGTTTTTGGTCCGGTGCGACTGAAACCACCTCGGTCAAAACGCCCACGATAGTCCGAACGATAACGTGGTCGCGGCGTCCGAACTGGTAGATCTGATCGAAAGCGTCGTCGAGAAACTGCTCGAACGAGGGTTCCTTTAAGATCAAACCTTCCCGAGCGGAAGCCTTTGCAACCTCGGAGCCGTCGTCGCGAACGACGAGTTCCTTAACGATCACGCCGAGATAGTGGATGCAATTAACGCAGGTTGTCGGGTCATTGACCGCGGGCGAGATCGCCTTGATCGCAATGTCGACAAGCTGGCGGATACCGTACTCGATATCCTGATCCAGACTGCGAAACTTACCGATCACGAAGCATCTCGCGATCATGGATCGGAATTCGCTACTGATCTCGACGGACCGGTCAAATACCCCCAGCCCCGACCCGACCTCCACAAAGCTGCCGATATAGTTCGCCGTTACAAACTTGAGATCAGGTTGGCGGCCCCTGAGATCGGATAACACTGCTGCGAGCTTTTCTGTGTCGATCTTTTCAAGAAAGCCGCTTCGGTCTGACCTGATCGTGCGCGAGTCGGTGTCGTACTCGACCGCATCCGGATGAAAGTCGTAGATCTGGTTGATCTCGGCGACGGTCTTGTCGGCTATCGTCTTTGTAATGCTGCCCGCGTTCATATTGTCCGCCAGATAGCCGAGAAATACCGGAAAAAGTACAAAGATCTGATAAGTCCCGAGCAGCACTGCAAGCAGGTGAACTCTTGCTGAATCCACGAATAGAACCGCGAAGCAGAAGGCGAAGATCCCGATCGACGACCAAAGAAATATCCTTCGGAAAGGATCGCCGTGCCAGAAATGCCGAACAACTCTCGGCGAGAACTGAACCGAAACGAGCGAGAGAGCAACGAAAACGAACGAGAACGTCGTGACTACAACAGTGACGCCGATCGAAACGAGAAGCGACAATGTCGAGACGAGTACCGCGTCGTAACGTCGTATTGGCAAGTCCAGAACGATCGCGGCCGCGAAACCCAAAAGGAATACCGCAAGGATCGCTACGAGCAATATCGCTCGGTCGCGGTCAGTGCGGATCGGACGTCGTTTTCGGAGCTTTACACCTCTGATCGGCATTCGGTGAAGATTACGCTCTTGTCAAACTTCGATACTTGATGCGGTGGGGTTGGTCCGCATCTACGCCGAGGCGGCGTTTTTTGTCTTCTTCGTACTCCGAAAAATTGCCGTCGAAATATTCGACGTGGCTGTCACCCTCGAACGCGAGGATGTGGGTCGCGATTCGGTCGAGGAACCAGCGGTCGTGAGATATTACGACCGCGCAGCCGGCAAAGTTTTCGAGGGCTTCCTCGAGGGCACGCATCGTGTTCACGTCGAGGTCGTTAGTGGGCTCGTCTAAAAGAATAACATTCGCGCCGGACTTGAGCATCTTCGCAAGATGCACACGATTACGTTCGCCGCCGGAAAGCTGGCCGACATACTTCTGCTGATCGGCTCCGGAGAAGTTGAACTTGGAAACGTACGTTCGCGCGTTCATTTGGCGCTTGCCGAGCGTGACGAAATCGAGCCCGTCGGCGATCTCGTCGAAGATCGTCTTTTCGGCGTTGAGCGAATCTCGCGACTGATCAACGTAACCGAGCTTGACCGTTTCGCCGACGCGGAAACTACCTGAATCGGCCGTCTCCTGTCCAGTGATGAGACGGAAAAGCGTCGTCTTACCGGCTCCGTTAGGCCCGATCACGCCGACGATACCGCCTTTCGGGAGCGAGAATTCGAGATCCTCAAACAAGATCTTGTCGTCGTAGGCTTTAGAAACTCCGTGCGATTCGATAACGATATCGCCAAGGCGTTCGCCGGGCGGAATGTAGATCTCGAGGTCGTCGGCACGTTTTTCGGACGTGGTTGCGACCATCTCTTCGTAATCGTTGATACGCGCTTTCGATTTCGCGTGACGGCCTTTCGGCGACATGCGGATCCACTCAAGCTCGCGTTCAAGCGTCTTCTGCAGTTTGTCTTCGCTGCGTGCTTCCTGAGCCAGCCGCTGGCCTTTTTGTTCAAGCCAGGACGAGTAATTCCCTTGGTAAGGAATGCCTTGTCCGCGGTCGAGTTCGAGGATCCACCCGGCGATATTGTCGAGAAAGTAGCGATCGTGCGTGACCGCGATGATCGTGCCTTCGTATTTCTTGAGATGCTGTTCGAGCCATTGGACCGATTCGGCGTCGAGGTGGTTGGTGGGCTCATCGAGCAGAAGGATGTCCGGCTTTTGCAACAGCAATCGGCAAAGAGCCACGCGGCGCTTTTCACCGCCGGAGAGGCCTTTGACGATCGTATCCGCAGGCGGGCAGCGGAGTGCGTCCATCGCCATTTCGAGCCGGGCGTCGAGGTCCCATGCGTCGGCGTGGTCGAGCTTTTCCTGCACCTCGCCCTGCCGTTCGATGAGCGCGTTCATCGCGTCATCATCCATCGGCTCGGCGAATTTGGCATTGATCGCTTCGTATTCTTTCAGAAGGTCGACAGTCGATTGGACCGCCTCTTCAACGATCTGCTGGACGGTCTTCGATTCGTCGAGCTTCGGTTCTTGTTCGAGATAGCCAACGGTATAGCCCTTCGAAAAGACGATCTCGCCGTTGAAATCCTTATCGGTGCCGGCAATAAGCCGCAACAGGCTCGACTTACCCGACCCGTTCAGGCCAAGCACGCCGATCTTCGCGCCGTAGAAAAATGAAAGGTAGATATCCTTGAGGACAGGCTTCTTGTCGTAGATCTTACTGACCTTGACCATCGAGAAGATGATCTTGTTCGGTTCCGGATTGCTCATAAAGAAAAGCTAAAGATTATCGTTTCGACAAATCGAAACGCAAACCGAGGCGGAAGGAGCGTGGTGCGGCGACCGATCGAACGGGGGTGAGAGCGATGTCATAGCGCGAGTTGAAAAGGTTCTCGACCGAGACGAACGCCTCGGCGAAGTAAGGAAATTGATAAGAAACGCGCGCGTCGGCAGTCCGATACGAGCGAAGGCGCAGGGTGTTTCGATCATCTTCGAACTGCGACGCCGCCGTGCGCAATTGGGTCGAGAACGTCCATCGCTCGCGATGACGATAAACGGCCTGAAGCGTGAAATTGTGTCTAGCGACCTGGGGCAGCCTCGCGCCGACAAGATCAGGAGCCGCGGGGAAATCGTCGATCTTCGCGTCAACTAGCAGGTAGCTGGCATTGACCTTTAAGCCTTTGGCGGGCGATGACTCGAGGTCCAATTCGACCCCGCGGCTGGTCGTTGCGCCGACATTCCGACGCTGTCTCGTGATCAGCGTCGGCGTCGTCGAAAGCGTCACGCTGACGACCGGATCGTAAACGCGCGCTTGATAAACGATCGCTCGCGTTATGAGCCTGCGGTTAAAGAAAGTCGCACTCCCGCCGGCTTCGAAAGTATCGGCACGCTCGGGCGTGAGGAACGCGTTAGCGTTTGTGACGATGTTGCCAACGCGAAAACCTCGATAGAGTTCGTTCAAAGACGGCGCTCGAAACGAGCGTGAATATGCTCCGTAGATCGAGATGTCCTCCGTTACCTCGTAAACGAGGCCGACGCGTGGGCTGAAGGCGGAATCCGTGCGGTCGGCGAACCGCGTCTCGACGCTCGTCCCCGTCGCGAGAGTTCGCGTCGTCATGAGCCCGTCGGAGTTTCGGCGATGATCGAAGTGAGCCGAGAAATTGAGAACGAAACGCGGCGCGAAGGCCCAAGTGTCCTGCAGGAATATAGACAGGTCGCGAGCCTCGCCGCCCGCGCGGCTGGCATTCGTCGACCGGCCCGCAAGGAAACCGATCTCGTCGCTGAAGCCGCGTACATTTAGAAGTTCGCCGCCGGCCGCGATCGAGTGGCGATCAAGCGACCTTCTCCAAGATATGCTCGCCCCGTAAGCGCTCGACGGCACTCGTTGCATCCTGGTCAGGATCTCGCTGTTGCGGTCGGCGGCGACGGACGAGAATGTTTGATCGTAAACCTGCCGCTCGCCGAACGCGCGCAACGTAAAGCTGCCGAGATCGGCACCGGCGGCGAGCTGTCGATAGTAGGTTCTGTTGTTCGTCAGACTCGTGCCGTTGTCTCGGCGCTCACCGAAGACGTTGCCGCGAACAAATGCCCGATTCTTCTCGCCGAACCGCCGGCCGAGCTTTAGAATGACGTTCGAGTGACGTGAAGCCGCACGTGTGTCCACGGTGCCTCGCGACGCTTCTTCGACCGGGACATAGCCCGCTGTCTTAAAAATGTCGCCGATCAGATCGGCTTCCCACTTTCCGTGCGAGGCGAGAAGCACGCCGCTCGCATCCGCGGTGTTCTGACTTGCGAGCGAGGTCTCTAGCTTAAATCTAATCTTCTCGTCGCCGAGCTTGAGCGGGACGATATTTATCGCACCGCTCAACGCACTGCTTCCGTAAATCGCGCTCGCGCCGCCGCGAAGCACCTCGATCTGCTGCAGCGAGATCTGCGGCACACGCGACCAATATGTCCAGCCGCCGAACGCGTCGTTTATCGAAATTCCGTCAAATAAAACACTCGCTCGCGCGGCGCCGCTCCCCGAGAGCCCTCGAAGGTTGACGCCCTGCGCCGTCGGATTTGTCGTTCGGCTAGAGCTGCGACGAAAAAGCTGAAAGCCCGCGACCTGACGAAGCGTATCGTCAACCGTTCGCGCGGCGGTCACGTCGAGGCTGTCGATATTGATCACGGCGATGCTTGCGGCGGCGTCGGTTTGCCGCGTCTCGCCGCCGGTTACCGAAACATTTACGTTGCCGACGACGGCCGAAGGCTGCATAGTGATCGTCAGCGGCTCGGCCCGAGAGTGCTCGATCTGTATCGTCACGGGCTCGAAACCGGATGCCGACACCCGGAGCCTGCCCGTCGCGGATGCGAACGAAAATGCTCCGTTAACCGTCACGGTCCGATACAACTCGCCGCCGCTTTCGAGCACGACCTGGGCCCCCACGACCGCGTCGCCGCGCGTGTCGACAACGGTGCCGGTCAGCGTCTGAGCCGTAACGGACGCGGAAAGAAACAAGCTTATTAGCAACAGCCGCACGTAATGATTCTACCTGTTTCGTTGACCTTTACCACCGAAAGAGGATCTTGTTGGTTCACTTATATCCGTTAACCGGCGGGCGAAACATCTAGGTTAACGAAATTCTCCCAAACGAAAATGTCCGGAGCCAAAACGGCGCTTCTATGGCTGCGTTTTGAATGGAATGGTCTTAATTGGTCTTTCCGTAACTTGTTCCGTCGAGCCAAAGGATGCGGGCTCCTTTTACGCAGGAAAAATGTGCGGGATAGGTCTTCGGCTTGCCTTCCATATCTGAAAAGTGGACTTGCCAGTTCGACGGGACGGTGAATTTCCCTGCGGACTTTGCGCCTTGAAAGTTCGAGGTTCCGAATGCTGTCCTTGCCGTGGTGATCTGCCATCGATACGTGTTTCCGGCACCAAATTCGAACGATTGCGCGGATGAATACGAATCCATTCCTGCCGAGGCACCGGTGTAAATATTCACGTATGACAGCGATCCGGTAAAACTAGTCGACCATTTGCCCTTGAGGTCCGACGCGGCAACGGCAAACTTGTTGTAGTTTGACAGCTTTTGCAGCGGTTCCCATTCATTGTCGTGAGAGTTTACAACGTAAGTGCCAAACGCCTGAGTGAACGTATTCTTATCCGGAGCAATTATCTCGACCCATCCGCGTTTCGCCTTGCTGAACAAAACGACGTAAACGCTGCGGCCGCTTTGATCGGTGAGATTTCCGGCGGCGAATTTTCCCGGTTCATGAGAACGCTCGTATCTCATCAATTCAAAGTTTTTCAAATTGGTGTATCGCGGTGCGACGAGGAGATCCCAGAATGTTCGCGTCTGTTGCTCCTGATCCGTGATGTATTCCTTTTCTTTCAGGTGCGGGTAATGAAGCAGGACGGTGATATTCCCTTTTGTTGCACGCACCCAATCCTCCTCTTCGACCGCGGTCCAGCCGTCATCGAAGTTTGAAGTGTTGAACTTGAACTCGCTTTTGCGTGCCGTTTGCGGTGCTTCGGCGGGCTGCCGTGCGGGAAGCGACGCGGTCTGGGCCGCGACGGGCGGCAGCTTGATCGAGTTGAGAAATGCTAGATATTCGCCCTGGAATTGTTCCGTATTGGTCAGCGTCAGGACATTGATCATCTTGCCGCCGCCGCTTGCCGTCACAAGAAGAACGGCCCCTTTTTTGCCATCGCTCTCATAGTTGGCAATGCCACTTTCGACCGTCCATCCGTTTTCGATCGCGGACGGCTGCATTTGCGGCGAGCCGGCCTTGACCAGGGCCCGGACTATTCCTTTCCACGCAGCACCAAAATTCTCTTTCGGATCGGCTCCGCCAGGAAGCGGTTTGAACATCGTTACCATGATCATCCCGCCGGTTGACGGGTCTTCCTTGCCAAGTTGGACGGTGTCTTTGCCGGCTTCCTTTTGCCAGCCATTCGGGGCCGTAAAAGAAATGATGTCGAACTTTTCAGCTTGGCCGAATGAATCGAGGGCGAACGCCTGAAGACAGAGAATGAATACGAATATCTTGCTCATATGGCCTACCTCTTCCGGAATACGTGTTTGCCTTCGACCTTGCCGAGATGCTGGCCAAGATCGGTTGTGTCACCGAGCGTCATTTCACCCTTCGCGTTTGGAGGGTCGACGATCTTCCAGGTATGGCTGATTCCCATGAGCGAGATCGTCAGCGTCTTGGCGTTTTCATCGATCACAGCGGAACCGCCGTTGACCTCTTTGCCCGGCCTCTTGAAGCCGGCCTTGCCGTCGGGATGCATATAGATGGTCGAGTAGACCTGACCGCTCCATGACGCTTCCCATTCGCCCTGATAAATTTCCGGCACCGGCTTACCGCCGCCGCAGGCCAGCCCGACGAATATCAACAGGCCCAGAGCGAGCGTAATTCGGCTATAGGGGGAAATCGATCTCATAATAGGTTCCTCAATTCGCACGAACGGCGGTTAGATCCGTATTCGTATATTTTTGATCGAAATACCAGGCGTTGTTGAAGGTCGTGTTGCCGCTAAATGGACCGTCACGCTGCGTCGGGGTGTCTGCCTGAAGTACGAGGTTCCATTCCTGGATCCCTTCGAAATAGTGGAATGCGAATTTATAGGAGATCGTCTCGAGTTTGCGGTTCTGCGTCGAGACGACCGCGCCGAGAGCATCTACGCCGCCGGCCTTCTTATATGACGAGATCGTACTCTTCGCCGGGGTGATCGTGAGCGTATTTCCGCTGACCGTGTACCGGCCGTTTTCTTTGGCGACGATGATGTTCTGCATCATCATTCTGAAGCTTCGCTCGGTGTAGATGTATGTTCCATCGGGCTTGAACTCATACCGGCTGGTCGTGTATCCGGCTGTTCCCCAACTGGCAGGATCGGCGTATGTCGGATGGGATGAACCTGAACGCTGCCATCGGCCGATCAGCTTTGCGGCGTCTCCGGTGTTTGCCGCAACGGGCGCAGCGGGAAGCTTTTGAGCGGCGATCGGCGGCAGTTTGACGTTGTCGACAAATGTCTCGATGTCCTTTTGGAAAGACACCGAATTACTGATCGCGAGGATCGCCACGACCTTTTCGTTTCCGGTGAACGTCGTGAGAATGACTGCTCCCTTCAGCCCGTCCTTTTCAAAAGGGGCGACGGCAGCTTCGGCCTGCCAGCCATCTTTTTCGCCTTGCTTGCCTCGATCAGGCGTCGCGGTCGCGTTTAGCCCGTCCGCGGCCATCGCCTTCCACAGGATCTCGAAGTTCTTACCTGAATCGCCGATGCTGTCGACAGCTTTCGTGAGTGAAATAACACAGTAGTTTGTCCCCGATTCCTTAGTGAACCGGAGCGAACCCGCGTCCTTCTCGACCGCCCATCCGGCCGGTGCCGAGTATGTAACGATGTCGAATTTTGCCGTCTGGGCAAGGGCGTTCGATGCGAGAAGGATCGCGGAGAGCAGGATCAGGTTTAGGTTGGGGGTTTTCATCTGAGTATCGCTGATTGGTTACGCGAGAGAGGCATGAGATTCGGCTCAAGGTAGGGGCGTTAAACGCCCTTAGAATCTCCTGGGGCGATGAGACCACGCCGTGAACGGCATGGCTATGCGAAGCCCGTTTTGAAATTCAGTCACCAAAAAACTTTATATAAAGGTGACTCTCATTTTGATATTTGGCTAAAAGGTCGACAACAGGATTGATTTCCTTGATGGTCGCAGGAGTTCCATGATGGGCGACCAGTTCAACTAACTCATTGTGTAAGACTGCCATCTGAAGAGTGTTGAACGTCGTATCATCCCAAGCAGCAATAAACTGTAGGCAATGCGTTTCTCTAAGTTTTTCTTCCGGAACAAGATCATAGATCGTCCTCAAGAAAGCACTGAGGTCAACTCTAGCTCCATCGAGAATCGCACCAGCTTCATCTTCGAGTGTTATATCACCCTTCGCGATGGGTCTTTCGCTCATTTAATTTCGGTTGTCCTTGTCCTATTGCTTTCGATCCGATCCAGCTTCATGCCAAATCCGATGCCCGGTCCGTCGGGGGCGGTGATCGTTCCTTCTGAAGAGACCTCAACGGCGGGTTCGATGATGTCTTCGTGCCAGTAGCGTTTGCTAGCCGAGACGTCGCCGGGCATGGTGTAGCCGGCGAGGGTTGAGATGGCGATGTTGTGGGCGCGGCCGATGCCACTCTCGAGCATGCCGCCGCACCAGACAGGGATGCCGGCTTCGCGGCAGACTTTTTCGACGAGCTTCGACTGTGTGTGCCCGCCGACTCTGCCGTTTTTCAGGTTGATGATCTTTCCGGAGCCTAGTTCGATGGCTTTTCGGGCGTCGTCGTGGGATTTGATGGGCTCGTCGAGGCAGATGGGAGTTTTGATCTCGCGTTGGAGCTTGGCGTGGTCGATGATGTCGTCATAGGGCAGCGGCTGTTCGAGCATCAACAGGTCGAATTCGTCGAGGCTCTTTAGCTTGTCGATATCGGCGAGCGTGTACGCCGAGTTGGCGTCGCCCATGAGCTTGATGTCGGGGAAAACCTTGCGGACGCTCTTGATGATGTCGTAATCCCAATGCGGTGCGATCTTGATCTTGATGCGCTGGTAGCCCGCCTCGACCTCGGTCGTGATCTTTTCGATGAGCTGCTCAACCGAGTCCTGGATGCCGATCGAGACGCCGCATTCGATGGTCTGACTCACTCCGCCGAGATGCTTCCACAACGGAACGCCGAGCTTCTTTGCTTCGAGGTCCCAACAGGCCGTTTCGATCCCGGATTTTGCCATCCGATGGCCGCGCGCCTTCTTCATCAAGTCCCAGATGGCGGCAGCATTCTCGACCTCTTTCCCGACGACCATCGGTGCAAGTACTTTCTCCGCGGTCACCCACGCCGAGTCGGTCCACTCGTCCGAATATCCTGGCTCTTCACCGCATGTCACTTCGCCCCAGCCTTCGGCACCATCGCTATCCTCGACGCGAACGAGAATGATGCGGCGTTCGTAGGTGCGGCCAAAACTTGTTTCGAAAAAATGGACGAGCGGAAGGTTGATCTCAATGAGTTCGATGGACTTGATCTGCATTACCTAAATGGTAAACGAGGTAAGTGGTGAATGGTGAATGGCCGAGACACTTACCACCGTTCACCACTCACCACTCACCATTTATTACTCCACGATCTCGAACTGGATGAACTGGGTCGCGGTTTTGTATTTTCCTTTTGCGTTGGTGTCGGTGATGTCGACTTGCAGGGCGTATTCACCGGTTTCCATCTGTTTCGGAAAGCCGAGTGAACTCATGAACGGCATGGCTCCGTCGACCAGTTGAAATGTGAGGGGTTTCGGCTCGCCCGCGAACACGATCTTGCCGTCCTTATAGAGGCTCACTTTCGACGTCAGCCCGGTCGCGAGTTTGAAGTTGTGAACGGCCAGGCCGAAGTTAAGGATCGAGCCGCGCTTGAACTGACGCAAGGCGGTGTCGATAAGCGGTTCGGAATCGCCGGCGATCGCAGCGCCGTTATTGGCAACGCGTTTGTTGTGTGCCGCCTCCGACAAATTCTCGATCGCGAGGCCGGAAAGCGTAAGCCGTTTCTTCTTCAGATTTGGCACGTCGATGTACTGGTTCGCCGACCCGATCTTGTTGGTTGCCGTATCTTTGAGCGCGATGCGAAGCTGATAAGCCCCGGGTTTCTTGACCGGAAACACGATGTCGTAAACAAAGCCCCGTTTCAAGAATTGCTCATAGCGGTCTTTGTTAAGCGTCATCGTGTACGACTTGGCCAGTTGGTCGACCGCTACACCGTTGTCGCCAAAGCCCACCACGAGCACGTCGAATGTTGCGATTTTCTTTCCGTCCGGGCCGTCTTTGAAAGAAATATCCTTTGCCGACACGTGCAAAAGCGACCGCACGAAAGGCGTCACTCCTTTCTCGACGCCGAACATTGTGTTGAGGCGGACGGCGATCTCGTTCACCGCGAAGGGCGAGATCAGTGCGTGAACCAGGTTCCCGCGATTCGCGTCGCCGGCCTTCGCCACGTTATCGTCGCTGACGCCAAAGAACCCGCTGCGGTATCTGACACGCGCGCCTTTTCGTAGGACCTTGATATCTAACCGATTGAAGCGCCGTATCTTCGGATCGAACGTTTCGTCCTCGGGTTCGTAGGCGACGAGATAGTAGCTCTGATCGTCGAGCACCCGGCGGATGCCGCCCGCGAGATCGTTGTTATTGATCATCGCAAATCCGCCAGTCTGCCGGGCGAGATATACGAGCCCGTCCTGTGTGTCGCGAAGTTCGGCGCCGCGATCGCTCTCGGCCTGGCGGATCTCCTCCGTAGTGCGGCCTTGAGTATTGTCGGCGGCGGTCAGTCCGGTGACCTGAAGGCCGCGCGGATCCAGCGTATATATGACGACCGATGACCGATTCGCCTGATCGATCAAACTGCGGAGCGATGCCATGATACGGCTGGTTTCGGTCGAACCGCCGGCGTCCTTGTTGAAGAGCTTGAACCCGTCGGACAGCACCATTATCGATTTTCTGCCCGGCAATTCTGCCATGCCAGTCACTACATAATTCACGGCGTTGAGCGTTCCGCTCACGAAGTAATTGGTGCGAAAATCGTTGAACTCCCGTTCGCGGCCTTCTTGAGTACGCTCGCCCGGCTCGGGTTCGGGTGTCGGCTCAGTCGGCGGCTTGGCCTCAAGCGGGGTAAAGGCTCCGATGCCGCCGGCGCCGTTCGGATTCCATCGGACTTTCTCGATCGCGGCGTAGAGCATCCGTTTATCGGACGTGAATTGCTGCAACGCACCGATGCCCGCACCGGCCCGGATGATCGCAACCAGATCGCCTTCCTGCATCTGTTCATCGACAAATTTTCTCAAGGCCCGGCGCACGTAATAAGTGCTTTCAAACGACAGGGTCAGGTCGTCGACGACGAGAGCTACAGTTCGGCGGACATTCTCTTGTTTGAGCGGTGTGGTTGGAACAACGGGTGCGTTTTTCTCTACCTTGATCGGCTGTTCAACGCGTTCACGGACATTCGAGACGAATGAAAAGTTGCTGATCGACTGCTTCTTGCCGTTCTCGTAGATCTCAAGTTCTTCGGGTTTGAGGTCGGTGATGATCTTCCCGCGAGAATCAGTGACAGTGACATCAACTTGGATCAGCGATGTCGTGATCTTAACGACGTCCTCGTCCGGCGGCGGAGTCGGAGATGCTGACGGACGGGTGGTCTGAGCGGCAATGCCGAACGCGGAGAACAAGACGATCGTTAGAAGCAGGGGATATCTCTTCATCTATTTTACTTCGGAGAGCGAGTCAGGACTTTTGCTATCATAGTACGGAAGTTCGACTTTTTGGTTACTTAAATCCTTCGCTTTTGCATCAGATAGTTCGGAGATGTTCCGCCCGATGATCATGAAAATTCCAATCCCAGGCGCCCTGCTCAATGTTGTTTTGGTTTCTGCCCTGCTGTCCGTCTCGTGTACGGCACAGGCGGGTGATACGTCGCTCGAAAGCTTGCGCCAGTTGACGAAGGACGGAAAACTGCCGGCGGAATCGGCCGTCGCGGGGATCGAATCGCGATACGCAGGCAAGAAAACCGGAGCGCTTGCGAAGCTCTTACGTGCACGGATCAGGTTCGAGAATAAGGATTTCGCCGGGGCCGCGACGATACTGGATTCGGGCGATTTTGCGAAGCTGACGAAGGTTGCCGACTACGCGATGTGGCTTCGCGGGCGGGCTTTGCAGCAGGGCGGTGATCACGTTCGTGCGAAGGCGGTTTTCGAGAGCTTGATCGCGGAACACCCTGATTCGCTTCGGGCGCGGGACGCGAGGATATTGTGGGCTGATTCGGCTGTAAAGTCCGGCGATGCCATGAAGGTGCCGGCGTTTCTTGCTGATGAGATCGCGGATCGCACTGCGTCGGCTCTGCTGGCGACGGCGAAGGCATACGAGGCATTGAACGATCAGCCGAATGCGGTCGCTTTCTATCGACGGACATACTCTTATGG
>JBEBGW010000414.1:0-3688 GCA_040081025.1 Pyrinomonadaceae bacterium | reverse complement strand
CTTCCGGCAGGCAGTGTTGACCGGCGAACGGGACAGGCGTCCGTACCGCGACGGCGGGCGACCGATCCGCCGGAAAGGCGCCGTGCCGATGACCTCCCATTCATCGCGCCCGAAGGCTCGAAGAAATAGTTCCGCCGCGCCATTTCGCGTTCGTGCTAGCCTCGCTTTATTGATAGACTAGTAGGGATGCGTAGTAGTGCTGTTTGGATAGCGTTGATCGCAGGAATTGTCTGCTTCGTGGCAGGCTTTTCTTTTGCCAATTATCTGAATCGATCCGAGCTCAGCGGACTTAGGGGTGAGAACGAACGTCTGAAGTCTAACCAGACCTCAGACTCGGCGCAGCTAAATCTTACTAGCGAAGAGATTGACGCAAAACTTGCCGAAGCGCAGCAGAACGCAGATAACTTCGCCTTTCAAAAAAGCCTCGGCCTGGGACTATATCGATACGGCGCGATCAAGCAGGACAAGGCGATAGTCGAAAAGGCTCTAGCTGTGCTGGTTCGGGCATACGGGCTTGATCCCAACGACTATGACGTGATCGTCGGACTCGGAAATACCTATTACGACATCGGCTACTTTGGCAAAGACAATGCCAGCTTTGAACGGTCCCGCGAATTCTACCTGAAGGCTCTTGCGAAACGCCCCGATGACATCGAGATCCGTACAGATCTCGGGTTGACTTATTTCCTTCAAGAACCGCCCGACTATCCGACAGCGATCGCCGAGTTCGAAAAGTCCCTAACTATCAACCCAAAACACGAAAAGACGCTTTCGTTCGCAGCCCTCGCGATGAAGAATCAGAACAAGGATGCGGGAAAGTATTCGAACGTCTTGCGTACCGTCAATCCGAATAGTCCGACTCTTCGCGAGATCGACTCGCTGCAGCCGACCGCACAATGAGAGAAGCGTTTTTCATTCTCCTTGTACTTGCGGTCCTACTTGGACTTACTGCCTACCGCTATCGAAGGCAGCTGATGTTTGCGATTCAGATCTGGAGAACGTTAAAAGGAGCGAGGGAAATGCAGTCCCAGCAGCGTTCACAGATCGATCCGCAGCCTACTGACCGTGGTGAACTCGTTAACTGCAGCCGTTGTGGAAAATGGACCCCTTCATCGACGGCCATTAAATTCGGACCGACAATTTTCTACTGCTCAACGCAGTGCCTGCAGAATAAAGTAAAAACTTAGGGTAGGAACGTATTCACATACCATCCGATCAATCTTTCCCCGAACAGCAACGCTAGAATTGAGCCGATCCCGAGAAAGATGCCGAATGGTATCTGCGTCTGCATGTCTTTGTCTTTTTGGCGGGCGACAAAGATCGAACCGATGATCGCTCCGGCAAACGCCCCGAAAAAGATCGCGAGGAACGATAGTCTCCAACCGAGCAACGCTCCGAATCCAAGCATCATCTTCACATCGCCAAGGCCCATCGCATCGACTCCGCGAAGCCGCTTCCAGAGTTCACCGACGAGCCATAACGACCCTCCTCCCGCCAATGCTCCGATCAATCCACTGGCTAGCGACACCAGCCATACGGGATAACCCGCCAATGCGATCGCGGGCCAGTACGACATATCCGCGAAGTATTGCTGCCCGAAGGCGATCGGGAAAATGATGCGGACAAGGATCGCAAAGATGAAGAACGGATAAGTGATCACGTTCGGCAGGATCATATGTTCTGCGTCGATGAACATCAGAGCGACGAGCGTCGAAACGAAGATCAGGCCGATCGGCAGAAACGGGGTAAAACCAAAGTGCCAGAAGACCAAGACCCAAAGTAGAGCGTGCAGCAACTCGACGGCCGGATAGCGGATCGAGATTGGCTCTTTACATGCCCGACATTTTCCGCCAAGCATCAGCCAGCCGAGGATCGGAATGTTGTCGTAGGGCTTGATCGGCATGTTGCACTTCGGACAGTGCGAATTTGGAAACGCGATCGACTCTTCTCGGGGAACGCGGTGAATAACGACATTCAAAAAACTGCCGACAAGTGCTCCGAGTATAAAAACAAACACAAACCCGATCGCGTCGGGAAGCCCGGTAACTGACTCAAATGAGGAAACCTGAAACAGAATCATTGTTTGCCAAACGATCTCTCAACTAGATTTACACGAGGTTTAAGAACAGGGTTGACCTTTTCGACGACGATCTCGGACGCAAGCTCAAAACATCCCGCCTGCTCTATTCGGGTTGAAGACGCACCGATCTGAACGCAGTATTTGCCGGGTGAAGCTATCCAAGCTGATCGTGATGGGTCAAACGACGCGAGATCACGCGCCGCTAGACTGAAATTGAGTATATGATTCTCTCCCGGTTTAAGCGACCTTGTCTTTGCAAACGCACGGAGTTCCTTTACCGGCTTAGCCAGAGAACCCGCGGGCGCTGCTACATAAACCTGTGCGACCTCTCGGCCTTCAAATTTGCCGACATTCTTGACCGAAACACTGACTGTCATCGAACCTGAGGACGACTTCGAACCAAGTTTCAAATTGCTATAGGCAAAGTTCGTGTAAGAAAGGCCGTGTCCAAAATCGTATGCTGGTGCGACTTTCTGGGTCGAATAGTAGCGGTAACCAACGAAAATCCCTTCGGGATAAATGGCTTCGGAGGGCTTTCCGGCGAAAGGATTTCCGCGAAGCATATTCGGCCCGCCGGTTTCTTTTCCGGGGAATGTGTCGGCCGAAGGTACGTCCTTATATGCTATTGGAAAAGTCGTCGCGAGCTTTCCGGACGGGTTCACCCTTCCGGAGAGAATATCCGCGATCGCGTAGCCACCCTCTTGGCCCGGCTGCCAGGCTAAGAGGATCGAATCGACCTTGTCCCGCCAGCTAGCAAGCTCCATCGGTCCGCCAACATTCAGAACGGCGATCAATTTCTTACCTTTAGTTCTGAATGCTTTACTGATTCGATCGATCATCGACTGCTCATTCCCGGTGAGATCGAAATCGCCCTCGACCTTGCGGTCCGCAAATTCACCAGAGTTCCTTCCGATAACGATAACTCCGATTTCCGACTCCCTCGAAATCGAATCGATGAGCTCGTCGCTAAGGTCCATTTCGGCGATCGGGGGCGGCAGCATGAACCACGGTACTGCGGGGCGGGAGGCCTTCGCTTTCTTGATGTGCTCAAGATAGCTCGCTTGCATCGCACCATTTATCGTGAATCCAGCGTCGAGAAGCCCCCTGTCCAGGGAGATGACGTAGGCCTTATTAACGTCGCCGCTTCCGCTGCCCCCTGCGACCAGGTCGTAACCGTTGTTGCCAAAAAGCCCGACCTTTACTCCTGCCTTGAGAGGCAGGGCTGAGGCTTCGTTCTTTAGCAACACCATGCCTGATGTAGCCGCTTTCCTGGCAACCGTCGAATGGCCTTTCAGATCCGGCGTTGAAGAAAACTTATAGCCTTTTGCGGTGAGCGTTTTCTCGATGAGCCTGAGCATGCTTGCAACGTTTCGGTCGAGTACCTGGCGATCGAGACGGCCTGAGTTAACGGCGTCGGTCAATATCTTTGATTGGTCGGGAAGGCCCGGCATTATCAATTCGTTCGTCGCGATCATCTGATCAACGACATCATTTCCGGCGAGCCAGTCAGTCATCACGACACCGTCGAATCCCCATTCCTTTCGAAGAACAGTATTCAAAAGTTCCGGCTCCTGCGAGGTGTACCTGCCGTTCAGGAGGTTATACGAC
>JBEBGW010000083.1:0-13904 GCA_040081025.1 Pyrinomonadaceae bacterium | reverse complement strand
TGGAAGACGTACACGCTGTGATGGATGCCGTCGGCTCGGAGCGGGCTGTGCTGGTCGGGGTATCAGAGGGCGGCCCAATGTGTGCGATGTTTGCCGCGACTTATCCCGAACGCACAAGCGGCGTGGTGATGTTTGGGACTTACGCGAAACGGATCCGCGATGACGACTATCCATGGGCTCCGACGGTCGAACAGCGGAATGCTTTCTTCGACGTCGTCCAGCGCGATTGGGGAAAGCCGGTCGGGATCGAGGAGCGGGCTCCGTCGATGGCGGGCGATCCGGAGTTTCGCGACTGGTGGGCGGAGTATCTACGGATGGGCGCGAGTCCGGGAGCCGCCGTTGCTTTGACAAAGATGAACGCCGAGATCGACGTTCGCGATGTGCTCCCGCTGGTGCGCGTGCCGACGCTGGTGATGCACCGCCGCGATGATCTGTGTCTTAAGGTTGACGAGGGTCGATACGTGGCCGATCGAATTCCCGGTGCGAAATTTGTCGAGCTCGACGGCAACGATCACTTGCCGTTCGTCGGCGATCAGGAGCGAATCCTCAGCGAGATCGAGGATTTCGTAACCGGACTCCAGTACGGCGGCGGGATCGATCGCGTACTCGCGACGGTCCTCAACATCCGGCTCATCGACGTTGACTCGTTTCGTCAGGATCCCGACCTGGCCACGCGAACCCGCGAATTCATCCGCCGCAAGCTCGATCTATTCCGCGGTCGCGAGGTGCATTACGGCAACGGACAGGTGCTCGCAACATTCGATGGACCGGCGAGGGCGATCCGCTGCGCCGCAGCAATAGTGGAATCCGCTGCATCGCAGAATATCGGCGTAAGGACAGGACTGCACACCGGAGAGTGCGACGTCGTCGGCGAGCATTACAGCGGCTTTGCGGTTGAACTGGCAAAGATGATCGCCGCCGAGTCGGAGCCGGGAAACATATTGGTATCCCGCACCGTCAAAGACCTGGTCGCCGGATCAGGACTTGAATTCGCCGAGTTTGGGACGCGGGAGTTCGACATCGCGGACGGCAAATGGCGGTTGTTTGAGGTTGTTAGTTGAGAACGGTTCTCCTATTTGTGTTTTCGGGGATGGGTCGCGCCTCCGTATCTGTCTTTTTCATTCCTATTCTTCTTGTTCTGTGGTTGGGTTCCGTTTGACCACAGAACAAGACGAACAAGAATGAACTTCGTGAACTGGCGCGGAAGCGAATGAGTTGACGGCAAGCCTCGACAATTTCCTGCAAATTGTGCAAGAATCCTTGTTTCTTTAATACTTTAGTATCAGAATAGAACAACAGGAGAATTACAAAGCGTTTAGATGTCAGAAGAAGCAGTGAAAGCGGCTGAGGCTCCCGAGGAGTCGGCCCACGAAGAGACACATTATCAGGCGGTAGAGAAAGACGGCAGCGTCACGGCGATCTGGGAAATGCAAGGGCAAAAGCACATGCGTACGATCGACCCGCGTTCGAGCGAAGGCAAGCAGATCCTTGCCCTGTTCGAAACAGCAGCCTAGTTTTCTCAGTCCTCAATTAAATCTGAAAGGCACGAATGCCGCTCGACGGCGTTCGTGTTTTTTGCGCCCGTAAGGAACGCGGACATCCTTGCCCCTGCTCAACCGGCCCAAGAAATTAGTTTGGTTAACTGGTGATCTGAAGAATCCAACCGTCGATCGTCGAACTCGGAAACCGCAGCGACGCCAATACCCGCAGAGCTAAGAAATATTCGATCGGCTGATCTCACCTCCTCGATTCCGGTTTCGACCTCTTTGCATCCCACATTCTCCAGCACGAACTCTCGTGTAGTACCCCGCAAACAGCCCGTCCTGAGGCTTGGCGTAAATAGCCTTCCGCCTTTTTCCCAGAACACATTCGCCATACAAGCCGACGACACCTCGCCGCGTTCGTTCAAGCGAACAGCCTCGTGAAAACCTCGTTTCGAAGCTGCTTCAAAGGCGAGTAAATGCTCGAGATAATTGTACGACTTTACGCCGGCGAGCGGCGAGGTCGTGTTGATGCGATGCGGTGAAATCGTTAGTTTGAAGTTTTCAGGAATCGGCCGACGTTCGGCGACGATGATCGAGAGGCTGGTTTTCCTTTCGCCAGCTGTTGCCCAAATGCTGCTCGGCGATTCGTCTGAGAAGCTGACGCGTGCCCGGCCGGCCGTTCGTCCTGAGATCGCTTCAACCAACGCTGTGAGCGTCGATGATTCACTGTGTTCGGAAAGATCTATTTCGAGGGCTGCGGCATTGGCAGCGATCCGTCGCCAATGCTTTTCCCAAAGGAAGGTCTGACCGTTTTGGATCGCTACGGTCGTGAAAATTCCCCTGCCGTATAGAATTGCCGAAGTATCGATGGAGATCGGCATTAGTTCTCAATGCGGGTTTCATCACCAAGACTATCCGAGATCCGCCCTTTCGGATCCCTCGAAAACTCCGCGACCAGCTCTGCAAAGATCTTGCTCTTTTCCTCCATCGGGACGTGGCCGCAGTGTTTCAGGATGACAAGCCGCGAGTGGAGGATGCGGTCGTGGAGCGTGTAGGCGTCGGTGATCGGAATTACCCTGTCATCCTCGCCCCAGATGAGCAGCGTCGGCTGGTTGATGAGGTGAGCATCGTAGGTGATGCGGTTCGCGTGCCAGTTGCGTGACGTGGCGAGAAGCGAATGATGTGCGTCGGCGGCCGCAAGCGGACGGACGATAGCGTCGACGCGTTCCTGAGAAATAAGTCCGTGATTCGCCGGAGACAGAGTCCGGTACATCCGATGGCGATGAAAGGCCTTCGTGTCCGCCAGGAACGGCGCGATCGCTTCGCCAACGCCGGGTAGGGAACATACTCGCAAAATCGGATGATTCTTGAGGTTGTTATTACAAACCGCATCGACCAGAACAATCTTTTCGACACGCTCTCCGTAGTCGAGAGCCAGCGTCGCGGCGACAGCCCCACCGTATGAACTTCCCACTAAGACCGCACGCCCGATGCCGATGCGATCCATGAACCGGGAGATCATCCGAGCCTGCGAATCTATCGAGTAATCGAACCAACGCGGCTTTTCCGAAAAGCCGAAACCGAGCAGATCGACTGCGATGACATGAAATCCTGAATCGGCGAGCATTGGGGCGACGGAACGCCAGACATACGTAGACGCAGTGTATCCGTGGATCAGCACCAGCGGCTGATCGCCTGCGCTGCCGAATTCCTGAAAGTGAACACGAGCACCGTCAACGTTAACGAAATGCGAATTGGCGGAATGCTCGACCGCATCCGCCACGTCGTCCCAACTGACCGTTCCGGCTCGCGTCAACAGCTTCACCGCGACGGCGGCACCTACCGCTCCAGTCAATCCTAAGGCTAGATTTCTGAGCTTCATTGTTTTTTAAACAAAGAGCACAAAGCTCTTTCATAGGACGCTAAGATTCTAGCCCAAAACGACTTTGGGCTGTATCACTTTCTCAGAGTCGTCATAAAAGCCTATGGCGATCAACTGGCCGGTCGGAGCGGTCATTCGGATCTGCTGGCCTTCGCCAAACGCCTCCGAAAGGTCTCGCGTCGACATTCCATTGAGCGTTTTTGCGACCCGGTCTTCGCGGAGTACGAATTCCGGCAGATGCTCTACAGCCTCATTGATCGGTCGCAGATGATCGGCGGGCGAAGCGGATTCCTGAAGATCGTCGAGCGTGGCCGCCTGATCGATCGTAAACCGTCCGGCTCGTGTTCGGCGAAGTTCGGTAAGATGAGCGCCGAGCCCGATGTCGCGGCCGATATCTTCGGCGAGCGTTCGAATATAGGTTCCGGCGGAACACGCGACGCGGAGAACTGCGGAGTGCGGAGTGCGGACTGCGGAGTCGAGAATCTCGAGCTCGTGAATGTTTACAGCCACCGCCTTTCGTTCGATCTCGACACCTTTCCTTGCTAGTTCGTAGAGCTTCTTGCCATCAATCTTTTTTGCAGAATACATCGGTGGCATTTGCTCGATCTCACCGCGAAAATTGCTGAGGACGGTTTCCCACTCGATCGCCTCCAGCTTTTCAGCGATCTCTCCATTCCACAGTCCGCACTCCGCAGTCCGCACTCCGGTCTTGTCGCCCGTATCGGTCTCAGATCCGAACTGCACGACGGCCTCATACTCTTTCTCGTCCTTATCCAGAAACTGTGCGAGCCTCGTGGCCTTGCCGACGATGATGACCATCACGCCTGTCGCGAACGGATCGAGCGTGCCGGTGTGGCCGACGCGTTTTGTTTTCAGAACACGCCGAACGCGGGCGACTACGTCGTGCGACGTGATACCGGCGGGTTTGTCGATGATAAGGAGGCCGTCCACGTCTTGAATTCTAATCGGAGAAGGGCGGCGAGTATAATGGCAAGCGATGTGGAGAAAGCGGCTAGAGATAAAAGACGATAAGGACCGGATCATCGGTGATGTCGAGAAGGCTCGCGAGCGGACGATGAATCGTGCCGTAAAACTGCTCGCCGCGAAGCCTAGATCTGTCGGCGAGTTGCGCGAGCGGCTGCTTGAGAAAAACTGGACGAACGCGGAGATCGTCGATCGTGTGATCGTCAAGCTCGAAGAGTATAAGTATCTCGATGATCAACAGTTCGCATCAGACCTCGCGGTATCCAAGCTGCGTCAAAAACCGCAAGGGAAACGCCGCTTGTTGCAGTCGCTGTCACAGAAAAAACTCAGCAAAGAGAATGTCGACACGGCGATAAAGAATGCATTCGAGAAGCTTCCGGAAGCCGAACTGATCGACCGGGCGATCGAGAAACGGCTGCGTCTGAAGGGTAAGCCAGAAACTCTCGAAGACAAAAAGAAGTTTTTCGATCACCTTCTTCGCCAAGGTTTTGATTTCGGCCTGATACGCGAAAAAATGTCCGCGATCGCAAAGGTTGATCTCCCGATCGAATGAGAATTTCCTACGACAACCGAACCTTTCGTTCGATCTCAAACTCCGATACTGGCGAGGTCGGCAGCGAGACGATCTTTCATTACCACCGGAACGGGGACGTTGTTTGGGGCGAATATTCGGGCGGCAAGATCGTTCGTGGAATGCTGATCGCGAATGTACTGGCCGACGATTCGCTCGATTTGCGATATCAGCACATCAACCGCAAGGGTGAGTTGATGACCGGCATTTGTACATCTACTCCCGAACTCCTTCCCGACGGCCGTATCCGTCTTCACGAAAATTGGCAGTGGACTTGCGGCAATCGTTCCAAAGGTGAATCGATCATCGAAGAGATACCTTCCAACTAAACTCCCCTGAATCCGAACCCGCCCGACTCGCGAAACCTCAACCATAGGGCAGAACGTCCTTCGGTAAAAAAATCTCTAAAAACGATCAACGGGAGAAAGTTATGAAAAAAATACTCTTTGGTTTCTTCGCGGTCGCGGTAATGGCGATCGCATCAGGTTCGGTTTCAGCACAGATGATGGGCGGCGGCAACGACAACCCGATGGTTGGCGGCGCAGCGATGTACAAGACGAAGAATATCGTCGAGAATGCCGTTAACTCGGCGGATCATACGACGCTGGTCGCGGCGGTTAAGGCGGCGGGATTGGTCGATACGCTGGCGAGCAAGGGTCCGTTCACGGTTTTCGCACCGGTGAACAGTGCATTCGACAAGCTGCCGGCTGGCACGGTCGAAACGCTTCTGAGACCTGAGAACAAGGCTACACTCACCAAGATTCTTACCTATCACGTCATTGCGGGAAACTATTCCGCTAAGGATGTCATGGGTGCGATCAAGAAGGGCAACGGCAAGGCCGAGTTCACCACCGTTGCGGGCGGGAAGCTTTGGGCGATGCTCGACGGCAAGAACGTCGTCTTGATGGATGAAAAGGGCAGCAGGTCGACGGTAACCATCGCCGACGTCAAACAGTCGAACGGCGTCATTCACGTGGTTGATTCGGTCCTTCTGCCGAACTAGCTGGGTACTTACGATCAAGGGGCCGGACCGGTCGAACTGCACAGGTGAAAGCCTGTTCGACTGGTCCGACCCCTTCTTATTGGAAATAAATTCGGTTATGTTTGGCATTTAGTTGTCGGAGAAAAGTATGAAGTTGAAGCTAGCTTTAGGAATTGTTGGCCTTGTGGTGATATCGATCGTCGCTGGACGAAGCGAAAAGGTTTCTGCCCGTTACGGTCAATCAGCAACTGCATTGCCGACGCCGGGAGTTGCCGTAAAGCGTGAGTACACCTTTCTAGATTCCTGGGACGGCGTGAAACTTAAGAAGGCGGACGCGATCTGGAAGAGCGAGCTAAACGAACTTGAGTTCTACGTTCTCCGCAAGCAAGGAACGGAGCGAGCCTATACCGGCGAACTAACCGACAACAAGGCCGAAGGTACTTACTACTGCAACGCCTGCGGCCTCGCCGTCTTTAGCTCGAAACACAAATACGATTCCGAAACCGGCTGGCCATCGTTCTATAAGCCGATCGACAAGAAGCACGTCGGCGAGTCGGTTGATCGCAGCATTCCTGGGGAAGATCGAACCGAAGTTCATTGCAACCGCTGCGGCGGGCATCTGGGTCACGTATTTGACGACGGCCCGGAACCAACCGGACTCCGGTACTGCATCAACTCCGTTTCACTTCGTTTCAGAGCGAAATAACAAAAAAACGTTGCTTCGCGACTCGATTGGGAATATCATTCCCGCCATCGGATCGTCGTCGCAATCTGACAGCATGGATCCGCAAGACGGAGGCATGCTGCGCTATGAAAAGGCTTATCTTAACGGCGTCACTCGTCCTGGCCGGCGGCACCAGTGTCACGTTCGCGCAAACTGAGCGATTCGACATCGCCAGTTTCACACCCCCGCAAAACTGGAAAAGGATTACGCAAACCGGAAGCGTCGGTTTCATGACGGCCGCTGGAACGGGTGCGAGCGGCGGCAGTTGCCAGATCGTTATCTACCCGAGCGGGCCGAGTAGAGGTGCTCCGAGAATGGATCTCGACGCCGCCTGGGCGAATATCGTTACCGCAGCGCTCCGCTCATCCGCCCAACCGACGGTCACCAGCACGAAAAGGCCGGACGGGTGGGAATTGACTTCAGGGGCCGCGATCATCAACCACCAAGGCTCGGCTTACACAACTATGATCACGACCGCGACCGGCTTCGGTAAGACGATTCCTATTCAGGTAACGGTCATGGATTCAGGCAACAACTGCGTTTCGGCGGTATCTGCTTTTTTTGATTCGTTGAAGTTTGACCCGCAGCCTGCAAGAAGTGGGGCGTCCGTTCCTGCGGGCGATCTCGCTGGTATTTACGATTTCACCGCCCCTGCCGGATGGAGCGTTCGGAAGATGGACGGCCACCTTCGGCTCGACGCTCCGGGCGGTTCGTGTTTGATCCTGATCTTCCCGCCACAGCGTTCCACGGGCGATCTGCAGCGCGACGCGTCCGCCGTCTTCGACAACATGTATCCGGGATGGCAGGCACAAAAGGCCGGCGCGCAGCGTTATACGCTTTCGAAGGGAATTCTTCCCGGCGGGCAGGAGTTCTTTTTGATGGAAGCCGGGATGCGGAAACCCAGCTCTGACGGTACCCGATACGACGGATTTGAAGATGGTGCAGCCTTCGTGATCAAAGCCGGAGCCGAGATCGCTGTTATCGCCGCCCGTCACAACACGAGCTTGCTTGGTCATTCGGATTGCTTCAAGAGTTACGATCGGTGGCGGCGGTTCTTCAACTCGTTCGCTGTGCGGAATATTCCCGGTCAGGCTGGAACAAATTCGCCCGCTGCGCGGATAATTGGCCGCTGGTCGATGTCCGAAAGCGGAGCCAGCGGTGAATACGTCTTTGCCGCGAACGGCAATTACGCGCTCGTCGGCGCACTCGGCACTGCCTCCACTTCATCCGATATCAATTACGACTATCTCCACATCAAGACATACGCTTTCCCTGGCGACGGTTCCTACGCTATCTCGGGGACCCAGTTGACATTGAGAAGGCGCGGCGGCTCCGCCGAACAGGTCCGGATCAGATTCGAGCAGGTAAATCACGGCGGCGTTGGCTGGGTTGATAGAATACAGATGCTCAAACGCGACGCTCAGGGCGAAACCGAGGTGGCTTACGAAAAGCGCGGCAGGTGAGAACGGGGCGATGTGCTAACATTTTTGCCGTGACTGGAAACGAGATCAGGGAAACTTTCTAAACCTACCGGACTTCGCTATTTACGTCAACTCAGTTTCGCTTCGCTTCCGGGCTATTTCAGGTAAATAAGCATCTACATTCCGGCGCCGACATCGGTCAACAGAAAGCTGTCACAGTACATTTCGACGACCATGTCGTTCCCCTTGAATGAGGCCGAGATTATTCCCAACTCGTGGAGTTCGATCTCGAAAAGGGACTTTTTATCCGTTCCGAGAAGCTCAATTGATCCAGACTTCTCCATCGGCATAGTGCGGGAATGGTCTATCACGCTCTTCTGATGCCATTTCAAAAATGAATCGCCCCGATCTTTCGGCAGCGTAATGGTGACGTTCGAGTATCTGCTGCCTTGCGGCATCTTACGTGACAATGGATCGTCTCCGTTATGAAACTCTTTGATAATTTGGCTATAAACCAGATCGGAGACGGCGGATACGGAGCCGGTATCAAGATCCGCGATATCGACTTTGAAGTTCCCTTTGTTGAGCGGTTTTGCGGATGCGGCCGTGTAGATCCCAAGATTTGATTTGGAAAGCGGGGTTTTCGACATCGCGTACTTCTCAATGGCGATCTCTGCTCTGAATATGAGATCTTCTGTCGATCCGGCTTTCAGGGGGGATAGTTTGAGAGACGTTAGTATGCCGTCGACGAACTCGATCCTGCCGACTTCCTTGTTCAATGCATCAAGCCGAACGATCGAGCCGCTGAGCCGCGTATAGTTCTTTTTCAGCGAATCGGAGATCCATCTGTAGAATTCGCGGGACATGCCTGCTCCAAATTTCATAACAATGTTGCGAAAGGACATGGGCCGAGTGATCTTCATAGTTCCCTTGAAGGGAGCTGGGATCAGTTCGGTGGCGACACCGCCGCCCTCAAGACTCTGAAACCGACCCGCAGGCTTTCCATCTAACTCTAAAAGATAACTATTTATCATGGGTGAACCTCCTCCTTAAGTTCCGATTTTGACGCACAACGATCCATACGCCGTCACGCTGCTGTAAAGGCCCAGTCATCAAATACCGGTTGCCGATAGATACACGCCGCCGCCCGGTGATAAGATTCTCGTATGACGGGCAATGAGATAAGAGAAACCTTCCTAAAGTATTTCGAGCGCAACGGACATAAGATCGTGCATTCGTCGCCGCTGCTGCCGGCAAACGACCCCACATTGCTGTTTACCAACGCCGGAATGAACCAATTCAAGGATGTTTTTCTCGGGATTGAGAAACGCGACTACAAGCGTGCGGCAACCTCGCAAAAATGCCTTCGAGCCGGTGGGAAACACAACGACCTTGACGAGGTCGGTAAGACCGCCCGACATCATACGTTCTTCGAGATGCTCGGCAATTTCTCGTTCGGTGACTATTTCAAGGAGGACGCGATCAAGTACGCGTGGGATCTTCTGGTCAATGAATTCAAGCTTGATCCCGAACGCCTTTGGTTCACCGTTTTTGAAGGCGACGATGAGGTGGGCCCTGACGACGAGGCCCGCGATCTCTGGATCAAGGCCGGGGCCAAACCGGAACGCGTGCTCGGTTTCGGGCGCAAGGATAATTTCTGGCAGATGGGCGATACGGGTCCGTGCGGGCCGTGTTCCGAGATATTTCACTATATGGGCGACGACCCGTTGGACCCTGCGAAGAATTCTGCACACTGGGTCAATGGACCTGGTGATACGACGATCGAGATCTGGAACCTCGTGTTCATGCAGTTCAACCGCATACAAAACGAAGACGGCGGCTTTACGCTGACACCCTTGCCGGCTCCATCTGTCGACACGGGTATGGGCCTGGAACGAATGACCGCGGTGATGCAGCATGTGCCCACTAACTACGATACGGATCTGGTCAGGCCGCTGGTTGAATTTGCTGCAAGCCTTTCGAAGTAACCGCGCGTGTGCATAGTGCGCACTTTTTTCAGATGATCAGACTTCTTGTTATCGAGAACCAGCCCTTGACGCGAATCGGAATCCGATCGGTCGTCGCGGGTGAATCTGACATCGAGATCTCTGGCGAGACTGACAATGCGGCGGATGGCTTCGCGGAATTCAAATCTCGACTTCCGGACGTGACCATTTTGGGACTGCATTTTCCCGATTCCTGTTCGATTGACGACCTAGACAACTATTTCATCGTCGATCCGAAGGCGAAGATCATCGTCCTTGCCGAACACGCGGGTGACGCGGAGATCTCGCGGGCGCTGAAGAAGGGTGCCGCGGGCTATATCTGCAAGGATGTCGAACCCGAAGAGCTGCTCAAGGCGATCCGAACAGTTGCCGCCGGAAGAAAGTATATCCCGGCCGATATTGCCCAGATCCTGAGCCAAAACATTGGAAAAGAGGAACTGACACCGACCGAAGAGAACGTTCTGCGGATGATCGTCGGCGGAATGTCTAACAAAGAGATCGCCTTCGCTCTTGATGTTTCCGAGAACACCGTCAAGAGCCACAATCAAAACATCTTCGGCAAGATCGGTGTTTCGGACCGAACTTCAGCGGCCACAACGGCTATCAAACGCGGGCTGGTCCGCGTCGATCTTTAATTCTATGAGCTTTCTTACAGATAAGGACTTTTCGGCGATCGTCGCGTACGCCGAATCATATACTTCGGACGAGAGCGACGTACTGAGGGAGCTTCGCGAACACTGCGAAGCGCACTATGAAGACAAGGCGATGCTCTCCGGATTCGTTCAGGGACGCATCCTCGCGATGTTTTCGAGGATGATCAGGCCGAAGGTGGTGCTTGAAATTGGCACTTATCTGGGATATTCGGCTCTTTGCTTCGCGGAGGGATTGGTGGAAGGTGGAAAAGTAATTACGTTGGACATACAGGAAGACACCAACAAGGTCGCTCGAAAGTTCGTGGAGCGGTCGAAGTATAAGGATCAGATCGAATTTTATCTCGATTTTGCGACTGAGGTAATTCCAAACCTGCCGGAACCCTTTGATCTTGTCTTTATCGACGCCGATAAACCTAATTATTCCAATTATTACGACCTCGTTTTCGATAAAGTGCGTCCCGGCGGATTTATCATTGCCGACAACGTCCTCTGGAGCGGCCGCGTGCTCGACGAAGAGAAAGACGAGAATACAAAGGCGCTACATGAGTTCAACCAGAAGGTACAGACTGACGATCGAGTGTCGAATGTGTTGCTTCCGGTGAGGGATGGGCTGATGGTTGTGAGTAAAAGGTAGATGCAGAGGCCTGCGCGGAAGCAAGGGCGTGACTCTCAACTTGAGCGTTTCGCCCTTGCTTACGCGCGGGCTTCCGCACTTACATCACCCGAAAGTATTAGACGGCTCCCACCGCAAATGACGATTCTCTTTCGGCTGTTAACGTCTAAACTAACGTTATGAAAACAGAAACGAAGCGAGAAAGCAGGGTTAGGTCCATCGAGACGATCGTTGCCCCGCCGCCGGTGCATTGGGTGGGAGACGGATTTCGGGTGCATGGATTTTTGCCGCATGGGCCGCTGGATGCGAAGCGGATGAGCCCGTTCTTTTTGCTGGACTACAACTCGAAGTACAACTTCCCGCCGAGCACGAATCTGCTCGGCGTCGGGCCGCATCCGCATCGCGGGTTTGAAACGGTGACGATCGCGTATCACGGTAAAGTCGCGCATCACGACAGCATGGGCGGCGGCGGCGTGATCGGCGAGGGCGATGTGCAGTGGATGACCGCCGGCAGCGGCATTCTGCACAAGGAATATCACGAAGAGAAGTTCAACCGCGAGGGCGGCGAGTTTCAGATGGTGCAGTTGTGGGTAAACCTGCCCGCGAAAGACAAGATGACGACGCCGAAGTATCAGGCGATAACGAACGCCGAGATGGGCCGGTTCGAACTGCCAGAAGGCGGATCGATTGAGGTGATCGCGGGTGAATACAACGGTACGAACGGCCCGGCGACAACATTCTCACCGGTACATCTCTACAACCTGAAGCCGAAAGCGGGAACATCGTTGGAGTTATCTTTTCCGTCGCACTACACCACGGCAGTACTTGCGATCGAGGGATCCGCAACGCTCAACGGCGACAAGAAACTGCCGACCGAGAACCTTGTCGTATTTGGAACCGATGGCGAGGATATCTCCATTCGGGCCGAAGAAGATTCAGTCCTTCTGGTGATGGCCGGCGAGCCGCTCAACGAACCGATCGCCCAGTACGGCCCGTTCCTGATGAACACCAAAGCCGAGATCGCTGAGGCGATAGACGATTATCAGGAAGGGAAGTTCGGATATTTGGCCGATTGATCGCCTCGTTGGTTCCTTATTCGTGTATTTCGTGAGCAGAGAAAACCTATCCACGAAATACACGGACCGTGCGACGCAACCGCTCGCGGACAGCGAAATTCGATTGCAATCGCTTAATTTTTTACGTAATTTCGTTAAGGACCCCTCGTAATTTTCGTAGGTGAAGTTTATGAAATTTTTGCTCCCGGCTATTGGCCTTTTTCTAATTACTCTCTTCCCCTTAACGGCTTTCTCTCAGACCCCGAATGACACAGATGATGTCGTGAAGATCACGACGAAGCTGGTTCAGGTTGACGTTGTTGTGACGGACAAGAGCGGCCAGCAGGTCCTCGATCTCAAGGCGGCTGATTTCGAGCTTACGCAGGATGGCAAGCGGCAGCAGATCACGGCAGCCACGTATGTCGCTTCGCGATCGGGAGCGGGGTCAAACGTAGTAAACGATCTTCGCACGTCCGGCAAAAACGCAAGTGGCCCTGCTGCCACTCGAAACGCGAATTCGACAGGAAGGGTGATCGCTTTTCTAGTTGATGATGGAGCTTGTACTGCAACTGTCTGGGGGCTCGATACTGCGAAGAAGGCCGTCTCTACGTTCGTTCGTGAAAAGATGCAGCCCGACGATTTGGTTGCCCTCTATCGCACGCGGGCCGGGTCGAGTGCGTTTCAGCAGTACACGTCCGACAAAGCGACACTTCTGCGTGCCACCGACAAGATCAGGTGGTATCCACCTCAAGGAGCGTGCTCGGTTTCGGATGGCTCGGGAACTGAGGCTGCGCGGGCGAATACGTTCAACAAGGTCACGTCGGAAGGCGTGAAAACGGTAACGATAGAATCAGAAGCGGAAAAGCGGACCCGCGAATACAACGAGGATTGGAATGCGAGCAATCAGATCGTCGGTACGTTGGGCGTGATGCGTTATGCCCTGACCGGCATGGCGAGAGCACCGGGCCGAAAGACGATGTTCGTTCTATCGGACGGCATCGCTATCCGCAACCGGCAGAATCTACGCGTCACCGCGCAGGACATCATGCGTGACGTTACCGAGGCCGCCAACCGTGCTGCGGTCGTCATTCACACATTCGATCTTCGCGCAGGTGGAAACCCCGGAATGATCGAGGCTAAGGACGAAGTCATCGTTCAGGACAATTTCAATGCGACCGACCCGATCTCGAGGGGGAGAATAGGCGATTCGGATCGGCTTCAGGAAGGATTGACCGTTCTCGCGAAGGAGACCGGCGGCGAACTGTATCGTGGAAGCGACGGAGCGGAGAACCGAATGGACTTGATCCTCGACAGAGAATCCGGATACTATCTGCTCGCCTACGAACCGGATGACTCATCCTTTAAGGGGAAAAATTTTAACAAGATCGATGTTAAGGTCACACGGCCCGAGGTTAATGTTCGCCACCGTTCGGGATTTCTCGGAATGGCGGATAACGAAGCGTCAAAACCGGTTCGCAAGAGTGAATACAGCGAGCTATACGAAGCGATCGCAGCCCCGCTGCCTAAAG
>JBEBGW010000082.1:0-13909 GCA_040081025.1 Pyrinomonadaceae bacterium | reverse complement strand
GCGCCGGATATAGCGGCGGCGAGCCCGATTGGGCAAAGACCAACTACCGTATCGACGTGCCTCAGTCGACTCCTCCGGCACCGCGGCCGCCAGACGATTTCGGCAAGACCGCAGTCAATATAAAGCCGATCGACGTGAACCGTCAGGACTTCGGCAAGACGATGTATCCAGGTGCGGGGCAAGCGTCGCCTCCGGCCGATTGGGGCGCCACGCAGGCGAATGTAAACGTAAATCCGGCAGACTTTGGCTCAGCCCAATCCGACTGGGGCGGCGGAGGACCGGATAAAACCACGCCTTATTTTCAACTTCCGGAATCGGAACGCGCGAAATATCAGCAATTGCCGCCGACTCCGACCGAGCAGGCAGCTCAGGTAGCCGAAGAAAAGAAATCTAAAGGCGGGATTCCCGGATGGGTCTGGGTCGTCGCCGGATTGATGGCGATGTTTTTCTTCGCCGTCGCAGTGCTCGGCGTGGTGTATTTCTTCATCCTTCGCGACTCGAGTTTCAAGGCAATGATCAAAGGAGCGCCTCCGGGAAGCGACATCCTGATCGACGACAAACTACTTGCGGTTTCAAATGAGCACGGAGATTCTGAGATAAAGAATTTGGCGCCGGGAAAGAAGACTATCACGATCCGGCATCCAAGTTTCACGTGTGATCCGCTGACGGTCGAGGGCGGTCGCGGCGAAGATCCGCCGCCGGTCATTGCTCGCTGTAAAGCATCGCAAGCGGTCCAACCGACCGGCGATTGTACCAATTTCGAACCCGGCGAAGACGACCGTGCCGAGGCGTGCTACAACGCGGCTCTCAGCGCTCTGCCGGATCCGTACTCGGCCGAACAGCTCGTTCGCGCGTTGAACATATTGATCATCAACTTCGAGACTAGTAAGTTTGATGTGCCGGCCCGACGATATGCGGCATTGCAAAAGGCGGCGACGTATATCAAAAAACTTCCGGCGGACGTAACTCTTGAGATCGGCGGGCATACCGATAGCGACGGAAATGCGGCGTCGAACCAGAAGCTCTCCGAAAATCGAGCGAATGCGGTCAAGAACTTCCTCGTCCAAAATGGCGTCAACGGCAGCATTCTCCAGATCCGCGGCTACGGTGCAGACAAGCCGAAGAAGGACAACAGCTCACCGAACGGCAAGTATATGAACCGCCGAATTGAATACATGATCGTGTCGAAGCCGAAATAAGGTAGGTTACTTGATTCACGGGAAGCCGGGGCAGAATCGCTCCGGCTTTTCTTTATACTGCGACAGGTGCCGCGATCTTTCCGTAGGACTGATAATTCTCTAATTTCAGATTCTCAAATTTGAAATTAAGCAGGCCATCGAGTCCCCTCAGGCCTTCAGCGTTTGTGAACGCTAGCGTCGGCAGTTCGAGCGGTTCGCGGGAGAGGAGTTCGTTCACCTGATCAAGGTGGTTGGAATAGATGTGGAGGTCGCCGAAGGTGTGGATGAAATCGCCGACCTCGAGACCGCATACGTGTGCGACGAGATGGGTCAGGAGTGCGTAGCTGCTGATGTTGAACGGCACGCCGAGAAATGCGTCCGCCGAGCGTTGATAAAGCTGGCAATGAAGGGTCTTCCCGCCATCGATCTTGAACTGAAACAGCGTGTGGCACGGCGGCAGGGCGACTTCGTCACACGTTTCCGGATTCCAGCCGGTAACGATCAGACGGCGTGAATTGGGGTTGGTCTCTATCTCTTTAATAAGCCTTGCTATCTGGTCGACGCCGTTCGTCTGCGGATAGTCCCCGCCAAACGAACGCCATAAATACCCGTAAACCGGCCCGAGATCGCCTTTTTCTCTATCAAATCGCGCCGTCTGTTCTTCTGTCGCCCATTCCTGCCAGATATCCACGCCGCGAGCCCGCAGATCGGCTTCATCCGTCGAGCCGCTCAGAAACCAGAACAACTCCTCCGCGACCCATCGAAACGGCACGCGCTTGGTGGTGACGATCGGGAACCCTTCCCGCAGATCGAACCGCGTCTGATATCCGAACGCCGAGATCGTCCCGACCCCGGTCCGGTCTTCGTGACGCGTGCCATTTTCGAGAATGTGCTTGAGAAGGTCGTGATATTGCCTCACATAGTGAATAGTAAATGGTGAATAGTAAATAGTAAAAAGCCATCCGATTGACTATTCACTATTCACTATTCACTATTAACTAGTTATGTTTGAGGTCAGTTTCAACAGCCCGCAATGCGGGTGGATGTCGATAGGGTTTGAGGACGGCGTGAACGAGTTTCACACGACGACGGCCCACGCTCCGCACGCGACGGCGTTGCCGGATCTGATGCGGATATTGACCGAGCTGGCCGATCCGTCGACGCGTTGGGACGAATACACGCTGATGTGGAACCGCGATCCGGAGGAATTCGATTTTCGGTTCGTGCGGAGCGGTGACGACCTGACGATAGAGATCTACCAATATCCGACCGAAGACCGCGACACGGCAGAACGTGAACTGGTCTATTCGCACACCGGAACGATCGCCGAGACGCTAGCCGCATTCGGCGTCACCTTTGACCAGCTCTACGAAGACCGCGACACCGACGAGTTCGAGTTCAACTGGCGCCAGCCGTTTCCTTATAAAGAGTTTGAGGAATTTAAGAAGAGGATAAATTAGCCGAGGTTCGCGGCTAATTTTTTATGAAAGAGAAGTTATTAGACCTGCTTGCTTGTCCGACGTGCGGTGGGGACATTTTTGCTGGCGTACGCGAGCAAGTATGACGATAAAGAGATCATCGAGGGCGTGCTGACGTGCAAGAAGTGCTCGCGGGAATACAAGGTCGTGCGCGGGGTGCCGCGGTTTGCGGATCTTGGGAAGATCGAAGCGGACAAGGCGGAGACGGCGGAGAATTTCGGATGGCAGTGGACGCATTTTACGCAGGAAGATCCGAAGTATCTCGACCAGTTCCTAGGCTGGCTGCAGCCGGTCAAGCCGGAGTTTTTTGAGGACAAGGTCGTGCTCGAAGGCGGCTGCGGTAAGGGCCGGCATACGAAGCTCGCGGCGGAATGGGGGGCGAAGGAAGTCGTGGGGATAGACCTCGGCGACGGAGTTGAATCGGCATTCGCCTTGACCCGCCATCAGCCGAATGCGCACATCGTCCAATGCGACATCTTCAAGCTTCCGCTCAAGCGCGCGTTCGACTACGCATTCAGCGTCGGCGTGCTCCACCACACTCCTGATCCGAAGAAGTCGTTCCTTTCACTCGCGTCGAAAGTACAAAAAGGCGGCAACATCTCGGCTTGGGTTTACGGCGCCGAGAACAACGAGTGGATCACGAAATACGTCAACCCGATCCGCGAAGGGTTTACGTCTAAGATCAGCCAGCCGATGTTATATCAGCTTTCTAAGCTGCCGACGCTCTCGCTCTTCCTAACGACGAAACTCGTATACCGCCCGGCAAACATCGCCGCGAAACCGGTCGCAAAGAAACTGTTCTACAACGACTATCTCAATCACCTCGGCACCTTCGGCTGGCGCGAACAGCACAACATCGTCTTCGATCACCTCGTCGCTCCGACGGCGTTCTACATCTCGAAGGAAGAGTTCCAAGATTGGTGGGAGGACGCGAAAGCGCAGGACGTTGAGATCGTCTGGCACAACAGCAATAGCTGGTGCGGATTTGGGAGATTGAGTTAGACCGCAGATAAACGCGGATAAACGCGGATCTAATGTTTTTCAAATCTGCGTTTATTTGCGTTCATCCGCGGTTAGATCAGCATTTATGAGATTTGACCACGGGATAAACAAAAAATATCGCCGATCCGTCGAGGACGCGTTCGACGCGATTCTCGAGCACGGGAATGACACGCATGGGATGATCGCGACGCATATTCTGAAGTCGGATATGCTCGTTCGGGTGCAGCCGGTGAGCGAGATCAACGCATCGGGGATCACGGGATTGATCGATCCGGCGGAGACGAACGAGAAGATCGCAGACGAAAGGCTCAGTGTGCGCGAGGCGCTCGGTGAGGTTTACATCGCGATTGCAGAAGAGACGATCGACACCGGCGGCCAGCGCGGATGTGAGGGGACTTTCGTTCACGAGGGACGGCATGCTTACGACTTCGCGCAGATGATCGCGAGCTATTCAGATGCCGACGTAAACCCGCTCAGTATCTTTGACCCGACGCTCTACGAACTCGAGCTCGAAGCCCACAAGATCTCCGGCGACTATATGCTCTGCATTGGCCGCGACGAGTACATAGACGAAGGCCTCGGCCTGATGATCCTCGGCCGCAATGCCGAGATCGAACCTTGCTATGTCGACGACACCGGCATCCACAAACGCCTCTGCGACAGCTACGGCCTAACGCCCGACGGCAATCAGGGCCCGCGGGCCAGTGAGCTTTTGGGACTAGTGCCAAAGTAATATTAGCCACGAATTTCTCGAATTGCACGAAATGATCGGCATCTGATATCAACGTGACTCGTTTGCGGATCTAGAACTTAGGATGTTTCCCCTACAATTAGTGAAATTCGTGTAATTCGTGGCAAACTTTCTTTAATGAGCACGGCACTTCCCCAGGAAATGCAGCAGCATACCTACGCGATCATGGACCGCGTGGAGGATTCGCATTGGTGGTTCGTCGGACGGCGGGCGATCCTTGAGTCGTTTCTGCGGTCGATCGTGGCCAGGGTTCAAAACGCGGGCGAAGGTGTCCGCGCTCCGCTACGGATCTTGGACGTTGGCTGCGGGACGGGGGCGAATCTTGAGATGCTGTCGGCGTTCGGTAATGCCGAGGGTGTCGATGTTTCGGATGAAGCGTTGGAGTTCTGCAAACGCAAGGGATTGGCGGTACAAAAAGGCCTCGCAGAAGAGCTACCGTACGAAGACGGGGTGTTCGACGTAACGACCGCGCTCGATGTGGTAGAGCATCTCGACGACGATATCGCTGGGTTGAAGGAGATGTATCGCGTAACGAAGTCTGGCGGTTACTCGCTGATATTCGTGCCGGCGTTTATGTGGCTGTGGGGCGTGCAGGACGACATCTCGCATCACCGTATTCGATACACGAAAAAAGAGATCGTCGAGCGCCTTAAACAAGCCGGTTATACGGTAGAGCGGGCAACTTACGCGAACTTCACCTTTTTCGCCCCGATCCTGGGCGGACGAACGATCATGCGGATCACGGGCATCAAGCCCGAGTCGGAAAACAACATTACGATCTCAGCCCTCAACGGCGTCTTCGGCAAACTTTTCTCCGCCGAACGCCATATCCTCAAAACCTTTGACTTCCCGTTCGGCGTGTCGATCGTTGTCGTCGCTCGGAAAAATTGATCGACGACGATTTAAGTTACGCCTGCCACGGTTTCGTACATTCCCAATACTTCACCCGAACTCCTACGGTTGACAGTCAGCCATCACAGCATCATGTAAATAATTGTCAATACAATGTTTGGAGGCAACGGGACCCCTTCGACATTGTCAGGCGTCTACTTTGGCATATCTATTGCGAACAGGTATATTGCACGCCAGTTTATCTCTCCTCCGAACGCGTGAACCGGCGGAAAATCGAACAATATAGGTAGGAGAAATTGTCATGAAAAACATTCTGACGTTTGGAATTCTTTCGACGGCATTTGTATTCGGTATCATTCTGGTTTCAGCAGACACGGTAAATGCTCAAAATCGTCAGTACGCCAATCGCGAGTATCGTGATGATGTTCGCGAGGCTCGCGAGGATTATTACCGGCGTATGCGTAACGGCGATCGCCGCAAAGCGGAGCGCGAGTATCGTGAGGATCTGAGGGACGCGCGGCAGGAATACGTCCGCAATGTTCAGCGTGACCGGTATGGTTGGTTCTGGTATCAGAACGGCCGTCGATATCATCGTCCGTTCTCGACATGGAACTATCGCAACGGATATTTCTATCGCAGATACTAGTCAAATCGATCATTTCGCAAAAGCATGCCGGGCTCAATGTTGAGTCCGGCTTTTCTATTTCGCGCTCCGAATATAAAATCTCTGCAATGAAAACGATTGAGATCTGTGTCGATTCGCCTGAGGGCGTGATCGCTGCGAGGGATGGCCAAGCGGACAGGGTCGAACTGTGCGACAACCTCTTCGAGGGCGGCACGACCCCAAGTATAGGTTCGATCAAGATGGCCCGCCGTGTCGGTGGAATAAAACTTCATGTGATAATACGCCCGCGCGGCGGAGATTTTCTTTATTCGGATGCCGAGTTTGACACGATGCGAATAGATGTCGAAGCTGCTCGAACATGCCGCGTAGATGGTATCGTCATCGGATTGCTGACGTTGGACGGAAATATCGATAAGGAACGGACAACTGAGCTCGTAACAATAGCCCGCCCACTGTCTGTCACCTTTCATCGAGCCTTCGACGTCTGCCGTGATCCGATTGCGGCCCTTGAGGAACTGATCGAGATCGGCGTCGATCGCGTACTGACTTCGGGTCAGCAAGCAGATGCGCTCAGCGGCGCCGAAACGATAAGAAAATTGGTCGAGGCGGCTGGCGACCGCATTGTCGTTATGGCCTGTGGCGGGATCGATGAAACGAATGCCCGTGAGGTCGTCGATCAAACCGGTGCGAACGAACTCCATTTCACCGCCTTCGAAGAGCAAGCCAGCGAAATGGAATATCGCAATGAAAGTGTGGCAATGGGCTCGAACGATGCGTCGTCCGAGTATCTGCGCCGCGTCACGAGTGCCGAGAAAGTGAGACTCGTGATCGAGGCCGCGAGCGGTAAATGAGCGAAGATTTCTACTGCGACGAAGTTTTCAGCAGCAACACGTCGGTCGAAAAAGTGATCGAAACCGAGAACGTGCTCGCCTATCACCACACACGTCCGTTCTGGCCGGTGCATATCGTCGTGGTCCCGAAGCAGCACGTCGATTCCCTCCTGACTGTCGAGAATGAACTGCTGATCGAGCTAATGGATGTCGCGAAGCAGGTCGCCGAGCTGGTTCTAAGTGAGCACGGAGCAGCCCGTGTATTGACCAATCTCGGCGACTATCAAGACTCAAAGCATTTGCACTTTCATGTCAGCTCAGGCCAGCAAATCTAGGCTTGATCGTAGTCGGATCTTTCGAGCCTGAATATCTCCTCAACAGTTTCTCCGAACTCCTTGGCAAGCTTTAGCGCAAGGACCACAGAAGGGACATATTTTCCGGTTTCGATCGAGAAAATGGTCTGTCGCGAGACGCCGATCAGTTCAGCAAGCTGAGTTTGCGTAAGCTGCTTGTTATTTCGCTCTTCCTTTACTCGGTTGTCCATTCTCGATATCCGAAATGTAGCGTGTAATTGAAGCGAACGATATAGGACAACCAAAAGAGCACGAGAAATCCTACGAAAACGAGCAGGAGCCCGCCATCACGAAACGGCTCACCTAACAAGAGGAATAAGACCCAGAAAGCGATCACCAGGACCATTTGCACCCAGGAGGCGAACATGAAGCTTTCCAGCCGGATGCGTTGAACCATCTCGTCTTCCGTCTTCTCTTTTGAGAACGCAACAAAGTACATTCCAAAAAGAAAACCAAAAAAACAGGAGACGAGTATTCCGACTCTCAGACTTCGGATGTCGGCCCCTCCGAGGAACGGAAGAAAGTTCAGCTGATATGCAGACCAGATAGCAAAACCAACCGGCGCGATTACGGCTCCGACAAGCTTGAACTGATTCGGAAGCAGGAATTTCATTTTATCGACCCTCCATTTTTCTAATGTAAAGCATACTTTACATTATTGAACACAAGTTTGCAATACTTTTTTTCCGACCAGGTATGCAGAATCGTATCGACGACCGCTAAAAGTGACTTCGGGCTTCGAAGATCTTACCTTTAGGAAACTGTTCATTCGTCACGGTAAACGTGAATCCTTTCTGCACGGCGAAGGCCCCGATCGCACCTGTGCGAGATAGTGCCACGAACCCGACCTGAAACTCCTTAGCCTTTACAGAATCACGTTTGACAACGCGTCGAATTGCTTCGCGGCAGGCTTGTTCGGGTGTGCGACCGAAGCGCATCTGCTCGATCACAGTGTGAGTTCCGCAAATGCGGATCACCTCTTCACCGACGCCGGACGACGTCGCCGCACCGACATCGTTATCGACGAACAGCCCGGCACCAATGATCGGCGAATCGCCGACGCGGCCGCGGATCTTGAACGCCATGCCGCTCGTCGTGACCATTCCCGCGAGTTTGCCGCCCGCGTCAAGGGCGACCGTTCCCATCGTGTCGTGATTGGGCCTACCATCGTCGAAATAGTATGGAGCGAATTGCAGGATCTGGCCTGCGGGCCGTCGTTCGACATTGATACCGGGCTTGTACTCGGACTTCTTCAGCCACTCGGCCCACTCTTTTTTCGCGTCTTCCGATAGTTCGCCACTCTCCAGCTTGAAGCCGTTGGCGAGCGCAAACCCTTGAGCACCTTCGCCTGACAGCAGCACGTGCGGAGTCTTTTCCATTACCGCCCTCGCGACCGAAACAGGATGCTTGATCCGTTCGAGAAACGAGACGCCTCCGCAATCGCCGTTACCGTTCATGATGCACGCGTCCAGCGTGACCTTCCCGTCGCGATCCGGCCATGCGTCAAGCCCGACGCAACACGAAGGCTCCAACTCCGAAGCACGTCCGGCGGCTTCCACAGCGTCGATCGCACGCCCGCGGTTTCGCAAAAGCGGCCAAGCCCCGTTGTTCGCCGTCACACCGCCGTCCCACGTCGAAACCACGACCGGCCCTTTCACCCGCATCGCCGAGCTTACTGGGAATTTCGTGGCTTCCTGGCCAATAATTCGCGATGCAAGAAATGGGGGAACCGCCGCGATCGGTATTTGTAAAAACTTTCTTCGATCCATATGAACTAGCTTTCCAGCGTCTGCGCGATCTTATCCAGATTCAGACTCCTAGCAGCCGCGTTGAATATCTCGGCGTAGGTTCCATCCCTATCGTAGAGTTCGCCGTGCGTTCCGATCTCAACGACGCGACCTTCCTTAAGCGTGTAGATCACGTCTGAGTCGAGTATCTGCGAAATGCTGTGCGATATTATCACGACCGTTCGATTTTCCTTGATCGCGTCGAGGCTGTTCTTGATCTGTTCGGTCGCAATGGCGTCGAGGCTCGCGGTCGGTTCGTCGAGAAAGATGATCGGCGGATCTTTTAAAAACAAACGGGCGATCGCGATTCGCTGCTGCTGGCCGCCGGAGAGCGACTGGGCCTCGCTGTCATAGCCGTGCGGCAGCTTCGTTATCTGGTCGTGGAGATACGCCTTTTTCGCCGCCTCGATCACCTCTTCCTTCGTCGCCCGCATAAACCCGTAGCGGATATTCTCTTCGATCGAGCCACGAAAGATGTGATTCTTCTGCAGCACCAGCCCGATACTTCGCCGCAGCAGATGCGTATCGTATTCGAGCAGGTCGCAGCCGTCAAGTTTTATGCAGCCGTTGGTCGGCTCGTAAAACTTGCACAGCAGATTCAAGATGGTCGATTTCCCAGCACCGCTCAGACCGACGAACGCGACCGTGGCTCCGGCGGGAATCGTCATATTCACATCCCAAAGCGCCTGTGTTCCATTCGGATAAACGAAATCGACGTTCTCCAGCACGAACTCGCCTTTCAACTTGTCCGATTGCAGCGTGCCGCTCTCTTCGATCGCGTCGTCGGCGTCGAGTATCTCGAAGAATCCTTCCGCGTAGGTCAACGCCTCGTTCATCTGGTCATAAATTCGGTGGAGCTGGCGGATCGGGGCAGAGACGTTGTTGAACAAGAGGATGTGAAACATTATCGCGCCGACCGTCATCTGCTGATCGAGCACAAGATAGGCGGTCAGGATGATGATCACGGTCACGCCGACTTGCTCGGCGAACGTTTTCATCGCGTCGAACGCGTAGTTCGTCGTCCGCTGTTTTAGCTGAGCTTTGATCAGGTTTTGCTGAAGCTGATACTGCTTTTCGCGTTCGTATTCTTCGCGAACGAACGACTTGATAACGATGATCGATTCGATAATGTTGAACAGGCCGTTCGTCTTCTGTTCGCGCAAGGCACGCAACCCTCGCCGAACTCCTCGAAGCAGCAACGCCTGCCGCCAACTCAGGAAAAAGTAGATGGGCATCACGACCGACGCGACCAGACCAACGTAGAAGTTCGCGGAGAACATAAGCACGAGCGCGAGGATCGCGTTAGCAAAGAGTGGCAGCAGATCGATAAAAATATTCTGGACGAATCCGGTCAGGCTCTCGACTCCGCGATCGATGCGCGTCTGCAGTTTCCCGGTCGCGTTCTCGTCGGTCGCGTAGAAGGCATACTTGTAGGTCAGGATCCGCTCGATCGCGTACTGGGCGAGAGCGCTCGAAAGTTTGACCCGCAGGTTCTCGCCGATCATGCTCTGGCCGTACTTGACCGCAATGTTGACCAGTTCCTTGCCGAACAGGATAGCCGTGATAAATAACAGAAGGGATGTACTATCTTGAGCGGCTTGGCCCTCCTTGAGCAGTTGCTCGACCGTATCGACGGTGTAACGCAGCACAAGCGGATTTACCTGGGCCGCAAACGCTCCGACCATCGTCAGCGCGAGCGACGCGACGACTAGCCATTTATACGGACGCACAAACGGCCCTAGCCTTCCGATGATCTGCCGAATGTTCATTTTTCAACAATTTACCACAGCGGTTATGGCGGAAACTGTATTTTCGGTCCCGAAAGACTTACATTATGTAGTTTGCCGATTTGTTCGAAATGGATTCAATTGTTAACCAGAATTCTCCGGAGCTTTCGCTCTTTCTCCCAGTGCTGGACGAAGAAGACAATCTTCGCCCGATGCACGAGAAGATCCGAGCCGCCCTGGACGCACTTGGGAAATCGGCCGAGGTGATCTATGTGGATGACGGCTCGACCGATAAGTCGCTGGACATCCTAAAAGAGATCGCCGCGAGCGACGATCGCGTCCGCGTGATATCGCTTCGCCGCAACTACGGCCAGACCGCAGCCATGTCCGCCGGGATCGACGCCGCCAAGGGCGAGATCCTGATCCCGATGGACGCCGACCTTCAGAACGATCCGGCTGATATACAGCGCCTGCTTGAAAAACTGGACGAAGGCTATGACGTCGTCTCCGGATGGCGAAAGAACCGTCAGGACAAATTGATCTCGCGAAAGATCCCGTCACAGATCGCCAACAAGATCATCTCGTGGATCGGCGGCGTACCGCTGCATGATTACGGCTGCTCGCTGAAGGCCTATCGGCGCGAAGTGATCCAGGACGTAAAGCTCTATGGCGAGATGCATCGATTCATCCCGATCTATGCGATGTGGGCGGGTGCACGCGTAACCGAGATACCGGTAGATCATCACGCCCGCACGATGGGCAAATCGAAGTACGGCATCTCGCGAACGATCAAGGTTGTGTTCGACCTAATGACGATCAAGTTCATGGCCGAATATCACACGAAGCCGATCTACGTCTTCGGCACATTCGGCATGCTCGCGTTCGGTGCGTCAGTGCTCGCCGGGCTATACGCAATTTTCATGAAGCTCGCCGGGCGCATCGGCCTGCCGCAGTTCCATGCCGACTTCGTCGAAACGCCGCTGCCCGTGCTCTCCATCGTCATGTTCGCCATCTCGATCCAGTTCTTTTTGATGGGCCTGCTCGCCGAACTGCTCGTCCGCACGTATCACGAATCTCAGAACAAAGCGATATATGCGGTGAGGGAAAGGATCGGGTTCCAGGAGAATCTATGAAACTGAAAATTGCGTTTGTTGTGGTCGCGGGCTTGGCCCTACTCACTAACGGGTCATCCATCGTACTCGCTCAATCCGGCAATAGCGATCGGATTGACGAGATCAAAGCAACCGTCCAGAAGCGGCTTCGCAATGGGAAGACGGACGTCAAGGTTGAAAAGTTTGACGGGACGAAGATCAAGGGCAAGATCACACAGGCGGACGACAGCGGATTCACATTTGTCGAATCTGAAACAAACAGCTCAAGCGTCATCGCATACAGCGACACTAAAAAAGTAAAAGGCAGCGGCTGGCCGACGAGCGCGAAGATCGCGATCGGGGTCGGGGTAGCGGCGGCTGTCACTTTTGTGGCTATAGGTATCGCCTTCAGGAACGCCACCCGGAACAATTGATACGTCATTATGCGGCAGTCGATAGTTCACATCGCTCTCGTGGTCAGTGACTATGACGAAGCGATCGAGTTTTACACGAAGAAACTAAACTTTGAACTAATCGAGGATACATACCAACCAGAACAAGACAAGCGATGGGTGGTCGTCGCGCCGCGTGGTTCGAGCGGAACCACGCTGCTATTGGCTCGTGCCTCGAAATCCGAACAAGAGCCGTTCGTTGGGAATCAGGCCGGGGGAAGAGTGTTCCTTTTTCTGAATACCGACGATTTCTGGCGTGATTATCACGACATGGTCGCGAAAGGGATAAAATTTATCAGGGAGCCGAAGGCGCGGGAATACGGTACCGTCGCGGTGTTTGAAGATCTGTACGGAAATCTGTGGGACCTTCTTCAACTGAACGAAGATCATCCTTTGTCTGGTCGAAGCTAAATCATGTGCGGAATTGCGGGTTGGATCAACCTGAAACAATCTGACTCTAATCACCACGCCGAGCCGGTGCTGCATTCGATGTGCGAGACCATTGTGCATCGCGGGCCGAACTCGGAGGGGTTGTGGGTGGATGATACGGTGGCGCTTGGGATGCGGCGGTTGTCGGTCATCGATCTCAAGACGGGCGATCAGCCGGTTTTCAATTGCGACAAGTCGGTCATTGTGATGATGAACGGCGAGTTGTATAACTATCGCGAGGTCCGCGCCGAACTCGAAAAAAAAGGCCACAAGTTCACTACCAAGTCCGACACCGAGATACTTCCGCATCTTTACGAAGAATACGGCGACGGTCTGCTCGAACACGTAAACGGAATGTACGCGTTTTCGCTTTGGGATTCGCGCGCAAAGAAACTCACCATCGCCCGCGACCGCTTCGGTGAAAAGCCTCTGTATTACGGCGTTTTCGACGGCAAACTGATCTGGGCGTCCGAGCTGAAAGCGATCCTCGCTCATCCATCGGTCAAGCCCGAACTCGATCTCAACGCACTCCGCCAATACGTCTCGTTCGATTACGTACCGGCGCCGATGTCCATCTTCAAGGGCATCCACAAACTCCCCGCCGCTCACGTACTGACGGCCGAGAACGGTGAGGTTCGAACTCGAAGGTATTGGGATATGAGGTGGTCAGAACCCGCTGCGTCAGCGGCGGGCCAGTTCGTTGATCGTGATTCGACGAACTGGCCGCCCGCTCACGCAGGCGGTTCTGACTTCGCGGCCGCCGCTGAAAGCCTCCGCGAACTCCTCTCCGACGCCGTTCGAATGCGACTCGTGTCCGACGTACCGCTCGGCATACTGCTTTCCGGCGGCATCGATTCCTCCACGATCGCGGCATTCGCTACGCAGCACGCAACTGAGCGAGTAAAGACGTTTTCGATCGGGTTCGAGGAAGATTCGTTCGACGAATCGAAATACGCGAGACGCGTAGCGAAACATCTCGACACCGAACATTACGAAGACAAACTCTCCGCGACGACTGCGGGTGACTTGATCAGCGAGATCGGAAAATGGCTAGACGAACCGATGTCGGACGGCTCGCTGATACCGACTTACTTGCTGTCGCAGTTCGTACGCAAACACGTAACGGTCGCACTCGGCGGTGACGGCGGTGACGAGCTTTTTGCGGGCTACCCAATGTACTACGCCCACACCGTCGCGGCTAAATATAAGACCCTTCCAGCGTTCGTCCGCTCCGGCCTGATCGAGCCGGTCGTCAATGCCCTGCCGGTTTCGACGAACAATATGTCGTTCGATTACAAGGCGAAGCGGTTCGTGCGGGCGGCAAGATTTGACGATGTGACGCGGCATCACTCGT
>JBEBGW010000413.1:0-3737 GCA_040081025.1 Pyrinomonadaceae bacterium | reverse complement strand
GTGTCACCTGCTCCTCGATCACCGCGGCGTCTCTTGTTTCGATCAGGGCATAGGCGATCCCAAGTTGGAAATATGCATCGGCGAGATCCGAATTCAATTCGACAGCGCGGTTCAGAATCTCGATCGCGCGATCGGTGTCGCCAATGTCCAGAAGCTTGATGCCCTCGGCTAGGGCTGCGTTAGCATCGGAGAATTCGGCTGCGGATAATGGAGGCGTCGCGGTTGCTACGTTCGAATTGTCGGACGGCGCAGAAGAACAGCCCGCAAGAAACAGGCTGCTTAATAAAACTATGCTTGCCGCTGATCTGTTACCCATCGAATTATCCTGGCGGAAAGACGAACTGCCGCCCCGCGAGAAGATGAACGTGCAGATGAAAAACCGTCTGACCGCCATCCACGTTCGTATTGATCACTACGCGATAACCATCATCCGCAAATCCTTTATCGCGAGCGATCTCCGCCGCAGAAAGCAATAGATGCCCGAGCGTGTCCTTATGGTTCGCTTCGGTTTTCGCGAGCGAATCCACGTGCTCTTTCGGGATCACGAGAATATGTGTCGGAGCCTGTGGACTGAGGTCGTTGAACGCAAGGCACACGTCGTCCTCGTAAACCTTTGCTGCTGGTATAGTTCCATCGACTATCTTGCAGAAGATGCAATCCTGAACGGCCATATCGCTACAGAGAAATTAAATCACAGCGCAACGGATCGGTAAATCAGGCCGCTTCTTCTTCGACTGCCGAATCGGTTAGCCGTTCGATGTCTGCCCCGACGGATCGCAGCTTGCGAACGATCGTCTCGTAACCGCGGGCGATATGATAGACGCGGTCGATGAGCGTTTCACCATCGGCCGCCAATGCGGTGAGTACGAGAGATGCCGACGCTCGGAGATCTGACGCTATCACTTTTGCTCCCGTAAGTTTTGCCGGCCCGTTGACCGTCGCCGTGTTGCCCGAGACGTGAATATCGGCGCCCATTCGCTGCATCTCGCCCACATGCATGAAGCGATTCTCGAAGATCGTTTCGGTGATGACGGACGTCCCTGCCGCTTGCGTCATCAGCGCCATATACTGCGCCTGCATATCGGTCGGGAAGTTCGGATGCGGTTCCGTCGTGACGTCTTTCGCCTTCAGTCCCCCGGCACTTCGCTTAACGAGAAGGGTGCTCGGGTTGATCTCCTCGATATCGACGCCTGCTTCACGAAGTTTCGCGATGACCGGGGCGAGGTGTTCGGGCATGCAGTTCTTGATCTCGAGCTCTCCGCCGGTGATCGCCGCCGCGACGATGAACGTGCCAGTTTCGATGCGGTCGGGAATGATCGTATGCTCAGCTCCGCCAAGCGTCTCGACGCCGTCGATCTCGATCGTCTCGGTTCCTGCTCCACGGATTCGGGCGCCCATCTTGTTGAGCAGATCGGCAAGGTCCTCAACCTCCGGCTCCATCGCGGCGTTGTGAATGATCGTCGTGCCTCTCGCGAGCGATGCGGCCATCATAACGTTCTCCGTACCCGTTACCGTGACCTTTTCGAACGTAAGTTCCGCACCCTTCAGCCGGCCATCAGGAGCGCGGGCGATAACGTCGCCTGATTCGAGCGACACGACAGCGCCGAGTTCCTCGAACGCCTTCAGATGCAGATCGATCGGGCGCGTGCCGATCGCGCAGCCGCCGGGTAGGCTCACCTTTGCCTGGCCAAATCTGGCCAATAGCGGCCCGAGCGCGAGCACGCTCGCGCGCATCGTCTTTACAAGCTCGTACGGCGCCTCGAATATCTGGACGTTGTTTGCTGTGACCTTATGCGTGCGAAGCTCAGGCGTGAGAACGGTGGCGCCGAGGTCTTCGAGAAGTCGACGCTGGGTGATGAGATCGCGAACGTAAGGAACGTTGTGCAGAATGACGGTTTCTGCCGTCAGCAGGGTCGCGGCGAGGCAGGGAAGCGCGGAATTCTTCGCACCGCTGATCTCGATCTTTCCGTTAAGCGGCCGGCCGCCGCGAACTAAAAACTTATCCATAAGAATCGAAAACGCTTTCGGCCGACCCGTAAGCGTTAGTTATAGATTCGAACAGGAAACGTTATCACAAAGGCGCCGGAAAATCCCGTCAATGGAGCGCCTCAAGAACTCTGCGGATCTGTTTAAGATGCCTTATCTCATGGGCTCCGCTGAGTACAAGCCATTCCTGTGCCGAAAGATCGCCGAAATAAGGATGCGGAAATTTCGCGTCGACGCCGTCGACCGTCGCGAACTTTTCCTTGAGCTCTGCATACTGACCTTGCAGTTCGTCTAGCTTGGCAATTGAATCCACGAGCGGAATATTGTTGATTGGCCGCACCATCTCAGGAGCCTCGAGTTTCTGCCCGACGGCGGACGATCCGGCTTCGATAAACTCGGGTGAGATGAATACCGAACCATCGTTCGACTTGCCCGCCGTTTCGCCCTTTCCGAGCAGTTTGGAGCAGATCCGCAGAGCCCCGCCGTTGACGACCGCGACGTGTTCGACGATCTGCGCGATACTCCATCCTTCACCCTCTGGTTTGGCGTTCAACTGCTCATCGGAAAGTGAAGCGAACGCGCTCTTGAACTTCTCGCGTATGGCGGCATTTGCGGCGTAGACGTCGTCGACGGTTTTGTATTCCATAGGTTAGTTGGCGGTGGCCTGCGGCGTCAGGATCAGACGATGCCAGCGGACAAAGCTCGTCGCGCTGTCTGCCTCATTCTTCATCCGTTTGACATACGCGGTCTGGAAATTTAAGATGTCGGGCGAATTCCAGTTCAATAGCACGATCGGATTGAACGATACGAGCGTGCTTGGATCGGGCAGCGTGCTCGGAGCAGCCGTGTTCGAATTGCCAGCCGGCTGGCTCGGATCGGCATTGAGCTGTTGGGCCTGCGCCTGATCATACGCCTGAGACGAGATCAGCAGTTGATTTCGCAGCGGGATCGCGGCCTGAGTCGGGTTATTTCCAAGCGCATCGTAGATGCGGACCTGATGCTCGAATCCGGCCGCAACCTTTGCCGAATCCGGCGACCAAACTGGCTGCACCGCGGTCAGCGCATCATCCAGACGTCGCTCGCGACCACTCTTTTCGATCACGCGCGGACGCCCTAGCGGAACAAACACAGAACCGGTTGCATCGGCACGACGCTCAAGCTCACGCCACTCGCGTGAGTGCGCCGCGAGGGCGGCTAGAGCCGAACTATCTGGCGCCCAGACGTAATAAAAGTAAATGAAACCTTCGTTCTGCGTAACAGGCTTCGTTCCGTTGCCGTTGGCATCGCAGAGGTAAAGCTGTTCGGTCCGGAAAGTGAGAATACCGGTTGGAGCGTCGGGCGTCGGGGTCGTCGGAACTGCCGAGTTCGTATCGACGTTCGCATTCACGTCTTCCGGTTGAGCCACATTAGCGTTGGTGCTAGCATTGGCAACCGGCGTCGCGGCGGGTATGAGTTCGACCTTGTTCGGATCGTCCACCGCAGGCTCGGCCGACGCTCCGCGAAGCATCGCGAGAAACGCGAGTGAGGTCGAATCGGGCGACCAACGGATCGTGTCCGGAAAATGTACCGCCATCAGGTCCGACGTGACCTTTTTGAGTGCCCGACCGTCCGGCGTGTACATATCCAACCTGAATTCGTTGGGAAGATCTAACGGACGATGATAGACGACCGCGACACGCTTGCCATCAGGCGATGCGATCGTGCAATCGACCAATTCTTCGAGCCGGTTCTGGTCAAAATCAGCCTGAACT
>JBEBGW010000412.1:0-3743 GCA_040081025.1 Pyrinomonadaceae bacterium | reverse complement strand
GTTTTGATCTCGACCGGCGGACCTGGGATGGCGCTCAGACGATTGCGATCGACCGGACCGCACGCAGAGCGGCTTCGACCTCCTCGGGTGTATTCATCAAGCTCGGAGCGAGACGCGCATAGGATTCGCGGTACGGAGCGGTCGAGGCGATGATCTTCTTTTCATGCAGTCTCGCGACGACCTGCTTCGACTCCATTCCGCTGATCTCGAAGCAGATTATCCCTGCCGACAACTTACTTGTTAAAGGTGTGTATAACCGCACATTACGGATGCTCGCGAGGCCTTCCTTGCACCGGTCATTTAGACCATGAATGCGCTCGGAGATCCGCGCGCGGCCGATCTGTCTGTGAAACTCGAACGCAGCCGGGAGCGCCCATTCGTACTCGAATGCGTGAAAGCCGCCTTGAGTTACCCACGCAGCCTCGGTAGGTGCGGTGAGCTTCGTGTCTGTTGCCCACGCGGCGAACGGCTTCTCGGCGAACGCGGGAAAAACAAGCCGCAGCCGTTTCCAGGCGGATGCCTTGGCCCAGACTATTCCCGTGCCGCGCGGCCCGAAGATCCACTTGTGCGTGCCGGCAACGAAGAAGTCCGCTCCCAGTTCGGCGACCGCCTCATCCTCGATCCCGAAGCCGTGGACGCCGTCGACGATCAAGATCACTCGATCAGCCTCGGTCCGTTTGCGGTTTATTTCTTCGATCACAGTGGCGATCTGGCGAATGGGTAATTTCACGCCTGTGCCCGAGTGTACCCAGGTGACACCCACAACACGGGTCCTTGAGGACGTCGCGTTCCGAATACGCTCGACCATTTCGTCGGCAGACGCTTTTGCTGGATCCAGGTAGAGCGGAACCTTTCGAACCGTGCCACCCGCCCGCTCAGCCGCAAGCCTGGCCGCCTCGTGATGCACAAAATGGTCGTGAGCCGTGGTCAGGATCTCATCGCCCGTCCGCAGCGGCAGACCATGATATATGAGGGCTAAACCCATCGTTGTGCTATTCGTGATAGCGACTTCTTCCGGTTTCCCGCCGAGATATTCCGCGACGTTGGCTGCGATCTTCCCGGGCATTGTGAACATATTCTTCTCGATATATTCCAGCGGACTCGCGTCGATCGCCGAGCGGTGTCGCTCGATCTCTTCGCGTACCTGCCGCGGATGCGAGGTAAGAAAGAATGAGCTGAGGTGTATCTGGTCGTTCGCCAAGAGGTCGAACTGCTCACGAACGGACTCCCATTTCATTGGGTCAAACTTAGTTTCGGCTGCTGAAATGGTTGCCGCCGACCCAAGCCTTGCTCCGGTTGCGGCCGCGGCTGACACTCCCGCGAGGTATAAAAAATTGCGGCGATTCATAGTAATTCTTCGGCTACAGGCGGGGCCTGGCGAGTTAAGGCGGTCCAGCTACTGCGAGCACGGGCCTGCACGTTTATGGGTTATAGGAAGGGCCGGCGGCGCGAACCTCTCAGAAGCCGATGCCTCTGAGATATCCGTCCGCCGACCATTTTGCGGGCCTATGTACCTATTGCCGAGGCTGGGGTTCCCCGTAGATAAAATCGTCCATCATTACGATATCGCTGCGTCGATCGTCGTCCGGGCCCGGCGTGTCGCCGGCAAAGATCCTGACAGATGCGATGTCGGCGTCTTCGAGCAAAATACCAAAGAACGAGAGCGTTGCCGTTCCCGGTGATGCCGGAACGATCCCGCGGTAGAGAATGCGTCCCCATTTGTCCAGATACTCGATCGTAGTGTCGTCTTTGCGTCGTCCGTGGCCTCGTTCAGCGCCGCTCGGTGTATCGACATCGGTAAAGACAGCACCAAATGCACGAACTCTCGCCGATGCCGAGCCGTTGCTGCCCGGAATGAAGAACTGTACTTTGGTAAGGTTTCCGTCGAGAGGCGAGAATAGCCTGGCCGCGCTGAAGGCTGCAAAATTCGATTCGTATTGCGAATTTCCGAACGCGAACGCAAGTCCGAGGGGAGTTGCCTGAACGAAACCGATGCCATTGGTTGTAAAACGGGCGCCTCGGTTGTTCAAGAACCCATCAAACGGCGTCCCGGATTCAGACGTAGCAGTTGAACCGCCGCCATCCCAGTTGATCTCCCGGCGACCGTCGAGGATCGACCCGGGCGTGTTTCCGTTATTGGCTCCGCCGATTGCAGCTCGAAACTGATCAACCGTGCTTTGAATCGACGCGGCGTTTGGGCCGGCTGCCTGAAAAACCGTTGGCTCCACCCGACGATCGTGGTTTTGGATAGCAAAGTCTTGTGCATTGGCCGACCCGCCAAGCACCGCTGCGATCATGGTTATTAACGTTATCCATCCTTTCATTTTACAATTGCTCCTGATCTGTAATTCATATAAATGCTTGAGCAAGGAAAGCTCGCCGGCACTCGTCTGTGAACGGATGTTTTTGTTCCGACAAGCGTTTCACCGCTCGAGTGTAAGGATGGCAGACGCAGAGATATCGAATCGTTAGGAAACGATGAAGGTTTTCTGAAAAAGTCTTGAGTAGCTGTTTTCTACGATCTATTTGACGCCGCTATTGGTTGGAATGCCGTTCTTATATCGGTCGTAGACTATCTGAGGTGTGTCGAGGTTTCGGCCCGCTTTGAGATTGGTCGCGAGCCGAATGAATTGCCCCATCGACCATGCTAGCGGGGTTGCCGATCCTGTTCCTTTGCCAAACTTCAACTCCGGCATAAATCTGCGGTCGGCATTCGGCGGAGCGTCCTTCTTATCCCAGATCTGTTCCGGAAGCATCAGGCTTTCGCTGGCGAACGCGAGCATGTGGTCGAGGCGTGATCGAGCGGCTGTCAGGTAACCAGTTGAAGGTTTCACCGGAGGACATGGTCGGCCGTCAGGGCACGTACGAGGCGTATTTAACTCGCGCAGGTATTCTCCATGCCGGGTAAGCTCATACTGTCCTCTTTCACCGCTCAGCAACGGCCAGGGGCGGCCTTTGCCGGTGTATTTGCCGTCGAAATTCCATTTGCGGCCGTCGTCCATTTCCCCGTAGCCATCGTGGTTATATCGGTAGAATGCGGGACCGCTTGGCGTATCGACCTTTAGGATCTGATCGATCACTTTCAGCGATTTTACTATAAGCGGGTTGTCAGCCCGCTTGATGCCTAGGCGGACGAGTTCGAGGAAACCGGCATCGACTATTTCGTGTTCGTAAAACGTTCCGGCGTTGTTATTTAGCTCGATCTTATGGCCTGCGTCGGGTTCGCCTTTTTCTGAGATGCGGAGATAATAATTGCCGTCGCCGTACTTGCCCTTTGTCGTTGCGGTCCATTTCTCGACGTTCGCAGCCCAGTTGTCAGCGGTTTTTATGTAAAGTTCGGCCGAAGTATTGTCGCCATTGCGTTTAGCGATATCGGCCGCACAGACTAGGCCGGCGATCTCGGCGGCGATTGTCGAGGGCGAATAGCCCGGCCGCTCTTCCCAACGCTCCTGCGGCGAGAACGGGCCTTTTGCTACTATGAAATCGGCAGCTTTTTTGACGTGTTTCTCGTACGTTTCCTTATCAAATTTACCGATCTGCCATGCCATTATCAGCGGATAGCCGACCTCATCCATTTGCAGCGATCCCCATCCCATCTTGCCGGTCAAATCGGAATTCTGGGGAAAACTACCGTCTTCCTTTTGCTGGATCTTGAACAGAAAATCGAGCGCCCGCTCCGCCGCAGCCTTGTCGCCGATCGCCAGAAACGCCGTAAATACGTGATAAAGATCGCGCGACCACAC
>JBEBGW010000411.1:0-3763 GCA_040081025.1 Pyrinomonadaceae bacterium | reverse complement strand
CTTGTGGACCAGCTTTCCGCGAAAACTGTTTACCATGCAGATCGAACCTGCACGATACGCATCAACCAGCGAAGGAGCTTCATCCATTATCGGCAGATATTCATTAACGAGCAGTCGCTTGTAAACGACATCGATCTGAACTCCACCAAAATAAAGCTTGCCGTCGTCACACTCGAGCTCGTGCGGGGAACAGATAACCGCGTCGTATCCTTGATCTTCAAAATAGTCCCGGAAAAGTTCGAATTCCTTTTGGGTCGGGAGATCTTTGAGATCGACGATCGCGATGACCGGTTTGCGATCCGCTTTCCCGCCGCAAAACTCGTCCCAGCATTCGAGGAGCACACCGAGCAGCAGCGGCCGGCCGTTGAACCCCTGGACCTGATATCGCTCGCAAAACTTCTGCATCACCGGAAGGGATTCAAATATCGCCGTTGCCGAATCGGCATAGGCAATACCCGCCGGACTCTCGCCGTTCAGCTCGACATAGCTGTACGCGTCGTCGGTCAGAAATGAATCCAGCCGCGACGTCGGCGAGACTTGTGAGTAGCCCGGGTCGATCTTCACCAACTCACGTTCGATCGGAGTAACGCCAAGTTCATCCAGGATTGAATCATCCGCAACTGCCGCATCCTTCACTTTTTGTAAAGCACTCCAGATCGTCTCGCACGTGATCTTCACCCGAGCCCAATCGGCGAACGTGATAAAGTGCGGCCGCAGATATGGCGACAAGGGCCGGCCGCCGAATATCAACCGATTCTTCTCAAGGCCATCCTGAAGGATTCGCTGAGACTCGACCGCAATATCGTGGTCTTCGAGAAGTGAATGGTAGTATTCGACCGCGTTCTTCAGTAACGGCCCGCGAGCGGTTTCTGGTGCAGAGTTCATTGCCGATCCTATTTGGACATGCTCAAGATCTCTTGATATTCGTCCTTTGTCAGCGGCATCACTGAGAATCGCGGCTGACGGACGAGATAGATATTCGCGAGAGCGGCGTTCGCCTTGATATCGGCAAGCGTGACGAATTTCTTCAAAGGCTTCACCGGCGTCAACTCAACCGCGTGCCAAGCCGTGTCGGTAGGATCGGGAAATGCTTCCTTCGTCACCTCGGCGATTCCGACAACTTCCTTGCCGACGTTAGAGTGGTAGTAATAAACCTTGTCGCCTCTCTTCATTTCCTTCAAGAAATTACGAGCCTGATAGTTACGAACTCCGGTCCAGTCGGTCTTGCCGTCTTTGACAAAGTCATCCCACGAAGACGCCGTCGGTTCCTGTTTTACGAGCCAGTATTTCATTGCTATTTTTTCTGATTCTGAGCCGCTTTTTTGTTAAGCCATTTCGCGAGCCGTTCGACGTAGGGCCGAACCGGTTTGAAGAGCTTCGCACGAAAACTGTTCTTGTTCTCTTTCTCGCCCCACTCACGCAGATTCTTCTCGGCGTACTGCCGAATCTGCGGTTCGAGATTCTGCTTCTTAACGGAATGCTTGAGCGTGAAATGATAGTGCTGTCCGACCAGCGAAAAGATAAGTCCGGCAAGGTTCGACTTGAACGCTGACTTAGCCATCCATTTTTTCGCCCAGCCCTCAGTTGGCTGCAGCAATGCTCCCATTGAAAGCTCAAGCCACGCACCTTGATTCTGAACCCTGGGATGATAGAGCCCCGGCAGATCGCCCTTGATCGGAACATCCATGTTCTTCAAACGCGGATCATTGATAAAATCCACGAGCTTCACCTTCTCCAGCCCACGCTGATGCTCGATCGGGAGAAAATCCAATGCCTTCTGTATCTGCTCGTGAGCGCCTTTCGGAAGATCGATCGTCGACTGATCCTCGATCTTTAGCTTGATTACCTTTGCGGACTTCTGACCCGCAGTCTGAATTGCCATATCGTTGGTAAATTGTAATTCCTGAAGGGTTAATAGTAAACGAGCGCTACAGTCGTGTTGCGAAATAGCTACACAATTCGCCGATAATTCGAAGCATTACGTCAATTCCCTCGATTCCGGCCTCGGCACGCCGTTTGTAGTATGAATCGCCAGCAGATGAAACAAACCACCATCGCCAAAGCCGTTAAGACCAAAGGCGTCGGGCTCCACACCGGGGTCGATGTCCAATTGAAACTCAAACCGGCTCCGGCTAATTCCGGCTATATATTCGTCCGTACCGATCTCGACAATTTTGAGATCCCCGCGTCGGTTGAATATGTCTCGCACTGCTCTTACGCGACCACGCTAATGCGTCGAGGCGTTGTGCTCTCGACGTGCGAGCATCTCCTGTCGGCGCTCCGCGGGTCCGGCATCGACAACGCCTTCATCGAGCTCGACAACATCGAGATCCCGATCCTCGACGGGTCGAGCGAAGATTGGGTCGAGTTGATCACGAAAGCCGGCACTAAGAAGCTCGATTCCCCTCGTCGTACGCTGAAGGTCTTGAAGCGTGTCGATATCGACGAAGATGGCCGGAAGATGTCGGTCGAGCCGTCCGACAGGTTCGAGATCGAATGCGTGATTGACTTCGCTCACCCGTTCATCAAGCGGCAGTCGTATCATTTCGTGATGGAAAACGGCTCGTTCGGCAAGCAGATCGCGTCGGCGCGGACCTTTGGGTTCACGCACGAGATCGAAATGCTGCGGAAGGCGAATCTCGCACTCGGCGGGTCGCTCGACAACGCGATCGTCCTCACGCCCGATGGGATGCTCAACGAAACGCCGCTCCGATTCGACGACGAATTCGTCCGCCACAAGATCCTCGATATCATCGGCGACGTCGCGCTTCTCGGGATGCCGCTGCAAGGCAAGATCACCGCCGAAAAAAGCGGCCATGCAGTGCACGCCGCTTTGATGAGTAAATTACTGAAGTCGGAAGGTGCCTGGGAGATCGTCTAGACAACTCTGTCAGAACCTTCGATACGAACGCGAGTCGAATGGCTTTGCAAGAGCTGACAGAAGTGTGATCGCTAGAAGTACCAGAAACCCTAGCCGCACCAGGCTGAGCGTCTCCCATCGATTCGCTCGATCGGTTAACGCCGCATCAACCGTCTCTGCGAACGGAGTTTGCGTCAAAGCCACAAGTTCCGGAACAAAATAGAAGAACGTTATACCCAGAACAAACAGGTAGCCCACTAACGTCACGATTATCAAAGTTCGTCGATCAGACGCCCAATTGGCGATCAAGGCAGCAACCAAAAGCACGATCGTCACCGGATGTATCAACATCCAAAACTTCTCCGGCGTAAGCGCATACGGTCCCTGAAACACTGAGAGAGAAGCTGGCACGGCCGCCGACCACACCGGCACGAGAGCAAGATGTTCATAGACTGCACCGCCGATCACGACGATGAAGCTGATGGATGCGAGGATGAGAATGAAATTTCGGATCATCAATATTTGAAACTAGCTACCGCTTTGAACGCTTCTTGGATGGCTTCGCCTTTTCATTGAAATCGAGAGCCAACTCAACGAACCGCCTTAGCGCATTATCGGTTGTAAGCACTCTTGCGTCGACAAATGCGAATCCCTTCATCACCCGCTTCGTAAAGTCCATCGGGCCGACGCCGTCGATCTCCATTATCTCCTCGGTGCGGGCTGGGTCAAACCGGATCATCATCCGCTCCGATTCGACGCCAACACACATCTTGCCGTTGACCATGAAGCAAAGTCCGCCAAACATTCGCTTTTCTTCAACGGCGGTCTGAGTTTCGGCGATGATCTCCCTGACGCGATCCGCGAGTTTATCGTCGTATGGCACGAGTTGGATCTCCTAGGCAT